>JAVXSC010000014.1:0-27080 GCA_036643355.1 Myroides sp.
TCAAACTCTTTGGTTAAGAATTTTTCAATTGAAACCTCTTTCATTTTCATTCCGTCCAAAATTTCTTTTGCACCAAAACCAACTTTACCTTTACCTGTTAAAACAACTTTGATAGGCGGTAGGTAAGCTCTATTTAAACGTTCAATTAAATCGTTTTGAGATTTTAATTCTTCGGCTTTTTTCAGGTTGAACAATTCAAACTTAATTCCAAAGGCTCTAAAAGCATTATAAGCACCCACAATTCCGGCATATCGACCAAAACCAATCAAGCGTGTACCGTTTTTGTCAACCAACGTTTCGTGATCTATTAATCGTATATTTTTCTGTAAACAAGCTTGTAGTAGCTTTTTATTATATTGTTGTTTTTTAATGGTATGCGAAAAAAAGAAATAAGTTTTGTTAGGAATTAACTGATCTACAGGAACTTCTTTAACTCCAAAAAGCACATCGCAATCGGTTAAATCATTACTTACTTCGAAACCTAATTCTTGGTATTCTTCATCTTTAAATACTCTTATCGGCGAACTTTCTACTTTAAATGTGGCGGTTGGATACGTGTTTTTTACTGATAATAATTCTTGTGGAGAAAAAACAACGCGTTTGTCTGGTGGAGTTTTACCTTCGCGGATAATTCCGAATTTCATATATCTTTACTTTTAGGTTTAGCGAATATATAAAAAATAAAGGAGACAAAAAAAAGATGTTCGGTTGAACATCTTTAATCACAGCTTACACTTTGGTAAACTTTTTCTTCTTCTTTTGTTACGCCATCGCAACTACCTTCTAAACGTCCAATGTATCTTAATTGAGGCTGTTCTTCCGTTCCAATATTTTCATACACTTCGCAAGTACAGGTGTCTGATGATTCGCAACTTGCTAAAAAGGCAATTCCCAATATTGTTAATAGCTTCTTCATAATTTTTAGCTTTTAAGTTATTAGATATAAATCAAAAATTAAACCAAACTTTTAAATTCTTGCTTTAATCTGTTTTTTGCCAAATCGGTAACCGAATTCATTTCTTTATTTTGTACTAATTTTTTTTGTAAAGTTTCGGCATCTGTAACTTCTTCCAATAAACTTGTTTTTAATATTTGTTGTATGATTGTTTGTTTTGCAGTAGCAATTAACGCCCATGCTTCTTCTGAAACATACAATTGTTGCGAAATATTAAAATCGTATTCCTGATCGATATTCTGAATTAAAAACGATGCATAATCTTGCTTTAAAGTTGATATTGGTGCAACACGAACAACCAATTTATGCAAATCGATACGTTCCATTAAAATAATCAAACGTTCGTAAGCCTGAACAATTTGCGGGGTAGATTTACGTACAACTTCTTGAATTTGTGGTTCATTATAAGGATGTTGCATACGTTCTTTCAATAATCTTCGAGCTTCTCTTTCTTGCGCAATCGATTTTCGATTAAAAACGTAAAATAACAGCACAACAACTACTAAACCTAATAATATAAGTAACGACTCTTTCCAGTCAACCGTAAAATTTGAAAACATTTTATAACTTTTAAAAAACAAATATAAACCTAAATTAATATTATTTGCTACTTATTTTTAGTAGTAGTAACTTTGTTTTTTTCTGAAAATAAATCTATGCAAAATTATATCGATCAATTAAACGATGCGCAACGTGAACCTGTTTTACAAAAAAACGGACCAATGATTATTATTGCTGGTGCGGGCTCTGGTAAAACACGTGTTTTAACTTTACGTATAGCTTATTTGATGCACCTTGGCGTTGATGCTTTTAATATTTTGTCGTTGACTTTTACCAACAAAGCAGCCAAAGAAATGAAAGAACGTATCTCGAAAATAGTTGGTTCTGCCGAAGCCAAAAATCTATGGATGGGAACTTTTCACTCGGTTTTTGCAAGAATTCTTCGTGCCGAAGCCGATAAATTGGGCTATCCTTCAAATTTTACGATTTACGATTCGCAAGATTCGCAACGTTTGATCGGACAAATTATCAAAGAAATGCAGTTAGATAAGGATATTTACAAGCCTAAAGATGTTTTAAGCAGAATATCTAACTACAAAAATAACATGGTTACCGTTAAAGCGTATTTTAATAATCCGGAGTTGATGGAAGCCGATGCCATGGCTAAAAAACCGCGTGTTGGCGATTTGTATCAGGCGTATGTTGAAAGATGTTTTAAAGCCGGTGCAATGGATTTTGACGATTTATTGTTGAAAACAAACGAGCTCTTGATTCGTTTTCCTGAAGTTTTATTGAAATATCAAGATCGTTTCAGATACATTATGGTTGATGAGTATCAGGATACCAACAATTCCCAATATTTGATTGTAAAAGCACTGGCAGATCGTTTTCAGAATATTTGTGTAGTTGGCGATGATGCACAGTCAATTTACGCGTTTCGTGGAGCGAATATCAACAATATTTTTAATTTTCAGAAAGATTTCGATGATGTTAAGGTATATCGTTTGGAACAGAATTACCGATCATCAAAAAATATTGTAGAAGCAGCCAATACTATTATCGACAAAAATAAAACCAAGCTTGATAAATTGGTTTGGACAGCAAATGCCGATGGCGCTAAAATTAAAATTCATAGATCGATAACCGATGCTGAAGAGGGCAGATTTGTTGCTTCGACCATTTTTGAAGAAAAAATGACGCATCAAATGAACAATGGAGATTTTGCGATTTTGTACCGCACCAACGCACAATCACGTGCTATGGAAGATGCCTTGCGTAAAAAGGATATTCCGTACCGTATTTATGGCGGTTTGTCGTTCTATCAGCGTAAAGAAATTAAAGATGTTTTGGGATACTTACGTTTGCTTGTAAACCCGAAAGACGAAGAAGCTTTGGTGCGTGTAATTAATTATCCGGCACGTGGAATTGGTAACACAACGGTTGAAAAATTGAACATTGCAGCCAACCATTACAAGCGAAGTATTTTTGAGGTGATGGAACATATCGATAAAATCGATTTAAAATTAACATCGGGAACCAAAAGTAAAATAAGCGATTTTGTTACCATGATTAAAAATTTTCAGGTAATTAATGATAATCATGATGGAATTAAAAAAAGATGGAACACCCGAAGGAATTACTCGTTTAGATAATATTGAAGAACTTTTAAACGGTATAAAAGATTTCACTGAAGGTCAGGTTGAAGTTGATGGTGCTCGTGGAAGTTTAGCCGAATTCCTTGAAGATGTTGCGTTGGCTAGCGATTTAGATAACGATAAAGGCGATGACGACCGTGTGGCTTTAATGACCATTCACTTGGCAAAAGGATTAGAATTTCCTACAGTTTTTGTGGTTGGTATGGAAGAAGATTTGTTTCCGAGTGCTATGAGTGTGAATTCGCGTGCAGATTTGGAAGAAGAACGCCGATTGTTTTACGTTGCCTTAACTCGTGCCGAACATAAAGCATATTTAACGTACGCACAAAGTCGTTATCGTTGGGGAAAATTAAGCGATTGCGATCCGTCTAGATTTATTCAAGAAATTGATCCGCAGTATTTGGAATTTCTATCGGCTCCCGAAACAAATTACAGATATAAATCATCAATCAACGAAGATATTTTTGGCGATGTTGATAAATCTAAATTGCGATTAAACAAGCCAACTGCGGGAGTTCCGCCAAAATGGGTTCGAGAAAATGAGGATCAAAAACCAAATAATGATATTAGAAGATTGAAGGATATCAGTAAGATTTCGGCTTCAAGTTCATCATCAAATGAAAATTCTTCGTTACAAGAAGGACAAATTATTATGCACGAACGTTTTGGTAAAGGAAAAATTCTTAACTTAGAAGGAGCAGGGGCAGACAAAAAAGCCGAAATTCATTTTGATGTAGGCGGAATCAAAAAGTTGCTACTGCGTTTTGCAAAACTTAATATACTGGAATAATGGCGAAATTCATAAAAATATATCCTGATAATCCTAACGAAAAGGAAATTCAGAAAGTAGTAAAAATATTAAAAGAAGGTGGCTTGGTTATTTATCCAACCGACACGGTTTACGGTTTGGGTTGCGATATTACGAACACCAAAGCTTTAGAACGTATTGCAAAAATCAAAGGAATTAAGCTTGAGAAAGCCAATTTCTCTTTTGTTTGTAACAATTTAAGCAACATTTCTGATTACGTTAAAAGTTTAGATACATCGTCGTTTAAAATTTTAAAACGTGCGTTACCTGGTCCGTACACCTTTATTTTAGAAGGAAATAACAATCTTCCGAAGGAATTTAAAAAGAAAAAGACCGTCGGAATTCGTGTACCCGATAACAGCATTGCATTAGAATTGGTTAAACAATTAGGAAATCCTATAGTTTCAACCTCTATTTACGATGATGATGAATTAATTGAATACACAACAGATCCTGAATTGATTTTTGAAAAATGGCAGAATAAAGTCGATGTGGTAATTGATGGTGGCTATGGCGATAACACGGCATCTACCATTATTGATTTAACAGGAAACGAACCTGAAGTAATTCGTGAAGGAAAAGGAAGTATAGATATATTTTAAAATAGAAAACCAGCCTAATAAGCTGGTTTTATTATGAATTTTTCAATTGTATCTCGAATAATTTCAGCATGATCAAATGCTAAAGCCGGCAGTTCTTCGATAGAAAACCATTTGACCGCTTTGGCGTCGTCTTTTGCCTTTGCTTCAGCCAAACTATCAATTTCTCCCATAAAAGCCACAGATATGGTATGATGACGTGGATCTCTGTTAGGATTTCCGTATGCTTTTATTTGTTTTACCTGAAAAAGCTGAATATCTGTTTCTTCAAAAAGTTCCCGCTTTGCAGCTGTTTCCAATTCTTCGTTTTCATCAACAAATCCACCTGGCAATGCCCAATAATCTTTAAAAGGATCATTTAATCGTTGAATTAATAAAATTTCGTGGCTGCTGTTCATCTTTCTAAACAAAACAACATCAACTGTTACAAATATTTTTGGGGTATAGTTCATTTATAAAATATCAATTTGAATTAACGCCAATAAAATTACACTAATCACAGCTAAAACAATACCTGCAACAGCATTATTTGTCAACTTTTCTTTAAAATAAAATTTACCTATTAAACTACCACCTATAATAACACCTAAATTCATGGTGATGAACACAAGGGTAGGGCTATCGGAGAATATTTTGTGGGCTTTCATGTAGAAGTAGATATTTGAAAAGTTTAGTATTCCTAATACAAATCCGTAGAAAATAAATTTTTTCTTAATTTTTCCGTTGCTTAAAAACAGATACAATCCACTTACAACAGCACAAAAAATAAATACTAGAAATAATGCTGCTATATAAGGTATGTTTTTGTTTGTAGCTAATATTTTAAATAAAGTATCAACTGTACCGTATCCAATAAAGACAGCAATTAGGTATAAGGTGTTGAAATTTCCATCTTTTGTGGATTTTTTATACAATAAAAGTACAATACTTATAAAAGCTAATGCAATTGCTGTAAATTTTGCCCAAGTAAATAGTTCTTGAAACAACCAAAAACTCAATATTACAGGTATTATTAATGACAATCGCTGGAAAATATCCGTTTTAGCTAATCCGGATTTATTCAACGATTTATTCAAAAAATAAAAAATACTCGGCATTAAAATCCCTAAAGATAATGTTATGTAAGAAACAGAATTGCTTAGTGATGCTAGATTTATAGCATAATTAAACAACAGATAACAAACAATTATTGCTACAGCATAATTTACAAATACTATAACGAACAAGTTTTTTATTTCTCTGATTTTTAAATACTTAATAAAAAAACCAACAAATAGAGAAGAAATTAAACTTAATAGTAAAGCGTACATATTTATATTGAATTATAAGTCTATTTTAAAATAATGTTAATTCTATTTTACATAATATACATTATAATTCAATATAATAACATAATAAAATAGAATGATAAATTTTTAATATTCAACAAATATCACTAATTTTGCGCTGTTTATAAAAAATAAATAAGTGGAAAATTCAAACGCACAAAAAATTATCAAAGCATTACAAGCCGAAGTAATTTCAAATGGTATAGTTGCTACATCTGTAGTTCCTGAATTAAAAAAGCTTAGAGAATTTGCTTTACTTGAGGAAAAACCTGTTCTAGTTAAAGCATTACGTTTAGCTTATGAACATATTGAAGAAAAGAATGATTTCTTGGTAAACATCCCTTCAGATGAGCCAATTGAAGAAGATTCTGAAATCAGTAACGAAAACTCTTCAACAGAAAGTTTTACTTATTTTATGTCGTTAATGCTAGATTTGGAGAACAAACACAACTTGGCAGACTTAAAAGAATATAACCAACAATTTCAACAACTTTAATCATGTTAAACTTTTTTAGATTAATAGCTGCTTTAGAAGGTATTTCGTATATCGCATTGTTTTACAATATGTTATACAACAAACCGAATAATCCAGAATTATACCAACAATTATTATATCCAATTGGAATGATTCATGGCATACTTTTTGTTTTGTATTTTATACTGGCTATTTATCTAAAATTTGAATATAATTGGTCTATGAAAAAGTTAGGATTGGTCCTATTAGCTTCCCTCCTTCCTTTTGGAACATTCTATTCAGACTATAAATGGTTAAAAAATTAAAAAAATTTTTGTTTTTAGTTAAAATACATTACTTTTACCGAAAATTATAAATTCAAATAATCTATAATTACTAATAATTTAAAAAAAAGTTTTATGAAAAAAATAACTTTGCCTTTAATTGCTGCAGTATTAGGTTTCTCTAATATGAACGCGCAAGAAGGATTACCTTACAACAAATGGTCTATTGACATTAATGGTGGTTTAACAAAACCTTCTTCTCCAATGACTCCTGGTTACACTGGTGATACTTTCTTTGGTTTAGTTCATGCTGATGCTGGTGTACGTTATATGTTTAACAACAAATTCGGTATTAAAGCTGATTTCGGTTATGACTACATGAAAAGTGGTGAAGATTCTAACTACTTTAGAACTACACATTACAGAGCAAGCTTACAAGGGGTTGCAAATTTAGGTCGTATCATGAATTTCGAAGAATGGACTAAAACTTTTGGTTTATTAGCTCATGGTGGTGCTGGATACTCTTGGATGGAACCAGGAAAAGATTTACCAACTAACCTTTACGAAAAAGACAACATGGGTCACGTTCTTTTAGGATTAACTGGTCAAGTTAAATTAGGTAACCGTGTTGCTTTAAATGCTGACTTCACAATGGTTAACACTATTGAGCAAAACATGACTTTTGATGGTAATTCAATGGTTGACGCTAACGATAGAGGATTTAACGGTACATTCTACAATGCTACTTTAGGTTTATCTTTCTACTTAGGGAAAAACGAACAACATGCTGACTGGTACGCTAACGATGGTTTAACTAACAGAGTTGAATCTTTAGAAAACCGTGTAACAGATATCGAAAACAAAATGATCGATTCTGATAACGATGGTGTTGCTGATTATTTAGATTTAGAACCAAATACTCCAGCAGGAAACATGGTTGATACTAAAGGTCGTTCTATTGACTTAAACAAAAACGGTATTCCAGATTCTTACGAAGATTATTTCGATTCAAGATATGCTAAGAAAGGTGATACATTCTCTTCTGCTGATTCAAACACAGCTCAAGATTTAATCAACCAAGGTTATGTAGCAGTTTATTTTGATTTTGATAAATCAGCTCCTAAAAATGCAGAAGCAACTAACTTCTTAGTTACTTACTTACGTTCTAATCCAAACGCTACTGTTGAAGTTAATGGTTTTGCTGACTCAGTTGGTAACCCATCGTACAACCAACGTTTGTCTGAAAAACGTGCTAAAAACGTAGCTAAAATTTTAGAACAAGCTGGAATCTCTAGCTCTAGAATTAAAACTACTGCTAACGGTGAAGATACTTCATTCGATGGTACTAACAAGACTACTTCTAAATTTGCTAGAAGAGTAACTTTCAAAGTAAAGTAATTAATACTTTAATATATTAAGAAAAGAGAGGTTTATGCCTCTCTTTTTTTATTCCTATATTTGTAAAAACTCTGTACAAAAATGAAATTTGAAGTAGTATCAGAATATAAACCTATGGGCGATCAGCCTGCAGCAATAAAAAGTCTTTCAACCGGAATAAAAAATAATGAACGTTTTCAAACATTACTTGGTGTAACGGGTTCCGGTAAAACTTTTACGGTTGCGAATGTGATTCAAGAAGTACAAAAACCTACTCTGGTTTTGGCTCATAATAAAACGTTGGCAGCACAGTTGTATTCAGAATTTAAGCAGTTTTTTCCAAACAATGCAGTTGAATATTTTGTTTCGTACTATGATTATTATCAACCAGAAGCTTATCTGCCAGTCACAGGAACATACATAGAAAAGGATCTTTCCATAAATGAAGATTTAGAAAAAATGCGTTTAAGTACCACATCTTCCCTACTTTCTGGTCGAAGAGATGTGTTGGTAGTAGCATCAGTTTCTTGTTTATATGGTATTGGAAACCCTACCGAGTTTCAAAAAAATGTTGTTACAATAGAGCAAGATCAGGTTATTTCACGTACAAAGTTTCTTCAGCAATTAGTTCAATCATTATATTCAAGAACCGAAGCAGAATTTTCTCACGGAACTTTTAGAATTAAAGGCGATACAGTGGAAGTTTTTCCGAGTTATGCCGATGATCCTTTCCGTGTTCACTTTTTTGGAGATGAAATTGAAACCATCGAATCTTTTGATACGGCTACATCTAAAGTAATCGAAAAATATACGTTGTTAAGCATCTACCCTGCCAATATGTTTGTTACATCGCCCGATGTTTTACAAAATGCCATTTGGGCAATTCAACAGGATATGGTTAAACAAGTTGATTATTTTAAATCGATCGGTAAACATTTAGAAGCAAAACGTTTGGAAGAACGTACAAATTTTGATTTAGAAATGATCCGCGAATTAGGATATTGTTCGGGTATCGAAAATTATTCAAGATATTTAGATGGTCGTGAACCGGGAACGCGTCCCTTTTGTTTGATAGATTATTTTCCGAAAGATTTTTTAATGATAATTGATGAAAGTCACGTTACGGTTTCACAAGTTCATGCAATGTATGGTGGTGACCGTTCGCGCAAGGAAAATTTGGTTGAATATGGTTTTAGATTGCCCGCTGCTATGGACAATCGACCGTTAAAATTTGAAGAATTCGAATTATTGCAAAATCAGGTAGTTTATGTATCGGCAACACCCGCAGATTATGAATTACAAAAGTCAGAAGGAATTTATGTAGAACAAGTAATTCGCCCGACAAGTTTGTTAGATCCGATTATTGAAGTGCGTCCGAGTCAGAATCAAATTGATGATTTAGTAGAAGAAATACACAAACGTGTAGAAGTTGATGAACGTGTTTTGGTTACTACGCTGACAAAACGAATGGCAGAAGAATTGGCAAAACACTTTACAAAAATCGGGATTCGATGCAGATATATACACTCTGATGTTGATACTTTAGAACGTATTGAAATTATGCAGGATTTACGTAAAGGTATGTTTGATGTACTGATTGGTGTTAACCTTTTACGTGAAGGATTAGATTTACCAGAAGTTTCATTGGTTGCTATTTTAGATGCTGACAAGGAAGGTTTTTTACGTAGTTCACGATCTTTAACGCAAACCGTTGGTAGAGCTGCACGTAATATTAACGGTAGAGCCATAATGTATGCCGATAAAATTACCGCCAGCATGCAGCGTACAATGGATGAAACAGTTTACCGACGCAACAAACAGATCGCGTACAATAAAGAACATGGATTAAAACCAAAAGCTTTAAACAAGAAAATTGAGAAATCTTTTACTGATAAATTTAAATCATACGATCAAGCAGAAACAAATTTAAAAACCGTTGCCGAAGAAAATGTTGTTTACAGATCTACAAAAGATATCGATAAAGTGATAAAAGAAAAGCGTAAGGAAATGGAAAATGCTGCTAAAAATTTAGATTTTATTCAGGCAGCAAGGCTTCGCGACGAGATTCAAGAATTAACAAATAAAAAAACAAACCTATAAGTATTTTTTATATTTTTAACCAAAATATACTTAAAACATGAAAAACTTAAAATTATTGTTGTTTACAGTAACGCTTGCAGGTACTTTATCGCTGCAAAGTTGCTTCTACAATTATCATGATGATGACGATTTTCCGTCAACACCACAATATTCGCAATATACGCCGGTAATCATGTCGCGTGAGCAAATGGTCAATTCAATAAAAATGTCTGAACCAAAAAGCATGAAAAAAGCAGGGAAAATATATGTGAAAGATTCTTACATTTTTATTACCGATGAAAACAAAGGTTTTCATATTTATGATAATTCCAACCCGAATGCTCCACAATTAACCGGCTTTTTAGAAGTTCCGGGCGCAACAGACATGGCAATTAAAAACAATACGATCTATATCAATCAGGCGGTTGATTTGGTTGCTGTTAGTTTAAATAATAACCAAGTTACGGTTCAAAAGCGAATTGCAAATACATTCCCGCAAAAAATAAGTCCTGATGGATTTAATCATTACGCTGGCGAAAATGAAATTATTGTTGACTGGAAATAATTAGTTATGAAAAAGAAGTTTTTAAAATTTAGTATAATACTTGCAGCATGTTTTTCATTAACATTTTGTGGTAGCGATAATTCTTCAGAGACAGGTGGGCCAAATTCTGAAGGATCTGGTAAAGGCGGATCAATGGCAGTTTTTGCTATTAAAGGAAATTACTTGTATACGGTAGATAATCAAGATTTACATGTATTTCAAATATCAGACACAAACAATCCGGTGAAAGTGAACGATGTAACCATTGGACGTGATATCGAAACTATTTATTCTTTAGGCGATTTAATGTTTATGGGATCTAGAAACGGAATGTTCATTTATGATGTTTCAAACCCTGAAAATCCAAAATATCTGTCTCAAGCAGAACATTTTACAGCATGTGACCCAGTAGTTGCAAATGAAGGTTATGCCTATGTTACACTACATTCTAACACAGGTTGTGGAAATAATTTGAATACGTTAATGGTTTATGATATTGCCGATGTTAAAAATCCGCAGCTTATTCACCAAAGAAATTTAACATATCCGCGTGGATTGGCAATTCATGAGAATTATCTGATTATTTGTGATGATGAATTAAAGATTTTTGACGCCACAAATCCTGCAGAACCAGTATTGGTAAAATCTGTAAATCATAAATTTAAAGATGTCGTAATTTATAACGACATTATGTATGCTTTTGGCGAGCAAAAAGTCACGCAGTTTAAATGGAATGCAGCTGATTTTCCAAACACACTAACAGCAATTAGCGATATAACTTATTAAGCTTTCTTTTAAGAAAGCTTTTTTCTTGTATCTTTGATAAAATTTAAGAAATATGATGACAAATAACGATATATTAAAAAAATTAAGAGTTGCATTACAGTTAAGAGACGATCAAATTCTGGACATTTTAGAATTGGTTGATTTTAGAATTTCTAAAGGAGAGATAGGGAATTTTTTTAGAACCGAAGATCACCCGAAATATGTAGAATGTCAAGATCAGATTTTACGTAACTTTTTGAATGGTTTGGTGATTTATTTACGCGGAACTAAAGAAAATCCTAAAAACCCTAAAGAAGTTTTAGCAGGAATTTCATCTTCCAAAATACCTTTAACAGACAAACCAAAGGTTGAAGATAAACCTAAAGCGCCATATTCACCTAAAAAGCCTATAGCTGCAAAACCTGCTTTTAAAGGTAAAAGCAATACTACAGCAAAAAGTAATACTACACCTACTAAAAAAGATATTTTAGGAAACGTTAGATTTAATAACGGTAAGCCAAAAAAGAAAGATTAAGTTTAACAGACATCATTTTATAAATTTAGCTTTTAGTTAATAAGGTTAAATTTAAATTACAAATCTTTATGAGAAAATTAGTATTTTTTATATCAGTATTGACTCTATTTTCTACTACAAAACAATACGGACAATCTTTGTACAAAAGAGAATGGGGTACATTACTACCTATATCAACCAAAACCATAAAACCTTTTTCACCTAACAAAGCAATTGTTAGATCCGTTGCCTTTGTTACTGAAGTGCATCCTGAAACTGGAAATTTATTTTTGGTAAGTACTCAAGGCAATGAAATTTATGAATATAGTACTAATGAACCCAAACCAAAACTTATATATAAAATTTCTAATAGTGAAGAAGGTTTATCAACAATAGAAAGTTTAAAATTTGATTTAGAAAATAATTTAATTATTTCTGGTAGAACTGTTGCACAAGATCTTGCAACACCTGGAGCATATAGTGAAAGCTTAATATTTGGGTTTAAATTAGCTCCAAGCTTTTTGGCAAAAATTAATTTACAAGGATCAATTATTTGGTTTACTTATTTTCATGATATTTTGTCGAGTAACTCATCCTTAGCAGTTGATTCTGAAAATAATATTTACGTTTTAAATAAAAGAAATAAAAATACAGTCGCTTCGCCTACATTTTTTCAGAAAAACGGAGATTTAACTTCAAATATTGAATACCAAGATGTAATAAGTAAATTAGATAAGGACGGTAAGCACATTTGGAGTACATTCTACACAAAAGACAGTTCTACAATAAAGAGTATTGCTGCGGGTAATAATGGTTTATATATTTATGGAGATCATATGGGGGCAACTATGTCTAGTAATTATTTTGGTACACCCAACAGCTACCATGAAAAAGTATATAGACCAAATGTCTCGTTAGATAATATTTTCAGTGTTTTTCTATCAAAATTTAGTTTTGATGGTGAAAGGTTATGGAGTACTTATTTTGGAGAGGATAATACCAATGTAACATTAGGTAGTACGCTTTTAAATAATAACAGTTTAACAGTTATTGGCGACGAAGCCTATATATTGGCAACACATAGAATTTTTAATAAAAAGCTAAATGTAGCTACAGAAAATGCTTATTTAAAAGAACCTTTTATACAAGTTGGCAGTACAAGTGTTTCAAAATTTTCTTCAAATGGAGAAAGAGTATGGACTAGTTTTGTACATGCTGGTGAACATATCTTTAGTAATGATGATGAACTTTTCATTACTTCGTCTGTTATGAATAATAATAACGAGAATAACTTACCAACAATTAATGCCTTTCAGCCTAAATACGGCGGAGGAAATTCAGATGTGTACACATCAATTGTATCTTCAGACGGTACCACATTAAAATATGCCTCTTTTTATGGTTACGAAGGGAGAGATGCCGGTGTAACACTTCCAACAAAAGATGGTTTTTACATTATTGGAACTTCTGATCTTAATAAGAAAGAAAAAACCGCATTTGCCACCTCACGTTCTCCTGAAAAGAAATATTTTCAAAAAGGAGATGTTTATATAGGTGATTTTTTAAGCTACTTTAAACAAAATACAAAAGTTAAACATAAGAAAAAGAAAAACGATCAATAAGATCGTTTTTTTATTAATAGCAGATGACTATGAATAAATTTAATAAAATATCAATTTTTATTGTTTGTACTTTATTTTTTATAAATGGAAATTCTCAAAACGTAAATAAGAATGATCTATTAATTCCATATTATAAAAATAATAAATGGGGACTATCAAACATAAAAAAAACAGTAAAAATTGAACCTAAATTTGGGGAATTATTTTACATTCCTCCTTATTTTTTAGTTGATAAAAATGAGAAACAGGATATTTTAGACAGCAATGGAAAAAGTATTTCTTCTGATTATCTTTATGTTCAAGCTATCGGGAAAGATAGCTATTTGTTCTTTAAAAAAGCTCCAACACATATTGCTTCAAATGTTTCGGCATATTATAATTTTGCACAGTACACTACTTCATATTATCTGTATAAATTAGAAAATAATAAGTTAACAAAACTTACCGAAGGAACAACCGATGCGTTTTTTAAGCTTTCTCCCTATCTAAACAGAAAAACATCTAATTTGTATGTCATTACCCAAGATGATTTGATGGGAATATATGATATATCAAAACAAAAATATCTAATTGACCCCAAATATAAAAACATCCATATTCCTGAAGGAAACCATATCATTGCATATAATGATAGTAATAACATGGAAATCAAGCATATTAATGGAAGTTTACTACCAAAAAACAAATCGTACATAAATAAAAATATTGCACAAATTTTAGACAATGGATATTATATTGTAACACCTGAAAATGAATCTCCTAAAAAATATGGTAATTATAAGCGTGATCTACAAACACCTGATGGTAAAACAGTTATTGAAGGTGGATTAAACATGAAGGTTTTAACAGATATTGATATGATTCAATGTCAAATTGAAAGTACAATTAAAGGAAACGAACAGCTTTATAATTACTATGATTTGCAGGGCAATTTATTGTTAAGTGAAATAAGAGAGTATAAAATGTCTTCACCAAACTTAATGGCTGTTTTTGGAAAAGGTTATGATAATTTAGTTGGTTTGTACAATTACAAAAGCAGAAAAATGGTATGGGAAAATGATTTTCCAAAAACTTTAAAAGTAAAATTTTATGTGAATCATGATTTTGGTGTAACGCAGATAGAAGTTGATACTACTTTTCATTATATTGATGATAAAGGAAAAAGCTTAATGAATATCAGTGGATATCGTCGCTATAACAGTCAATACAAAAAGGCTAAAACATTAAAAATTACACCTCAGTATAATCCTGAAGATCCTTATAAATATAAATATCTTACTGCTTTACGCGATTCTGAAGACAAACCTTTTGCCATTTACGATGAAAACTATAAAAAAGTTGAAAATATGCAAGAGTTTCTAGGTAATTCTAGAACCGAAACCTATGCTTTTAAAGAATATGATAAATGGAAATTAGCAGATTTTGATGGATTAGTGTTACCTGAACAATATGATTCTATTACATTTACAAAAACCGATTACAATTTTCGGTTATATAAAAATGGTAAATCACAGATTTATTTAAAGAAACTTAAAAAGTTATTGCCTGCCTATGATTATGATGATGCAATTGGTTATGAACATCATAATTATTATTTAGGAATAAAATATCTTGAAAACTTAAAACGCGGACAAGATTACCGATTCTACAAATATTTAAAATGTCAGGTTGATTTGATTGATGATAAAGGAAATGTAATCTATTCGTTTGTCAATACACCAGAAATAGGTATAAAATATGCCTTAACAAAAACCAATCAAATTATTGAGTATCCTGAAGATAATAAATACTTTCATTTTCGTGTACACGACACAAAATCCAAAGAAATAAAAAATATAAAAGAACGTATTTTACGTTTTGAAAGCTACAAAGATATGCCTGTTTTGGCTGTTTTAGGGAGTGATAACATTGTTGATGATAAATTAAGAGGACTTTGGAATATCAATAAACATGAATGGATAAGAAATTTATCAAAAGAATCCAAAACGTATCAATCACATGAAAATGATTTCAATAATAAAAAAGAAACCTTAAAAACTCTTAGTATAACAGAAGTTACAGATAATCCTGATTATTGGAAAAATAGAAGTGCTTTATTCTTTGAAGAACCACCACAAAGATTTTATAACATAATAGGCTATATTAGTATTGATGGTACTTTTTATGCAGAATAAAACGATCAATAAGATCGTTTTTCTTTTTTAATTATTTTTCAGCCAATTCTCGATTATTTTTTTCCCTTGTGGAGTTAGAACAGATTCAGGGTGAAACTGAACCCCGCGAATATCGTATTCTTTATGTTTTAAAGCCATAATGTTTCCTTGTTCATCAATTGCAGTAACTGTGATTTCGCTTGATAGATTACTTTTACTTACACACCACGAATGATAATGACCTACAAAAATATCGTTTTGTAAATCATTCCATAAAAAATCGTCCTCTATGATTTCAAGTTTAGTTGAAATTCCGTGTAAAGGTTGATCCAAATTTACAAGCGAACACCCAAAATACTCGGCAATTGCCTGATGTCCCAAACAAACGCCCAAAATCCTTTTTTTATCTTTATAAAAATCAATAACATCCAGCAAAAGTCCGGCTTCTTTTGGAATTCCCGGGCCTGGCGACAAAACAATTTTATCGAAACTTTGTAATTCTTCCAAATAGAATTCATCGTTTAAAAAAACGGCTACTTCTACTCCATCAAAACTTTCAAGATAATGGATAATGTTGTGTACAAATGAGTCGTAATTGTTGATTACTGCAATTTTCATCCGACAAAAATACACTAAAATTTGTTTTCTACTTCGGCAGCTTCCAACAATAAATAGTGCATATCGATATTTTTCATAAACGGTTTATGCAGATGATTTCCCGGTCCAAACATGGCAACTTCTACATAATCAGCCGAATGATCCATAGAAATCCACCCAACCGAATTATATTTTTTCTGAATTACGGCAAAAGCACTAAAAGGCAAATGTTTGTAGTTGTACAATCCGTCGTCGCCCTTTTTTAATCCGTTGTAATATGATGCTATGGTTTTAGTTTCCTCATCGTTCAATTCCACATTTATCGAACTTTTTATAAACTCTTTTATCTGACTTTCAGACTGGTTATTTTTTATATTGTTTAAAATATATTCGTTCGTAAAATTATATTTCGCTAAACTATCGAAGTGTTCGTTTGCATATTTTCCGTAAATCATTCCCGGATTTGCATTTCCGTGATCAGTCGTAATTACAACTAACGTATTTTTGTCTTGTTCGGCAAATTTCATAGCAACAGCAATGGCTTCATCAAACTGCAATTGTTCGTGAATTAAAGCTGAAACATCGTTTGCGTGTGCCGCCCAATCAACCTTTCCTGATTCAACCTGTAACACAAATCCTTCTTTATGATCTTTCATTTGATTGATCGCAATCTCTGTCATTTCAGCCAAAGTCGGAATAGAATTCGTCAATTCCGCAGATTGTTTTCTGTCAATTTGATATGGAAGTGCATCAAAATCAAAAATACCTAATAATTTTTTAGATTTATCTGTATTTTTTAAATCGGACTTGGTTTTCGCTACCACATAATTTTGTTGAGAAAAAGCAGTAAACATGTCTTTTTTATCTTTTCTGTGCACGGCAGCAAAATATTTTTGTCCGCCACCCAACAAAACATCATAACCAATTCGTAAATATTCTTCGGCGATTGCAGATTGATCGTTTCTACTTTTAATGGCAACCGTAAAGCCTGCAGGAGTTGCGTGCGTAATTGGAACCGTTGTCACACAGCCTGCTTTTTTACCTTTTGCCTTGAATTTTTGCCAGATAGGCATATTTTCTTCTCCAGACGGACTAATGTTCAAAGAACCATTATTCACACGAGCACCACCGCCCCAAGAAGAACTTGCAGCAGCAGAATCGGTAACGATTGATGAAGCCGAAGCCATATCCATTATTCCGCGTGAAACCTTATTATCAATATAAAGTTGCAGCCAATTACTGTTTTTGCCAAGTATGCGGTTAGAATACATATTTGCAAGGTTCAGCGTTCCGGAACTCATTCCGTCGCTGACCATAAAAATAATATTTTTGGCTTTTTTGTTGGTTGAATTTAATGATATATCGTTGTTTCCTGCAAAAGTATCGATTGGATTTACCAATGTTGATCCCAATGCAGCCAAGCTTCCTAACTTAAAAAAACTTCTTCTTTTCATTTTTGAAATATTTTATACAAAAATAGGCAAACTATACGTTTGCCTAATCTATACATATTAAATAAATGTTACTTAATCTTTAGTCAAAATTAACCGCAATCTGGTTTTGAAGCAAATCTGCCATTGTTTCACGCTTTCTAATTAAATGAACAGCATCATTGTAAACCAAAACTTCTGCCGGTTTAAAACGTGAATTGTAGTTCGATGTCATTGAGAAACAATAAGCTCCCGCATTATGGAAACACAAAATATCGCCTTCATTAATTTCTGCAATTTTACGATTGCTTGCAAAAGTATCGGTTTCACAAATGTATCCCACAACAGAATAAAAACGTTGTTTTCCATTGGCATTTGAAATGTTTGTGATGTGATGATACGAATTGTAAAACATTGGACGAATTAAGTGGTTAAAACCAGAATCTACACCAGCAAAAACGGTTGATGTTGTTTGTTTTACCACATTTACTTTAGCAAGAAAATAACCGGCTTGTGAAACCAAAAACTTACCAGGTTCAAAAACCAAGGTTAAATTTTTACCATAATCTTTACAGAATTCATTGAATCGAACCGTTAATTTTTCGCCTAATTCTTCGATATCTGTTTCTAGATCTCCTTCTTTGTAAGGAACTTTAAATCCGCTTCCGAAATCAATAAAATCAAGGTTTTTGAATTGTTTAGCTGTTTCAAACAGAATTTCAGACGCATATAAAAATACTTCAATATCTAAAATATCAGAACCCGTGTGCATGTGGATTCCGTTTACCTTCATTTTAGTATTTTCGATAATTCTTAAAATATGAGGCGTTTGATGGACAGAAATTCCGAATTTACTATCGATATGACCAACTGAAATATTACTGTTTCCACCAGCCATTACATGAGGATTTATACGAACACAAACCGGAATATTCGGATGTTTTGCACCAAATTGTTCTAAAATTGAAAGATTGTCAATATTAATGTGAACACCTAATTTTACTGCCTCTTCGATTTCTTCTAATGAAACACCGTTCGGCGTAAACATGATGTCATCTGGAGAAAAACCTGCTTCTAATCCTAATAAAACTTCCTGTATAGATACGGTGTCTAACCCACTGCCCTTCTTCTTCAACAACTTTAAAACGGAAATGTTGGTTAATGCTTTAGCCGCATAATTGATTTTTAATTTTTTTACCTGTTTAAACGCATCCTGTAAACGTTGAAATTGATTTTCTATTGTGTTGCCGTCATAAACATACACCGGACAGCCATATTGCTGTGCAATGTTTAATAATAAATTTGTATCCATTTTTTTAAAATTGTTGTTGAAGATGCAAATTTATAATTATTAACGAAAAACGGCGTTTTTTAGAAATATTATTTAAAAATTAATGTAAGATTTATTTTAATTGAAAAATCTGCAATTATTTATGGTTTAACCGATTTTAAGAAGTTTAATACTTTTGCTTCATTATAGCCTTTACCTTCTTCTAAACTTCCACTTTCTTGAACTTTTAAAATTTTACCGTTGCTATTCAAAACAATAAAGAAAGGATAACCTAATTTATCGCCGTTTGGAGCATATTTTTTAAAAACTGCTTCGTTCTTATTCTCTTTTGAAAAATTTAAATGATAATATAAAAAATTGCTTTGTAGTTCTTTCTTTACTTTCGTGTTAGTTTTAATGAAATCGTTAAACAGCAAACACCAGCTGCACCAGTTTCCGCCGGCTTGCAGAATTACATTTTTCTTTTCTTTTTTAGCTTGTGTTAGTAATGAATCAATTTTTTGTTGAGCATTATCATTTGGATTGTATGGTTTTTCTAATGCTTTTTTTTCGGAAACTGTATTGTTTGTTTGAGCTGTTGTATCAATTGAATTAAAAAGAAATCCGATAAAAAGAAAGGAAAATATATAGTTTTTCATTGTTTAAGAATTTTGATCTAAATTACTAATTATTTTTAGATGAAATTACTTACTAATCCATTCTTTAAACGCCTGAACCTTTTCTCTGCTAACAATAATTTCTTCTTCTTTGTAATTATTCAGACTGATTTTTAAGCGTGAATTGCTGTAAATACTTATTTCTTTTATCGCTTTTAGGTTGATGATGAATTGACGGTTCACTCTAAAAAAATCATCTGTATTAACTTCTTTTTCAATATTTTCCATACTATCATCTAAACTAAAAGATCTATTCTCAATTGTTGTTAAAAAACTGCTTTTAAAGGCGCTGTAAAAACATTCAATATCGTTAACATCGATAATTTTTATGATGTTTCCGGTTTTAACTACAAATCGCTTTTTAAAATTGCTGCTGTAAACATTGTTTAAACTTTGCTGATTAAAAACCGTTTTATTCTGTAATGATAAAAACTTTTCAATAGCTGCTTTTAATTCGCTTTCATCAATTGGTTTTAGCAAATAATCAATACTATTTAACTTAAACGCCTTTAAAGCATATTCGTCATAAGCAGTTGTGAAAATGACTGAACTTTTGATTTCTACTTGTTCAAAAATTTCAAACGATAAACCGTCGGACAATTGAATATCAACCAAAACCAAATCGGGATGTTCGTTTGATAAAAACCACTCTATACTTTCTGTTACCGACGATAACACGGCAATAACTTCACAATTTAGATTTTCAACCTTACGTTTTAACAAGCGCGCAGCCGGTTTTTCGTCTTCAATAATAACAATTTTCATTACTGTTTGTTCTTAAAAGTATTTCGTTCTTCGTCCATGTACTGTTTAATTTTTCGGTTTTCCCAATCTTTATTCAAAAACGGAATAAAATTAAATGTGTTAGCTGCATGTGAAAACAAGCCTATTCCCCAACCTACTGCCGGAAAAAGAAACCAGTAACCGCTTTCTGAATTTAATAAATTTATGATGACTAAAAAGGAATTTACACAAATATAAACGATTAAATGTACGTAGAATTCCTTTACTTTTTTAACACGTTTTTTTGCTTTTAAAAGCTCTAACTGATTATAATTTTCCATGATTTCTGTTTTTATTAATTTGTTTTTTAATCATTTTATTTTCCCAATTCTTTAAGAAATTTATTGTTTTAACTCCGTTTATAAAAAGTGCGAACAACATAAATAAAACTATTGCTAACGACCATTTATAGTGCGGTAAATAGAAAAAGTTTAATACAATGGCTAAAGGAATTACAATTACAGCTGCAAAAACGGTTACATAAAATTCTTTTAGCTGATACATCTTGTCGTACGCATTGTTGAAGATTTCTTCGGTAAATTGATCTTCCTGAAAAGTGTATAACGATTCGCCTGAAATTAGTGGGAGTTTTACAATATAATGCTTATCGGTTTGTTGGATATTGATTTGTAAATTGGAAACCAGATTGTAACGCTGAATAATATTTTGCAGCCCAATGCCTGTAGATTTTTCAAAAGTTTGCTTTTTTTGATAAGAATTTTGAACAACCAAATAATTTTCTTCTTTAAAAATATCAATCTGTAACGGTTTTTGATCTGATATAATGTTGTGTTTTATGGCATTTTCTAACAAAAGTTGCAAACTTAAAGGGACAATTCTAAATTCGTTAATATCGATATCTGTTTCAAAATTGATGATGATGGCATCTTCAAAGCGCATCTTTAAAAGTGAAACATACAATTTTGCAAAATTTAATTCTTCTTCAACCGAAATCAGATTTTTATCTTTCTGATCTAAAACATAACGATAAATCTTTGAAAGTGCTACAGTAAATTCTTGTGCTTTTTTTGGATTTTCTTCGATCAACGAACTTAAAACATTCAAAGAATTAAACAAAAAATGTGGATCTAACTGATTTTTTAATGTTTCAAACGAAGCAGTTGCTTTTACGGCAATATCTTTTTGCTGGGTAACTTCAATCTTATCTTTTCTTCGAATCAATAAAACAATATATACGGTTGTTGATATGGTCATTGAAAACCACAACATAAACGTTGAATTATTCTTAACAAACGTAAATGCTTCGGCAACAGAATTGTTTACTATTACTAAATATCCTAAAAACTCCAACAGCAAAACAACTAAAGCTGTAAGGATGTTAACTAAAATTCCACCTACCACAAAATTTTCTAAACTTTTCTTTCGTTTTAAATAATAATCGGATAATACCAACGTATTTGCAAGGTAAATTCCAAATGTGTAGGTGAACACATTTAAAAACTGTTTTAAATAACCAAGGCTGTTAAATTGTTTAGTGTATTCAAAATTAATTGCTAAAACAATAACGTAGCATATTACTAATATTATTGAAAACTGTTTTAGGTGTCTTAAAAAATTTTTCATAATTTAAATTTTACGGTTTTCATTTTTCTTGTCCAAAATATAATATAAGGTATTCCCAAAAACGTAGGCAGCAACCAAACAACCAGATTACTAATGCTTAAACCTGCTACAATAAAGGCGGTTACCGATGTTATAAATGCGCCAACCATTCTGCCAATATGACTTATAATTGCTACTTTATTATTTGTTGTAAACTCTTTAAAGGCTTTAAAATCGCGATATGTCATAATCAAACCAATACTACCAAAAAAGAAATAAAGTGTCCATAAATTATTATCTTTCAATAAACAGATCGTTCCAAAAATCATCATTAAAACGGCAATAGCAAACATTATGTACGAAATGCTTTTATCAAGGTCGTCGGCTTTACTTTTAATCGAAACTTTTAACGTTAGCGCTCTGTTTCCTGCCAAAACCATGTAAATAGTAAAAATTCCTATTAAAAAAAGAAATATATTTTCATGACCTGGAAAGCTTGCTACAATTAATGAGAGTAAACTGCTGGTAATCATACCAACCGAAAATATCTTTCCCCACAGCTTGTGTACTTTTCCGCCTTTGCGAACTAACATACTTATAACGCCTGCTATTAAACCTAATCCGCCAAAAAAAGCGTGAATGTAAATAAGTGTTTTTATAAAATTTTCCATTGTTGTTTTTAATTATTAAGTCAAAAGTAAGGCAAGATTATTCACGCAAAAACTAAAAGTCGCCGAACTGTCGATTTTACCTTCCCAACCGTAAAATTTACCTTCATAAACAAAAAAAAGAAAAATTAAAAGCCAAAAAAAATCAATATTAAATAGTAAATTTGCTATCAAATATAAGAATCATGGTTTACAAATTTCGCGTTATTTTAGATGCTGAAGATGATGTTTTAAGAGACATTGCCATTAAAGATACAGATACTTTAGAAGATTTGCACAACACAATTATCAACGCTTTCGGGTTTGATGGTATGGAAGGCGGATCGTTCTTTTTGTGTGATGACAATTGGGAACAACAAGACGAAATTATGTTGTTTGATATGGGCGATGTTCCTGGAGAACACAAAATAATGAGCGATTTTAAACTGAACGATCTGTTGTACGAAGATCAAACCAAAATTCTTTACATCTATGATCCGTTTGTAAATTGGACGTTCTTTGTAGAATTGGCTGCGATTGAAAGTGAAAACGATTCGGAAGAGAAAGAACTTCCTGCTCTACTTTTTGCACATGGAATTTTACCTGAAGATGCGCCTGTTAAAAATTTCGATGATCCGATTTCTAAAGATGATATTTACGGAGATTTTGATGATGATTACGATGAAGAAGATTTTGATATGTTTGACGGCGATGAAGGTTTCAGTGAATATGATTACGACGATAACAATTACTAAATAAGAGTTGTCATTCTGAATGAAACAAAGTTAAATGAAGAATCTCATCAATCAGATTCCTCCTCTGTCAATCACGACAAATAATAACATAAAAATTAATTAAAAGAAAGCCAAACGGTTTTCTTTTTTTACCTATAAACAGTACAAACGCTATGATTAATTTATTTAATACGCAGATAGAATCTTTGTCTATTCACCGAGTTGGAAATAAAAGCCGTGCCGAAGCTATTTTTCTGTCTGAAAACACTTTTAATGTAAACGACGAAATTACGCCGCTTTTAAAAGAATATTTTTTTAAGCCTTTTCGCGAAAAAGAAGAAAACTATTATCAGTTTGCACATGATGTTGATTTAGATTATAACGACATGTTTAATTTTGCCAACGAAATTTTTGCAAACCCAAGCAGTGCTCACGAAGTTTCAAAGAAAATCACCAAACATTTATACGAGCAATCAAACCATCCGCATATTAAAAACGGAGAAGTTTATGTAACTTATTTAACGCATATTACTATTGATAACAATCCGGTTGATGCGATTGGTATTTTTAAAAGCGAATTAAAGTCTGATTTTTTACAGTTCGAAGAAAACAACAGCAACCTGGAAATGGTGCTTCAGCAAGGAATTAATCTGAATAAGTTAGATAAAGGCTGTATTATTTTCAATTACAAAAAAGAAGAAGGCTATAAAATTTTAACGATTGACAGTAACCGTTACGATGCGCGTTATTGGTTGGAACATTTTTTATCTGTTGATGCTTTTCAGGATGAAAACTTTATGACAAAAAAGTACTTGAAGTTTGTTCAGGATTTTGCTAAAGATGTGGTTTTACCTGCCGAAGATAAAAAAGAAGAGGTTATGTTTATGAACCGATCTGTAAATTATTTTGCAAAGAATGATGAGTTTGAAGAGCAAGGTTTTATTAATGATGTAATTGATAATCCTGATTTACAAGCCGAATTTAAAAACTATAAAACAGATCGTGCCGAAAAATACAGCATTGAGGATGTATCTAACTTCCCAATTGCAAACAATGCCGTTTCTGATGTTCGTAAAAAAATTAAAAACGTTATTAATTTAGATACCAACGTACAAATTAAGTTAGATTTTATTAATCCTGAATCTGCTGAAAAATATATTGAAAAAGGCTGGGATGAAGAAAAACAAATGTATTATTACTTGGTTTATTTTAATAAAGAACAAAAATCGTAATTATATATCCTTTTGTCATTCCGAATGTAATGGAGTGAAATGAAGAATCTAAAATAATGAAAGCTTCCTATTTGGGAAGCTTTCATTATTTTAGATATATCGATACAATTGCAATTAAAGGTATATATTCAAAATGACACGTACTATATTCTATGATAATTAGCATTTACTAATATTATGAATCAAATTTTTTTTTAAATCAAAAATATTTCCATTTATTTGCCTTTTAATAAATCTTTAACACTTTAATATTATGAAAAAACATTTATTCAAATCATTTTTTTTATTATCAATTGTTCTAACATTTTCCTTTTTTAATTCTTGTGCTGAACATGTTGATGGAGATCCGAATGTGATATCTCAAGCTCAGTCTCAAGGTAACATTGAACTTAAAATACTATCGGGTCATGAAACGGGCAAAGTAATTAAAAGTTCTGGAAGTGGAGCTGTGATAGGAACAAAAAGAACATCTAATAATACTTTTATGGTTTATCAAATTGTTGGTACGTTTCAAAATGTTGGATTTGGTTGTCAAGTTACAAATGAGAATGGTGAAGAAAGTTTTGGTGATCTGGCAATTTATTTCAATACAGGAGTTTCAGATATTTATACATCAATTGAAGATGCTTCTAATAATGTAAAAGTAAC
The DNA here is from genome assembly GCA_036643355.1 of Myroides sp. Taxonomy (GTDB): domain Bacteria; phylum Bacteroidota; class Bacteroidia; order Flavobacteriales; family Flavobacteriaceae; genus Flavobacterium. Next base: position 25,220 of record JAVXSC010000014.1, read on the forward strand.
CAATATTAAGCTTACTCAATCGCAAGGTGCAGATGCACAATTAATGAATGGTAAAGCTGTTTTTAAAGGTAAATTCATAAAAGAAAATATGACAGGTAGTGGAAGTGATGAAGAAGAAATTTTAGTAGAAGGCACCATAAATTTTTAAGAAATTTGTAAACTTAAAAAGCTTCCAAAATAGGAAGCTTTTTTTATGGACAATATTCTTTTAAATAATTTCTTACATCAAAATAATTTGTTTCCTTAATATCATTTAGTAAAATACATGCTTCAAGAAGGTTATTTGTATGTAATAATGATATATATAATTTTTTATAAATTTCGCTTGCAACATCTCTATCTGTATCATGTAAAATGTCTTTACTATTGTACAAAATAGTATAAATTTCTTTAGACAAGTTAAATTGTTTGTTTGTGTAATAGTAATCGGCAATTAATTTATTTTTAAAAAACTCTATTTGAATATCCGTTCGTTTAGGCCAATATTTCCCCATGTAATCATTATACTCCATCAAAACATCATTATCTGTATTATTTGTGTAAAACTTGGTTAAGTTATGTGATGCTTCAATAAAATCTTCATCAAATTTTGGTGAAACAGATTTCTCTATTTTTACACTTTCTATTTTATTATCCGCAGTTAAAATAAATGTAGCTTTAAAAACTTTATTTGTAAACAAATGTTTTTTATAACTTTTTATGCTTTCTTTAAATTCACTTATACTATCAAAATTATCACTTCCTAATATATCTATATTTAACAATTTATTATATTTTAAAACTGACCTATTTTCATATTCAACATATTCAGATTTGGCTTCAGGATATTTCTTTTTAAAGTCAAGGATTCTTAAAAAATAATAAAGTTTATCATCATCATCTTCTTTTAAAACTAAATACTTATTATCAATATGATACTTGTATTTAATGTAGCGCATAACTATTCTACCTACATAAATTTGAGACTTATTTTTACTAATCCCGTCAATTATTATGTGTTTATCGGAAATATCTAAACTTTTAAATGTTGAAAATAATGGATGCTCAATTTCTAATGGATCACCGTTTTCATAAGTTACATAATCTAATATCCATTTACCTTTTATATTATCGCCTTGTGCAAAAATCAATGTAGGAAATAGAATAATAAGTAATAATATATTTTTCATAAAGTAATAAAGTGTTTTTAATATAAAATAAAATCTTCCAATTGGAAGATTTTATAATTTATGCTTTGCAACAACCATCTAGATTTTCGTAAGCTATTGGGTCGGCTTTTATTTCGTCGGCATCAAAACCTAATTTAGAAATTGCCGTTTTAATGTCTTGCAAATTTTTTTTTTTAGGATTGAAATAAACCGTAATAGTTTCTTTTTCTTCGTCCAATTCGTACATTTTTACACCTTTTACTTTCAGCATTTCTGTCTGAAACATTTTTCCGCAGGTTTCGCACGCTTTGCAATGATCGCAAACAATGTTTGTTTTAATTACTGCTTTTTCTGATTTTTTGTTTTGTGCACTCACAACAGTTGTAAACGCAATAAATAATACAACTAATAAAGCTTTTAAATTTTTCATAATTCAGATTTTAAATTAATCAATACAAGTAATCATATCGTTGGTTGTTTTTCTTACCTTTTTCAATTCTGCCTGCCAATCGTTTTCGGCATCGCGGTAACCAATCGGTAAAATAACAACGCTTTTTAATCCTTTTTGTTCTAAATTCAACAGTTTGTCAACTTCGTGGTTTATAAAACCTTCCATTGGAATCGAATCTACTTCTAAAGCTCCGGCTTCGGTCAGTGCCATTCCCAAGGCAATATAAACCTGTCGGGAAGCATGTTCAAACTGATGTTCTAAC
>JAVXSC010000015.1:0-26775 GCA_036643355.1 Myroides sp.
ATTAGAATACAAGTTAGACGAAGGTTCATGGCAAGATTCTAACATCTTTTTAGATGTAACACCGGGTGAGCATACAGTATATGTACGTATAGAAGGCGAACCTTGTATCGCAAGTAAAGTAATCACGGTAATGGATTATCCTAAATTCTTTACTCCGAACAACGACGGCTACAACGATACATGGAACATCTGGTCGTTAAAGAACCAGCCGGATACGAAGATCTATATCTTTGACCGCTTTGGAAAACTAATCAAACAGTTAAGCCCTGCCGGTGCAGGATGGGACGGAACCTTCAACGGACAACCATTACCATCAACCGATTACTGGTTTAAGGCAGAGTATATAGATCCAAAAACAGGATTAAACAAAGAAGTAACAGGTCACTTCTCGTTAAAACGATAAATACCTGTGAAATAACAACCATAAAAAAGAGGAAGCGATTGCTTCCTCTTTTTTTGTGATCTTAATATTAAATTTTAAGGGCATATTAATTTTAAAAGCTGTTTTATATAATCTGTAAAAGATGTATCTTGCGAAGTCGAAATAAAAACAAAATGGAACAAAAAATATACACCCCAAACAACAAAGTTCGTATCGTTACAGCTGCTGCTTTGTTTGATGGGCACGATGCTGCAATTAATATTATGCGCCGAATTATACAATCAACTGGTTGTGAAGTAATTCATTTAGGTCATGATAAATCGGTAGAAGATGTGGTAAATACTGCAATTCAAGAAGATGCAAATGCCATTGCAATGACATCGTATCAAGGTGGTCATAATGAATATTTTAAATATATGTACGATTTGCTTCAGGAAAAAGGAGCAGGTCATATTAAAATAGTTGGCGGCGGCGGCGGTGTAATTCTTCCTACAGAAATCAAGGAATTAATGGATTACGGTATCACGCGTATTTATTCTCCTGACGATGGTCGTGAATTGGGTTTACAAGGTATGATCAATGATATGGTGCAAAAAGCCGATTTTCCAACTGGAGCTTTAGAAATTCCTGACGGAAAAGATATTTATCAGTCGTTGAAAGACAAAGATATTACTACTATTTCCCGATTAATTTCCTTAGCAGAAAACCGTGAAGAAGACTTTTTAAAGGTGTTCGATTTTGATAAAGTCGAAAATCAATCGGCACCCGTTTTAGGAATTACCGGAACAGGTGGTGCAGGTAAATCGTCAATGGTTGATGAAATCGTACGCAGATTTTTAATTGATTTTCCGGAGAAAACCATTGCGTTGGTTTCGGTAGATCCATCTAAAAAGAAAACCGGTGGTGCTTTGTTGGGCGATCGTATTCGTATGAATTCAATCAACAATCCGCGTGTTTATATGCGTTCGCTGGCTACACGTCAGTCAAATTTGGCATTGTCTAAATACGTAGAAGAAGCACTTCAGGTTTTAAAAGCGGCGCAATACGATTTGATCATTTTGGAAACTTCGGGTATCGGTCAGTCTGATACCGAGATTTTAGATCATTCAGATGCTTCATTATACATCATGACTCCTGAATTTGGTGCGGCGACTCAATTGGAAAAAATCGATATGTTAGATTTTGCCGACATTGTGGCGATCAACAAATTCGATAAACGTGGAGCTTTAGATGCTGTGCGCGATGTAAAAAAACAATACCAGCGCAACCATAATTTATGGGATGTAAACCCAGACGAAATGCCGGTTTTCGGAACAATTGCTTCACAGTTTAACGATCCGGGAACAAATCAGCTTTATAAGGCAATTATTGATAAAGTGGTTGAAAAAACTGGAGCTGCTTTAAATTCTACTTTTGAGATTACAAAAGAGATGTCAGAGAAAATCTATGTTATTCCGCCATCTCGTATTCGCTATTTGTCTGAAATTGCTGAAAATAACAGAGGGTACGATAATAAAGCAATTTCGCAAAAAGATGTTGCTCAAAAATTATATGGAATCTTTAAAACCATTGAAACTATTTCGGGTAAACTACCTGTTTTAACGCAACATGGAATTGAAGTTAATGGAACACAAAACGAAGAATTATCAAAGCTTTTATTGGCAGAATTCGATAAGTTAAAACGCGATTTAGATCCTTACAACTGGGAAGTGATAACAACTTGGGACGAAAAAGTGAACAAGTATAAAAATCCGGTTTATTCGTTTAAAGTTCGCGACAAAGAAATCAAAATTCAAACACATACCGAATCGTTATCGCATTTACAGATTCCTAAAATTGCTTTGCCAAAGTACGAAGCTTGGGGCGATGTTCTGCGTTGGGTTTTACAGGAAAATGTTCCGGGAGAATTCCCATTTACATCGGGCTTGTATCCGTTTAAACGCGAAGGCGAAGATCCAACTCGTATGTTTGCAGGTGAAGGTGGACCGGAGCGTACCAACCGTCGTTTCCACTATGTATCAAAAGGAATGCCGGCAAAACGTTTATCAACCGCTTTTGACTCGGTTACTTTATACGGAAACGATCCGGGTTACAGACCTGATATTTACGGAAAAATTGGTAATGCCGGAGTTTCGATCTGTTGTTTAGATGATGCTAAAAAATTGTATTCAGGGTTTGATTTATCGCATGCAGCAACATCGGTTTCTATGACCATTAACGGTCCGGCACCTATGTTGTTAGGATTTTTTATGAATGCGGCGATTGATCAAAACTGTGAAAAGTACATCAAAGAAAATGATCTGGAAGCAGAAGTTGAAGCAAAAATAAAAGCAATTTACGAAGACAACGGTTTAGAACGTCCACGTTACAATGGCGATTTACCAGAAGGAAACGATGGTTTAGGTTTGATGCTTTTAGGCGTATCGGGCGATCAGGTTTTACCGACAGATGTGTATGCTGAAATCAAAAAGAACACCTTGGCACAAGTTCGTGGTACGGTTCAGGCAGATATTTTAAAAGAAGATCAGGCACAAAATACCTGTATTTTCTCTACCGAATTTGCGTTGCGTTTAATGGGCGACGTGCAGGAATATTTCATTGAAAAGAACGTTCGTAACTTTTACTCGGTTTCTATTTCGGGATATCACATTGCCGAAGCAGGTGCAAATCCGGTTACGCAGCTGGCATTTACCTTGGCAAATGGTTTCACGTATGTAGAATACTATTTGTCGAGAGGAATGGATATTAATGCGTTCGGACCAAACTTATCGTTCTTTTTCTCGAATGGTATCGATCCTGAATATTCGGTAATTGGTCGTGTGGCACGTAGAATCTGGGCAAAAGCCTTAAAACAAAAATACGGAGCTAACGAACGTGCACAGATGTTGAAATACCATATTCAAACATCGGGTAGATCGTTACACGCACAAGAAATCGACTTTAACGATATTCGTACGACTTTACAGGCGTTGTATGCGATTTACGACAACTGTAACTCGTTGCATACCAATGCGTACGATGAAGCAATTACAACGCCGACAGAAGAATCGGTACGTAGAGCAATGGCAATTCAGTTGATTATTAATAAGGAATTAGGATTGGCGAAAAACGAAAACCCGATACAGGGATCGTTCATTATTGAAGAATTGACTGATTTGGTTGAAGAAGCTGTTTTGGCAGAATTTGACCGAATTACAGAACGTGGCGGTGTGTTGGGTGCAATGGAAACCATGTATCAGCGTTCTAAAATTCAGGAAGAATCATTGTATTACGAAACCTTGAAACATAACGGGGAATTCCCAATCATTGGGGTAAATACGTTTTTAAGCTCAACAGGATCTAAAACGGTGGTACCGGCAGAAGTAATTCGTGCAACGGAAGAAGAGAAAGTTTTCCAGATTAAAACAAAAGAAAGCTTAAACCAACGAAACGAAGACAAAGCCTTGAAGGCTTTAGAATTGGCACAAACAGCAGCAGTTAACAACCAAAATATTTTTGAAATATTAATGGAAGCTGCAAAAGTGTGTTCGTTAGGGCAGATAACTTCTGCTTTGTTTGAAGTTGGAGGACAGTACCGCAGAAATATGTAAAAGTTAATTATTATATTAAAAATCCTCTCAAATTTTGAGAGGATTTTTTGTTTGTTATATTGATCATATATCATTATCAATCTGTAAGGTAATATCGGTTACTTTATAATTATTTAATAAGGTGTACAGTTGATCTTTCAGTACGATTAGTTCTTCTAAATTAGTTGTGTTTACCTGTATTTTCAGGGTGGCTATATGTTGTTGTCCGTCCATAGACCACACCTTTAGGTCGTTAATTTTGGTTATATTATTTATTTGAGAAAGTTCGGTTGTGAATTTTTGCAAGTCAATTTCTTTTGGAACCGCCTGTAGCAACACCGCAAAAGTATCGTATAAATTGCGTAGGGCATTGTATGCAATAAACAGGGCAATGGCAATGGTTAAAACGCTGTCAATCCAGTACCAATTGGTAAAGTACATTACAATGGCACCCAGCAGAACGGCAATCCAACCCAAAACATCTTCCAGTAAATGCAGCATAATTGCTTTGCTGTTGGCATCGTGCGATGTATGAGCGTGTGCGTGATGGTGATGGTGTTCGTTCCCTTTTTTGATCCTTAAAAAAGCAAAACCGTTTACGGCAATACCCAAAACTGCCAAACCAAGCATTCCCAAACTGTTTACTTCTCGGGGTTTGTTTATAAATATGAAGCCGTTATACAGCATAAATGCTGCACCAACCAATAAAATTGCCGACATAATGATTGCCGATAACAATGCAAACCGACGATACCCATAGGCAAACGTTGACGATGCTGGTTTCTTTGAGAATTTATCCATATACACGGCGATTCCAATAGCCACGGCATCCATAAAATCGTGAAAAGCATCGGCAATGATAGCGGTTGAATTGGTTAAGATACCGCCCACTAATTCTATAACTGCAAAAAACAGATTTAGAAAGAACGCCAACGAAAGTTGCTTATTTGCTTTGTTACCGGTTTTCATAGGTTTTCAACTTTTGATGTATTTGGGAAATCTTAAAAAAAAACGCAGCGAAACGATTCACTGCGTGGTATATTATATTCTTTTTTGTGCAACACCGGGTGCATTTTTGTCGTATTTATTGCGATTTCCGCCAAAAAACAGTGCAATAACAGCGGTAAGTAAAAAAGATCCTACTGCAAGCAAGCCAAATGTGGTGTATGCTTTGGTTAGATATTGTGCGCTGAACAGTTGAATATCCCAGGTTAACAGTACAAAATAGGTTAGGGTTGTTAGTATTAAAAGGGTAATTAAAAAGGCTACAACATATTTCATAAGGCTACAGTTTTAAATTATTTAAGATTTGTTTTTTAAGCTCGTTGAATTCCTCTTGTGTAATAATCTGCTCATCGACCAAAACTTTTAGTTTTTGCAGTTTTTCAAAGGCATCGCCGTTTTCTTCGCTGATTTTTTGTGTGAAGTTGTCTTTCTCTGTAGAAAACAATTTACCTATTTCCATACCCACACCCAATTGCGCACCCATTCCGGCTAAACCGCCTTCGTTTTGGGCAGCATCTCGTAAAGCACGCAGTTTTTCCATTTCGGTGTACGACAAACCTGCCTGTGCGGCTGCGGTTGTATCGGTAGTAATATCGGCAATACGACCTATTCGTTCTACGGTGGCTTCGTCGAAAACTGTTCCTGTAATGTTGAAATCGGTAATCTGCAGTCCAAGGCTTTCAAAATCTGCCGAAATTCTTGAAACTACCTCATCTTCTATATTCGTTAGTTCAGCATCAATGCTGTTGTAAGCGTATTTGTTTTGTGCAAACAGACTTCTCAGTTGGTTTATGATTCGTTCTAAAATAATCTGTTTCATGGCATTTACCGTAAACACATCTTGCGAACCAATAATATCTGTAAACAAAAACAGCGGCTGACTGATCTTGTACGAAAAGTTTCCGTTCAAGCCTAATTCTACCGGTAGGTTGTACGATGCATCGACATACTTTATAGGCGAAGCCGTTCCCCAATACTGATTGACTACTTCTGCTGTTCTAAAAAAGTAAATCTTTAGTTTGTGTTCGCTCTCAAAATTCTGTCTTATTTTGAGCAGCGATGTGATAAACGGATGATTGTCTGTCGCCAGATTGTAAATATCGGGTTGTGTAAGTACATCGGTAATACCTCCTTCATAAACCAAAACGCACCCTTGCCCCGGAGCAACAATTAGTTTGCTGGCGTCTTTAATTTCGTTGTGCGAAGACGGAAATTTGTATAGCAGCATATTCACATCGGGATTGTTCCACTCGATAACGCTTGCCAGTTGTTTGTTAAAAAATTTCTTAAACATAGTTTTCTTTTTTATTGGTTAATCTAAATCGAACGATAATTCATCCAATACTAATTTCTTTACTAGTTTTCCTTGATTGTTATATACGAAATAATCTTCGCGACTGCCAAAAACCAATCCGTTCGTTTTGCTGATGGCACCGCTGAAATCGTATAAATGCGAAACTTCGGCTGGGGCAGACCACAACAGTTTTCCGTTATAATCTTGCCATTGAATTTTAAACTTTTCCGATGAAACATTTGTGGTTTTTACGCCCAATGCCACAATACCATCGCGGAAATCAAGCACCGTCATATCATACACCTTGTTATCGGTATTCAGCACTTCCATATCAATCAAATGCGAGGCTGAAACCCAGTAATTACTGAACGATGCCCTTATAAAGTTTTCGTCTTCATCGAACACCGATTCTATGTGCGGATCAAAACAAAACGGGTAACCCATGCTGTACATAGCATTGTATCGAACCAAATACGACGGCTGATTATTTGTTTGGAAGAAAAATGTAGTTGGCTTTTCGTTAGGATAGGAGCGTGGCTCAACAGTTTGTCGGAAATTATCGGCATAATATACTTTGGAAATTGGATAATACGTAACTTCTTTGCCGCTGTTAGATTTTAGTTTGAATGCTGAATATTTGTGTGTTGCATCATCTATATTCGCAATACCGCTTTGCATTTCTTTTACGTTTGCAATGACATCGTTGTTTAAAAATTGCATGCTTTTAGTAACGGCATCATACTTGTACAGCAGGTTGTTGCCTACAATAATGTAAATGTTTCCATCGTCGAACTTAAAGCATTCGGTGCTGTGCCAATAATTGGCTGCTGTAGTGCTTGTAACTTCTAAAGGTTCAATTTGGTCATAGGCTCCTTTAACGGCATCGTAAACCGCCCAAAACACCTTGTCTTTGTACTTATTGTTGTTATAATCAGAAGATCTTATGCTGCCAGTCATAAATATTTTCAGGTTTTTACTTTGATCAGTAAAAGCAGCCGAACTACTAATATTAAACGTGTAACCTTTTGCTTTGGTAGTTTCTGAAGTAGTGAAACCCGATGGAGAATTGTTATTGGTTGTAAAAAAAAGCACCGGAATTAGCAATGCAAACACAAAAAAAATGATACCAAGAAAAATCCACAACCCCCGTTTTGGGTTGAAGGTTATCGGCGCAGCAGTTGGTCTGTTCGTATAGGTGTGTTTGTGGTTTACCGAAGTTTGATTTGTATCAACATAAAATGATGTTTGGCAGTTTAAACACTCAAACATATTATCGTCTAAATACTTTACCTTTTTTGATCCGCAATTAGGACACTGAATTGTTTTTAAATTACCCATATTATTCTTTTGGTTCTAAAGTGATTTCTTCTAAATTAATCGTTTTATTTATTTTGCCGTCTGCACCAATCACGTGAAAAGTGTTGTTAGCGGTTACAAACAGTTCGTTTTTTGCAGATAACGCGTTATTGGTGTTATCAATTAACCCTAAATTGGTTTTTAAATTCCATTTTACAGTTCCTTTGGCATCTAATAATTGAATGATGTATTTTTCGCCTTCACTAATATTTTCCTTGTACGCAATGGCTACATTTTCGCTGTTGTTCCCTAAAACAATAAGCTTGTGCATGCGGTTTTTTGTAGGAATGATAGAATGACTTTTAACGTATGCTTTCTCTGAATCTTGGTTTGAAATAGAAGCGTTTACTGGTTCTTCTTTCTCGCTGAATGTAATATTAAAAACAGGTTTGGTAAATGCCGGATAACCTGATTGCTGTATTGTTTTGTACTGAATCAGATAATTTGGGTTTGAATTTGATACTGCGTATTTTGTCTGTAAAACTGCATTGGGCATTGTATTTCCATTATCAGGATGCTGCATTTGCAGTTTTGTTGACGGAAAATAACTGATTTTTGCCCCGGTGTTCGATACAATATCCATACAATTATAGCTCTGGTTTATTTCGATACTGCCAATTCCGGTCTTTAACTTGTCTATTGTTTGTTCCAAATCGGTATTCATATAAACAAACGAATTCTTTAAAATATCGTATCGGTACACTTTTATTTTCTTAAATACGAAATAAATACTGCCGTCGTTCAATGGTTTTAAGGCAATATCGCCCAAAGTAATTTGTTCAGAAATATCGGTAAATACATTCAATTGTTCTGTTTTTCCTGACGATACATTATAAACCGACCAATACAGTTTCTTGTTTTCTTTATCATTGTAACCGCGTGTGTTCGATCCGATATTTCCAACAATAAAAAGTTTTAACACATTGTTTTTATCGGTAAAAACCTGCGAAACCGTTTGGTTCTGCCATGTTATTTTATTGGTAAAAACAGTCGCAACTGCATCTTTTTTAGAAAACATGCCCGATACCATCAATCCTACAAATCCAAAAAACAGAACTGCAATAAAAATACCCACCGCTTTTTTGTTTACAGGTGCCGCCGGTATGTTTGGCGTATTATAGTTGTAATTATGGTTAATGGTAATATCGTCTGTATCTAAAAGATAACCCGATCCACAGTTTAAACATTCAAAATGCTCTTCGTCAATTCTTTTTTGTTTGGTACTGCCACATTGTGGGCACTTAATAGCCTTTATTTTCTTTGCCATTTAAAGCGTCAATTTTTTAATTAAACTTACAAAAAAAGATTAAAAAATGTAAACATTCGCACGATAATTCCTTTGCCATGTGAAAGATATTTTTACTTTTACAATAAAAAAGCGAATGAATAAACATAAACAGCGTGTACAGGAAGCCGTGCACTTTTTTGATAATAAGGATACTTTTCTGGGTTTTAGAAAGCTGTTAGACTGTGCAATGGATACGCAGAACATGCAGATTTACAGGGAAGCAATTGATCTGACCGATTGGAAAGAAAAAAAACCCGAGCAAACCGATGCTTTTATTGCAAAGGCAAAAGAATTACTGCAAAAAATAGCTTTAATTGATGTACCTGAAAACAATGCAGAAGAATTTGTTTTGAAGGCAGATCAGATTACCAAAAGTTACGGATCGCAAAAGTTTTCGTTAGGACCCATTTCGCTTACGTTGACTAAAGGACAGGTTTTTGGATTGGTGGGCGAAAACGGTAACGGTAAAACGACCTTATTGCGTATTCTGGCTAAAGAAATCGCTCAAACACAAGGATCGCTTCAGTATCATTTTACAAACAAAATACAAAGCGATTACGATTTACGCACCAAATTGATCTACATTCCGCAACGTACCGATAAATGGTATGGTAGTTTGATGGATAATTTACGATTTGTATTGGCGAATTACGATGAAAAACCAGACGAGATTGAAACCCGGGTTTTGTTAATGGTTGCCCGTTTGGGATTATGGAATTATCGTCATTTAAAATGGAGCGAATTATCATCAGGCTACAAAATGCGTTTTGAATTGGCGCGTACCTTATTGCGTAAACCCGAAATTTTATTGTTAGATGAACCTTTGGCAAATCTGGATGTTTTGGCACAACAAATTATTCTGGAAGATTTAAAGGCAATAGCCAATTCGGTTAACAACCCAATTGCGCTTATTTTAAGTTCGCAACAGTTGTATGAGGTTGAAAAGATATCGGACAAAGTAATTTTTCTGAAAAACGGACAGTACAACGAAAGCACAAACGAAACTGTTAATGACGAAAAACCGTTGATTATAGAAATGGACAGCAACGCAAGTCGTGAAAAATTACTGGAAGTTTTTGCACCGTTTGCGTTAGAAAAGTTGACGTTTAATGGTGGAATTTACACGGTGTATTTCAATACAACCACTCGTTTTTCCGAAGTAATTGTGGCATTGGGATTAGCCGATATCAACCTGATTTATATCCGTGACATATCCGCATCAACCCGTAGATTTTTTGTAAACTAAGAAAAAACATTGTTATGAATTTTATCAATAAAATAAACAATTACCTTATACAGCGGTATCCAACAATATGGAATACCCGCATTGTGTGGATGCTTGCTATAAATTTGCTCGTACATATCCTTTTTTACTTTATAGGTTTTGTATCGCACGGAAGTCCACTTTCGTTACAAAACAGCCGAGTTATAGACGATTATTTTTCAAGCGGCGTAATAATGGTACACATTATTGTTTCTATGCTAATGCTGGTAGGCTGGCTGGTTTACATGTTTAAAAACAACGGTTTTAAGAACTTTTATCCAACAAGCAACCTTAAACTTTTTGGTCAGTTTGTGTGTTATTTGGTCATTGTTTTTGCATCTATATCATTTTATTTCTCATATATGTTCGGTTTAAGATCGTACATCAACAAGGCATATCCTAACGATGAATTAGTGAAGAACGTCGATATCATTAACAAGGCATATCCGTTTTTATCTATTGGATATCAAGATTATAGTTTAGATAAAAAAGCTTATCCAAAACCTTTTTACGAGCTGTATTGTGAAACCAATGATGATTTGATCGATTACAATAAAAAGTATTTCGAAACAAATGGTAACAAGCACCAGTTTTACAGTCTGTACAAAATTGCGATAACAGAGCGCGATGGTTACGGAGAATTTAAATATCCGGCTGCCGAATATAAAAATGGAACCAGCTTGGCTTACAAAGAAGTTGTAAAAGATACCTGTAATTATTATTTTAAAAAGGATGTTGTTGATGTATCGGCAGATATTAAAACAACCAATTTAAGCTATTACAATTTTTCGCGCGTGTTTTATACGTTAGATTTTGACGAAGTTGATTTTTATGATCGATACAATTACAGCTATGCATCGTCGTATCCGGAAGAAGCTGCTATTTATGGAACAAATCCAAACGCTGCAAAGAATTATAAATTCAGTAAACAGTTTTCGGAAATTTTAGATCGAAAAGATCCTGCGGAAATTAAAAAGATATTAAATGACTTTTTAGAAGTATCCAAACAATATCAGATCAGAACAAACTTAAATGCAGACGAATGGTTTAAATTGATTTTTCATCCGGATACTTTCGAAGTTAAAAATTTCATTGCAGAAAATGAAACGGCATACAGCTATCCAATAGATTCTGTTGCTGCAACTATTGATACCTTAACGACTGATGTTGCTACTGCGGCAACAGCTTCGAATGAACAAACAGTCGTTGAAACAGTAGAAGCGGCGGCGGTTGCAGTAGCACAAGTAGCGGGAAGTAATGATAAACTGTATAACTATTACAATAGAAATCTTACAAAAAATTATTACGAGGTTAGAAATTTAAGCGATTTTCTGCGCAGCGTAGAATTGATTAAAAATGTAGATTTTGTATCGCGAAACATTCACGTGTACCTGTGGATTGCCTTTTTCTTTTCGACATTAATTTTCAGTTTCAGGGTAACCAATCTGCGTTCTGTAATTTTTACAGGAATTACAACGGGTGTATTAAGTTTGGTTATTGGATTAATGGTTTTGGTTTACAGCATGGGATTAGGTGGCGACGAAGAGTATTTTGCAGCTTATTTGGTGTTTATTATCGCTTCAATAATTATTCTGATTCCGTTTTTATTTATGACATCAGCTTCGAAATTGTTCACGTCGATCTTTATGAATATAACCATTAACGGTTTTGTGTTGTATGTGCTGTTGATTTTAGGTATTATAAGTATGCACCAAAACGATGCTTGCCGTACCACTAAAGATTATTATAGCAGTTACCCAAGTAAAACGTGTACCACAATTCTGGAGTATTTGGATATGAACACCAGTTATTTACTGCTGGCAGTAGGTCTGCTGTTTCTATTTTTATACACGGCAGTCATTAAAAAGTGGCGCGCTGTACCCGAATAAAGTTTATAAAAAAAGAACGTATGCAAATACGTTCTTTTTTGTTTTTAATTGCTTACTGGAAAATGATTATACCAAATTTCAGTCCTCTTCATCAGTGTCATGCTGAACTTGTTTCAGCATCTCATAATTAATGAATGCGATTCCGTGTCAAGCACGGAATGACGAGTTGAGTAGTAAAAATCTACTTTTATCATTATATCAATATTTGATACAAAGTTTCGATAGAAATTTTAATTATTTATTGCTTGTTTAATTACTCCAAAGGATTCACATTATCAGCAATAGGAAATTCCTGTCCGGTATTTCCAATAAGTTTGTTCAATTCAAATTTAGCAGTATCGCTCATGTTGTTTCCTCCGGCAAGTTTTGCTTTATCCAATAAATCAAGTGCCAGTTTTTCTTCTTCACGTTGTTCGGCAACTAACCACTGCATAAAGTTCCATGTAGCCCAATCTTCTTCGTCCATACTCATTTTTACCAGTTTGTAAACTGCAGTAGTATTTTCAATTTCCTGCTTTAAAACACTCTCAAAACATTCTAAAACGTTGTTGGGTTGAGGTTCTGGTTTTCTAATGGCATCAATAACAACGGTTCCGCCGCGTTCCTGAATATATTCAATAATTTTTGCCATGTGCACGCGTTCTTCTTGCGAATGCTTCATCATAAAATCCTTAACACCGTCTAACTGGTTTTCGTCTGCCCAGCAGGCAAGCATTAAGTACATTTGTGCCGAATAAGCCTCTAAAGTAACCTGTTCATTTAGTGCGTTTTGTAACGATTGTGATATTCTTACTGTATTCATAACATTTTAATTTTTGTATTAGCAACCTAAAGTTACGCATCTTAAAACGTAATTTTCTAAAAATTATCAAAAAAGAAGATTGCCAAAATCAATATAAAATCATTTTAAATTAAGAAATTTATTAAATTCGTTAAAAGCAAATTAAGATGAAAAAAATAACTGTTGAGGTTGCGGTAAATGCACCTATTGAAAAAGTGTGGGATAACTTAAACAACCCGAAAGATATTGAACAATGGAATCAGGCATCGCCGGATTGGCATTGTTTAAACGCATCGAACAGTCTGGAAGTTGGTGGGAAATTAAAGAGCACAATGGCTGCTAAAGACGGTAGTTTTTCTTTTGATTTTGAAGGAATTTACGATGAAATTATTCCGCATAAGTTGATAAAATATCATATAGAAGACGGCAGAACAGTTGAAGTTTCTTTTGAAGAAAAAGATGATCAGGTGATTGTAACTGAAACATTTGATGCGGAAAATCAAAACCCGGAAGAAATGCAGAAAGAAGGCTGGCAGGCAATTTTGAACAGCTTTAAAAACCATGTGGAAACTTCGTAATGGGTTAAATTAATATGAATAATTTTTCAAACATAGCCGAATATATTTCAGGTTTTTCGGAGGGTCAAAAAATGTTGTTGGTGGATCTTTACAGCATCATTAAAAAGTATGTTCCAAAAGAAACCACTGAAAAAATCAGTTACGGAATGCCTACTTTTTATTACAACGGCAATTTGATTCATTTTGCGATGTATAAAAAGCATTTGGGGATTTATCCGGGACCTGATGCTATTGAGGTGTTTCAAAATCAACTAACGTCATTCAAAACATCAAAAGGAGCTATTCAACTTCCTTTAGATCAAAAATTACCCGAGAAATTAATTGCCGATATTATCACTTACAATGTATCAAAACTTAAAGATAAAAAAGCTGCAAATTGGAGTACCTACAACGATAAGTGGACCGATGCCGAAGAATTTATGCAGCAGTTAATCGTAAAAACCAATTTAGACAAAGCCATTAAGTGGGATAAGGAAGTTTACACGTTTAACAATAAAAATGTAATAGGGTGGGGCGGTTTTAAAGATTTTTTCTCGTTATGGTTTTTCAACGGCGTGTTTTTATCAGATCCTGAAAAAGTGCTGGTAAATGCATCAGACGGAAAAACAAAATCAATGCGTCAGTGGCGATTTACAAATGTTGCCGATATGAATGAGGAAAAGATTCTGGCGTATATAAACGAATCAATTCAAACAATAAAAGATGGTAAAGAAATAAAAGCCGATGTTTTTGAAGAGAAGAAACCCGAAGGGATTTTTAAGAATTTTTTAGAAAATAATACCGATGTTAAAAATGCTTTTGAAAAACTGACCAAAGGAAAACAGAAAGAATACGTGGTTTATATTGACGAAGCCAAACAGGAAAAAACAAAAACGGCACGGTTAGAAAAAATAAAAGAGCTTATTTTACAGAATAAAGGTTTGAATGATAAATATAAAACCAAATAATTTTTGTACATTTAGTTGATTTTTAAAAGTTTATATTATGAAAAAGAATTTTCTATTATTATTAGCTTTAGTGGGGTTAACTTTTGTTTCTTGCAAAAAAGAAGTTACGGTTACTCCGTCATCAACATCAAATTCAGACACAGTAACCAACCAAAACGTAGCTGAAGATGTGCAAAAAAACAGTGTTAAATTTACCGATCTTCCGGTTAAAGCACTAGAAACAATCAACAGTCATTACAGTCAAGACAACATTGCGTCGTACGAAGTTAAAACCATTCCGGTTATTGGAAAAAGTTACGAAGTGAAGTTTAGCGATGGTGCCGAAATTGATTTTGACAGTAACGGTGTTTGGCACGAATGGAAAGATGCCAAAGGTTTGCCAAAAGGTATTTTACCTGATGCTATTAAAACGTATCTTTCTAAAAACTACGCGTCAACCTTTGCAACTGCAATAGATAAAGAAGATAAAAAAATAAAGATTGATTTAGCATCAGATATAGATTTAGAGTTTGATGGAAACGGAAATTTTGTCCGTGTAGATTAATTTAACATCAAATCATAAATAAAAAAGGCTGTTTCGAATTCCTGAAACAGCCTTTTCGTCTGTAAACTAACTATTATTTTTTAACTTTTATAGTACAGCCAATTGCCACCGTTTCGGTTTGTTTAACTGGTTCGTTTTTTAACAAAGCATCAACAGCAGCTTCTACATATTTTTCGGTAACATCGTTAGCATTTTCATGATTATTATCGATAGCGCCAATGTATTTTACAATGTTTTTACCGTTTTCTTTTTGAAGAATATAAACATGCGGCGTTTTAGTTGCACCGTATTGCGGATAAATTTTCTGACCTTCATCCATCAAATAAGGAAAAGTAAATCCTTTTTCTTTCGCACGGGTTTTCATCAAATCAAAACTGTCTTCTGGTTGTGCAATTGGATCGTTCGGATTGATCGCAATAACAGGATATCCTAACGATTTGTATTTCGCATCTAACGCAACGATTCTTTCTTCATACGCTTTCGCATACGGACAATGATTGCAGGTGAAAATTACAATGAATCCTTTTGCATCGGCAAATTGAGATAAAGAATACATTTTATCGTCGGTTCCTTTTAAAGAAAAATCGGTTGCTTCGTCGCCAATGTTATAACCGGTTCTTTCAGTTGCAGGTTCTTCTGTTTTGGTAATGGTGTCGTTGTTTACCACATCGGTGGTCGTTGTTGTTTCTTTTTTACAGCTAATAAAAGCAACTGCAAATAAAGCTAATGCTAAAAACTTTTTCATTTTTTGTTATTTAAATTTGTTAATGGTACTTTTTAAATCGGTGTACGAAATTTTACCTTCGGTAAAAAACACTTGTTTACCGTTTTTGTAAATGGCAGTTGCAGGAATAGCACCGCTCCAGGTTTTATTGATTTGCGGAATCCATTCGTTCATACGCTTATTGTCGGTTAAAACATAAACATCGGGCGAAATGTTGTTGGTTTTAAGATAGTCTTTCACTTTTGTTTCAAAATCACTCCCTTTATCCAAACTCACTAAAATCATTTTGAATTTATCCGTTTTAAACTCGTTGTTAACCTTCATAAAATCGGGTAGTTCTTCAACACAAGGCTGACACCAAGTTGCCCAGAAATTCACTACATAAAGCGTATCGTTTTGTTTGGTGAATTGATTAAAAACCGAGTTGTAGTCAGTGCCTAACTCAATAACTTGAGGTTTTTCAACAGCAGTTTCTGCTTTTTTATCACAAGAAGTAATAGTCAGTAAAAGGGTACAAATTCCTATAAATTTCTTCATACAAAATTTTTTAAAGCTTAAATTTACAAAAAAGATGTATTTTAACCGCATCTTATTAGCAATAACCTTATGAAACACTTTTATTTACTGCTACTGTTTGTTTTTGGAACCACTATTTATGCTCAAGATTTTTCTAAAGAATGGCAAAAAGTTTACGAATTAGAAAAAGAACGAAGTTTTAAAACACTAAAAAAAGCAATAGATGATTTATATTCTATGGCTTCTAAAGCTAATAATGAAACAGAAAAAGCAAAAGCTGTTCTTTTTAGAATGAAGTTAGAAAATAATTTAGAAGAGATAAGTTATCAAAAGAAAATTGATCGTTTGTTGCCAGAAATACAAAAAAGCGACGGAATTTACAAAGAAATTTACCGCTGGTATTATATTAAAACTATTTTAGCTGCTTACGATTCTAAACAATATTCTTGGAATAAAAATAAATTGGTTGAAAACACAACAGTTAAATTACCTAATAATATTGATTTATGGTCTATAGATCATTTTAAAATTGTTGTAAACGAACAATTAAATTTACTTTTTAAGCAAGACCAATTGTTAAAACAAACAAAGCTTTCTGGTATTAAAGATTTAGCTTTTTTTGATGAAATTGATCATAATTTAAACCAATCTGTTTACGAGTTTTTTGTAATTAATTTTATTAATGAATATTCTTATAACTCGTCGATAATTCAACCTTTAAATGATGAATTATTTCGATTTGATTCCTCTTTTCATCAACAAAAAATAATATTTCCTCCTAAAAATGACGATTTAAAAAACGAATTAGGAAAAAAAGCTGTTGAGTTGTTTCAAAAACTAGAAGCGTATTACATTTCAACAAATCAAAATAAGGCACTAGATAAAATAAGATATCTGCGTTTTGAAAAGTATGCAAAAGATAAATCGGCAGAAGGAGATACTTTTCAAAACCTTGGAAAAAATTTAACTACAGCTTTTTATAAAAATCGTTGGTATTCAGATTATGCAAATAAATTAAGTAAAGAAGCCAATAAAACCGATAAAAAAGATTATTACAACCGCTCGCTGAATGCAATTGCCGAAGTTAAAAAAAACGCAGATGAAAACGATCAGCTAGATCATGCACAAAAATTAGAGAATAGTATAAAACAAAGAGATTTTGTTGTATCGCTTAAAAAAGAAGTCTATGAAGGAGAACCTGTAAAATACTTAATTGATTATAAAAATATAGATACTTTGCATTTTGCTTATTACAATTTTTCTAATCATACGGTTTTAAACGATAGTATCTATCAATTAGTAGTTAAAAATCAGCAGCCAATTAAAACTACTTCGCGAGTTTTACCTAAAGATTTAATGTACTTTCAAACTTCTACAGAAGTTTTAGGAGAGCAGTTCCCGTTAGGGAATTATTTGTTGGTCTCTTATTCAGATGCTAAAGATTTAAAAGAGTTTAATTACCAACGCATTATTACCTTTAAAACCACCAATGTATCGATAATTACAAAAAGTAAAGAGAGAGATTCTTACACTATTTATGTTTTAAATCCAAAAACAGGAAATCCGTATAAAAATATCTTAGTTAAATATCAAAATAAAAGCTATACAACCGATGACGCAGGAAAAATAATTGTTTCGGACATCAGAGGGTACAATAAGGATAATATTGTAAAGGTTTTTATGCAAAATGAAACCTACCAAACAAACTTGTATTTAGATAGTTACAATACTGAATACGTGAACAAAGACGTTGCTAAACGAGAAGCGAAAATTAATTTGTTTACAGACAGATATATTTATCGACCAGGACAAGAAGTACATTTTAAAGGCATTTTGTACGTAGTACAAAAAGATGGAAAAAACGTTTTGGAAAATAAATCTTTTAATGTGGTTTTAAAAGATGATAATTCTGAAGAGGTTAATAAGCTAACTGTTAAAACCAACGAATTAGGTACTTTTAGCGGTACTTTTTTATTGCCTAAAAACATAGCAACAGGCGACTTTTATATTGAAGTAGATGAGTTAGATGAATATACTGATAATACGGAAGAAGATTTTTGGGAGAATTTATATTTTCCAATGGCAAGTTTCAGGTATAAAGTAGAAGAATACAAACGCCCAACTTTCGATTTTGAAGTAGAAGAAATAAAACAAAACGTTTATTTTGATGAAAAAGTAACCATAAAAGGTAAAGCAAGCAGTTTGGCAGGTGGTGCAATTGCAAATGCTAAAATAAAGCTAAACATAAATTCATCTTTTTATGATTACGAAAAAAGAGGCTCAATAACTTTGGTAGATTCAAAAGAAGAACTATTTACCAACGATCAAGGTTTTTTTGAATATACCTTTACAGTTAAGTCTGATTCTATTAGTGAAAAAGCAAAAATAAAACCTATACAAACGCATGTTTATTATGAGATCGAAGTAATAGATCAAGCAGGGGAAGTTCATCAAACCGACGGACAATTTACTGTTGCCAACACAAAGTATAGATTAAATGCTTACAATTACAATGTATCGGTTACAAACAAACCTTTAAGTGTTAATGTTAATTCTACCAGTCATAACAACGATTTTTTACCTGTAACCGGTAAAGTGAAAATCTATCAAACCTTACCTGTTAATCATTTTTATAAAAGCAGACCTTGGAATGTTCCCGAATTAGCATCTATAAATGAAAAAACATTTAGAGAGTTATTTCCTTACGAAACCTATTCGTTAAACGATGAAAAAGTAGCTGATAAAGTATTGGTTTACGAAGGAACATACACCACACAAAAAGACAAAGATTTTGAATTAGATATTAAGAATTGGAAAACCGGACGTTATAACTTCGAATTTGAAATTTCGGACGAAAAATCTGGTTTGCCAATTAAAGCTGAAACAACGTTTAGTATAAAAAATGCCGATGAAAAACTGGCAACAAACGAAAATTTTACAGTAATGAATCATTCAAAATCAAATGCAGATCAGTTGGTTTTAGAAACCAACAGCATATATGATAATGTTACGCTGTACATTACGTATTTTGACCGCGATGCAACTATTAAGTCGTTAACTTTTAAGGTAAACAAAGGTACACAACAATTAAAATTGCCTTTAATAAATAGTACAGAAAACGAATCGGTTTCTTACAGTTGGTTTTTTGTAAACAATCATCAGCTTTATTCAAACAGAGGAAATTATAACATAGAAAATATTAAAACAAATGAAGATTTTCTATGGAATGTAGAATGGCAGTCATGGAATGATAAATTAAATCCTGCTGAACAATACAAATGGAAGTTACTGATTAAAAACGCCAAAAATAATAAACCATTTCAAGGTGAGTTTTTAGCAAGTATGTACGATGCTTCTTTAGATTTATTGTTGAAAGATTCTTGGGAATATGGAACGGAATGGGCTACAAATGCACATAAAATAAACAATTATGTATATGCAAATTTTTCATTGCCTAGAAAAGCAGATATCGTTCAAAAGAACTATTTAAACACTTCTAACTACTATTATAACAACTCTTTTTATTGGAATACATGGAACTATTACGGTTGTACTTTTACTACATATAATTATTATAACCCTGCTATCCAAAATCAACAGAGTAAAAATGTAGGGTTTCAGGTTGAAGTACGCGATGCTAAAACCAATAAATTTATTTCCAATGCTGTTGTAGTGAATCTTAAAAATTCAAATAAAACAATAACTAACGAAGACGGTTTTGCAAAAGTCTTAGGCAACAAAACGGCTTTAGTGGGCATTACAGCATTAGGTTATAAAAGCTTAAAAATAGAATTAAAAAAAGGACTAACTGTTATTCATTTAGAACTTGTAGATGAGGTTATTTCTAAAGTTTCGTCCGATAGATTTAACGACGATATTAAAACATTCAACAAAAGTTATAAGTACTATGTTGAGCGTGTTGAAGGATTTTCGGATGTTTTAAACGAAGAACAACTATTTACCCAAAAAGTTTTAAATAATGATGAAACGCTGACATATGATGTTATAGATGATACCAATATTATTAAAGACGGAGTGCTGAAAACCATAAAAGGAATTGTAAAAACACAAGATGGCTATCCTATTCCAGGTGCAACTGTTTTGGTTCTTGATACCGATATAGGTGTTGATACCGATGAAGATGGAACTTATGAAATTAAGGCTTCTGCAGGCGATCGTATTAAAGTTGTTTATCTAGGATATGTGACTGAAATATTATATGTAAACCAAGCACAAATCTTAAACTTTGTTTTGTTAGAAGATGATTCTATAATTATGAATGATGTAGTTATTGATACTTACAGAACAACATCAAAAGAATCTTCTTCGGTTGCAGCTAACACTGTATCTTCTAAAACAATAGAAGGCAGGCCAAATGCAAGTGTTATACAAACATTACAAGGTCAGGTTCCTGGTTTAAATATTTCTACTGAAGCAAGTACAACTGTAAATAATATAACTATTTATGGAAAAAATACGCTTGAAGACACGCATAATAATATCACGTTACGCAAAAACTTACAAGAAACTGCGTTTTTCTTTCCGCATTTAAAAATTCAGAAAGATGGGTCGGTAGAAATTGACTTTACTGCACCCGAAGCATTAACAAAATGGAAATTTCGTGGATTAGCACATAATAAAACCACAGATTTTATTTACGTTGAAAGTTTAAGCAAAACCCAAAAAGACGTAATGATTCAGCCAAACATGCCGCGTTTTGTTCGTGAAACCGATGTGGTTATTTTAAAAGCGCGCGTAAGTAATACTACCAATGCTCCGTTGCAGGCAACTGCTTTTTTGCGTTTGTTTAATACCGTTACCGGCGAAGATTTAACCGATAAAATTATTAAAACCGATAAGCTTGTTCCAACAACAATAAACGGATTAAGTGCCAATACCGTTAGCTGGTTGGTTGAAATTCCTAAAGAAATTGAAGGTTTGCAATACCGCATTTCTGTAAAAGCGGGCAATTTTACCGATGGTGAAGAAAGTGTTATTCCGGTTTTAAGCAATAGAACATTGATTACCGAAACCGCTGCTATTTGGCAGTTGGGTAAACAAAATAAAGATTATATTTTGCATAATTTAATAACTAACAATTCGCAAACGTTGAAAAACCATCAGTTTGTGGTTGAAATTTCGCACAACGCCACTTGGTTAACCATGCAGTCGCTACCTTATTTGTACGATTTTCAGCATACATGCAACGAACAAATTTTTGCCAAGTATTTTGCCGATGTGTTGGCGATGCATGTGTTGGAAAAGAATCCGGATATTAAAGATTTGATAGCTGAATGGAAGAAAAATCCAAAATCTAAATTAGAAGATAATGAAGAATTAAAAGAATTGATGCTTCAGGAAACTCCGTGGATGAAAGATTTGGTTTCAAATGAAGAGAAAAAAGCGCAATTGGCATCGTATTTTGATTTAGATCGATTGGAAAAAGAAGCCGATGAAATTGTAAAAACCTTAGGTGAACGTCAAAATGCTTCAGGTGGTTTTGGTTGGTTTTCGGGCGGATCTGAAAACGATTATATAACACAGCACATTTTGGTTACGGCGGCACAATTAGATAAATTAGGTGTTTCGCATTTCAATGCAACCGATGTAACGAACATCGTGAATAAAGCCAATCGATTTATCGATGTTAAAATGCAAGATCAATTAAAAGTACCAAGCAAAACGTTCTCAAACCACAGTGCTATTAATTATGCTTTTGTAAAAAGTTATTATTCGAAAGATTTTGCAATTCCTGCCGATGTTTCTAAACAGTTAGATCAAAACTTTATCGATCTAAAAAAGAATTGGGTAGAATTATCGCTTGAAAATAAAGCAAAATTGGCAATAATTGCAAATAGAAAAGGCGATGTTACTTGGGCAAAACAAATTTTAAATCAGTTGAATGAAAGTGCAGTGATCGATGAAACCTACGGAATGTATTGGAAAGAAAATAGCAGTAAAAATTATTACTATTACAATGCAGCCGAAGTTCAGGCGTTGATTATCGAGGCTTTTAAAGAAATTGAGAACAACGAAACTACGCTTCAAAAATTAAATGCGTGGTTGTTAAGCCAGAAATTAAATAAAGACTGGGGTACAACAAAGGCAACTACATCGGCAATTTATGCGCTGTTGTTATCAAATTCAACCGAAATTTCAAAGTCCGATAAAGCAGTTGTGTCACTAGGAAATCAAACCATAAAAATCACTGAAACTGCAGAAAATCAAACTGATGATCTGTTGGGCTATCAAACCTATCAATGGAAAGCAAATGAAATCACGAATGATTTTGGTAAGGTATCGATCAAAAACAAAAGTGAAAAACCTGTTTTTGGAGGGATTTACTGGCAGTATTTCGAAGATTTTAATGCGGTTGAAGATGCAACTAACGGAATCTTGAAAATTGCGAGAAAATTCTATATAGAGAATTCTGATAAAAAGTTACAGGAAATTTCTAACGAAACAGAACTTAAATTAGGACAAAAAGTAATTATTCGATTGGAAATTTCTGCCGAAAAAGATATGGAATTCATTCATATTAAAGATATGCGTGCTGCCACTTTTGAACCTGTTGATGTGCTTTCGGGCTACAAATACGAAAATAATCTGCGTTATTACCAATCAACACGCGATGCTGCCACCAACTTTTTTATCGATTATCTATCAAAAGGTAGTTATGTAATTGATTATGAGGTGCGTTTAAACAATGAGGGCAGTTTTACAAGCGGTATTTCAACCATTCAAAGTATGTATGCGCCAGAACACACTGGGCACACAGCCGGTAAAACCATAAAAGTTGAGTAAGTTTAACAATGCAATGGTAAGAATCGCTATCTTTGTGAATTATTCTAAAATATATTAGAAAATTATTTAATGACAATAACAGGTACAATTAACCAGGTTTTTCCTAGGTTTTACTATAAAGAAGGCAAAAAAATTAACTATTATGAAATATTGGTTTCGTACAATTTTTATAATGGTGTGAACGAAATTTTATTGTTGGCAAAGGATTTTGACAAACGCGATTTAAATGACAAAGAACAATTGTTTGTTTTTGAATTTGATATTGCAAGCAAGTTTGTGAACGAAAAATTAATGACCGATTTTTACTTACAGTCTTACAAAAAGATGGACAATAAAAGCGAAAATCCGCTGATTATAATTAGAACGTATTACGAAAAAAATACGTTTGAAGTTTTAAAGAAACAAGAAGTTAAAAACCGTGTAAAAGTGTTTGGTAAGTTTACATCGATCCACAGAAACCAACCACCGTTATTTTGCTATTTCTGGGAAGACAACCACTTTTTAACCGATATAAACAAGGTTTCTAAAATTCAGTTAAACTGCCGCAGTCTGCCTTATAAAGACAAATACATAAGTAATGTTGAGGTTTGGCGAACCATGGAAAACGATAATTTTATTGGAAGTATTTTATAATAAAACTCCAACCGAAAGGTTGGAGTTTTTTGTTTTATTCTGTATCTAACAACACGTTTAAAATAGTAATGGCAGCATCGGCAATTCTGGTTCCTGGACCAAAAACCGCAACTGCGCCAGAGTCGAATAAATACTGATAATCTTGTGCGGGAATAACTCCGCCGACAATTACCATGATATCTTCACGACCATATTTCTTTAATTCTTCAATAACTTGCGGAACCAATGTTTTATGACCGGCAGCTAATGACGAAACACCTAAAACATGCACGTCGTTTTCAACGGCTTGTTTGGCAGCTTCGGCAGGCGTTTGAAACAACGGACCCATATCCACATCAAAACCAACATCGGCATAGCCTGTGGCTACAACTTTTGCACCACGATCGTGCCCGTCTTGACCCATCTTGGCAATCATAATACGCGGACGGCGTCCTTCTTTTTTTGCAAAATCGTCGGCAAGTTGCTTTGCTTTTGCAAAATTCTCATCGGTTTTAATTTCTTTATTGTACACGCCGCTAATGGTTTTAATTTGTGCTTTGTATCTGCCGTAAACTTCTTCCAATGCATCAGAAATTTCTCCTAATGTAACACGGTTTTCAGCTGCTTCAACAGCTATTGCCAGTAAATTACCTTCGCCTGTTTTTGCTGCATTTGTTAATGCTGCCAAGCTTTGTTTTACTTTATCGTTATCACGAGTAGCTTTAATGGTATTTAATCGTTCGATTTGCTGTTGACGAACCACTTGGTTGTCAACTTCCAAGATCTGTAAAGGATCTTCTTTTTCCAATCGATACTTATTCACACCTACAATTATATCCTGACCAGAATCGATACGAGCCTGTTTACGAGCAGCAGCTTCTTCGATACGCATTTTAGGAATTCCAGCTTCAATAGCTTTGGTCATTCCACCATACGATTCTACTTCTTCAATCAATTTCCAAGCTTTTTCAGCAATCTCCGCCGTTAAACTTTCAACATAATAACTTCCTGCCCACGGATCAACTGTTTTACAAATCTTGGTTTCTTCTTGTAAGAAAATCTGTGTATTACGGGCAATACGAGCCGAAAAATCGGTTGGTAAGGCAATAGCTTCGTCTAAGGCGTTGGTGTGTAACGATTGTGTTCCTCCAAAGGCAGCAGCAGCAGCTTCGATTGCTGTTCGTGCTACATTGTTAAAAGGATCTTGCTCGGTTAAGCTCCAACCCGAAGTTTGACAGTGCGTACGCAACGCCAATGATTTATCTGATTCCGGATTAAACTGGCGCAACAATTTAGCCCAAATCATTCTACCGGCACGCATTTTAGCAATTTCCATGAAATGATTCATACCAATTGCCCAGAAAAACGAAAGGCGAGGAGCAAATTCATCAACTTTCATTCCGGCAGCCAATCCTGTTCGCACATATTCCAATCCGTCTGCAATGGTGTAAGCTAATTCAATATCAGCAGTAGCACCGGCTTCTTGCATGTGATAACCCGAAATAGAAATCGAGTTAAATTTCGGCATTTTACTACTTGTGTATTCAAAAATATCTGCAATGATTTTCATTGAGGGAGTAGGTGGGTAGATGTAGGTATTACGCACCATGAACTCCTTTAAAATATCGTTTTGAATGGTTCCTGAAAGTAATTTTTCATCGACACCCTGTTCTTTTGCAGCTACAATATAAAATGCCATAATTGGTAAAACGGCACCGTTCATGGTCATAGAAACCGACATTTCATCTAACGGAATTTGATCGAACAAAATCTTCATGTCTTCAACCGAATCAATCGCTACACCGGCTTTACCAACATCGCCCACCACACGGTCGTGATCAGAATCGTAGCCGCGGTGCGTTGCCAAATCAAAAGCAACTGAAAGTCCTTTTTGTCCGGCAGCTAAATTTCTTCTATAAAAAGCATTACTTTCTTCGGCTGTTGAAAAACCTGCGTACTGACGAACAGTCCACGGACGACGAACGTACATTGTGGCATAAGGTCCGCGTAAATTTGGTGCAAAACCGGCACCAAAACCAATATGTTCCAATTCTTCAACATCGGCTAACGTATAGGATTGCTTTACCTGAATACCTTCGGCTGTTTCAAAAGAATTTAAATTATCTGTTACGGTTTTCTTTTGATGTGGTAATTGTATATTTTGTATGTTTTTTCTCATTGCTTTTGCAATTAAAATAATTTGTTGATTTCACTGTTTCTCGATGTATGAAGAACAGCTTTAATCACTATTTTGTCATTATCAACACTGAAATGAACAAGATATGGAAATGTTTTTAATAAAATTATTCGAACATCGTCATATCTAATTTGGTATTGAAATGGATTTTCTTTAATCTTTTTTATACTGTTGTTAAAAGCGTTAGCAAATCTTTTAGAAAGAATAGGATTGATGTTTTTATACCAATTGATACTTTCACGAACATCAATTTTTGCTCCTTCTAAAATTAGAATGATAAAGTTCATCTTCAATTTCTTTTAAAAAATCCTCGTAATCTGTTGCGCTTGACGGATCTTTTAAATAATTTTCGGTACGTTCTCTAACTTCATCAATTTGCCATTGTGGAATTTGATATTCTTTAGTACAAGGAAGAATAATTACTTCAACTTCATCGGCATTAAAATCATCGGGTAAATTAATGATTACCTGACGGTTTTTTACTTTTACTATTTCTCTGATTGCTTCCATAATCTTCTTTTTCTGAAAGTTACAAAATTATTCTGACGCTAAACGTTCTTGTTCTAAAGCTTCTGCCAAACGCTTTTCAATGATCGGAATAATTAATGTTTTACGTGGATTTTGCTTTACGAAAGGATACAATTCCAAATCGTGCGACATTTTATCTTGTGGATTCGGATATTTGTTTGTTCCCAATAAAACTTCTTTACCAGAATTAAACAATTCTTGTTCTTTTGTTGCGGCTTCGTTGATTTTTCGCTGAATGGTTGCTTCGATCAACTGTGAAATTAATCCGCCGTTTTTTTCGATATCCTTAAAAAGTTCCAAACCTTTTTCGGCTAACTGTTGCGTTAAACTTTCTATATAATAAGCTCCGTCTGCCGGATTGTTCACTTTATCAAAATAACTTTCTTCCTTTAAAATCAATAACTGATTTCTTGAAATACGGCCGCCAAATTCGTTCGTTTTATGATAAACGGCATCGTACGCAATATTTTCAACCGCATCGGCTCCGCCCAAAACAG
>JAVXSC010000016.1:0-26329 GCA_036643355.1 Myroides sp.
ATTTAAGACTTTTTAAGAATAAATTCCTCCGTTTATATTTATAATTTCTCCTGTTATGTAACCCGATTTTTTTGAAGCCAGAAATGCAACTAAATCGGCTACTTCTTCTGCTTCGCCAAAACGGTTGGTAGGTATCATTTTTACTAATTCTTTTTCATCTAATGCTGCCGTCATATCGGTTTTAATAAAACCTGGAGCAACTGCGTTTACGGTTACTTTACGTTTAGCCACTTCTTGTGCTAATGCTTTTGTAGCTGCTACCAATGCACCTTTTGCTGCCGAATAATTGGTTTGACCCGGCGTACCTTTTACACCCGAAACCGAAACCATATTGATAATTCTGCCGTATTTACTGCGCAACATTTCCTGAATAAAGAAATTAGTTACGTTATAGAAACCATTTAAGCTGGTATCAATCACACTTTTCCAGTCGTTTGGCTGCATCCACATAAACAACCCATCGCGCGTAATTCCTGCATTGTTCACGATTACTTCTACAACAGCTCCGGTATTTGCTTCTTTCCAAGAATTCAAAGCAGCCTTTGTTTCTTCTAAACTAGCCACATCAAACCCAATTATTTCTGCCGATCCGCCTTCATTTTCAATCAATTGTTTGGTTTCTAACGCAGCAGCTTCGTTCGATTGATAATTTATCAAAACGTGGTACTGCAAATCCTTTGCCAATTTTAAGCAGATGGCTTTTCCAATTCCACGAGATCCGCCTGTAACTAAAGCACATTTCTTCATTTGCTGCCTATTTTTTTAAAAATTCCTTAACCTTGTTAACATAAGGATACATTACCATATCTTCTGCAAAAACAGGCACAATGTTTCTAATTTCATCATACAGTTTCTTTGATGAACTGCTTAATTTATCCTGATAATTCAATGCATCAATTGCCTGAATAATCGTAATTAATTCAATCGCCAAAACTTCAAATGTATTTTCGATCACATTGCTGCACATAACGGCTGCATTGGTTCCCATACTTACGATATCCTGATTGTCATTGTTGTTCGGAATACTGTGAATGTACATTGAAGTTGATAATGCCTGATTTTCTGCCGTGGTTGATGTTGCCGTAAACTGTACACCCTGCATACCAAAATTGAATCCTAATTTACCCAGATTGACAAATGGCGGCAGTATTTCGTTAATTTTTGAATTTAACAGATAGTTTAACTGTCGCTCTGCTAACATGGAAATTTTGGTAACAACCAGTTTTAATTTATCCATTTCTAACGATACATAATCGCCGTGGAAATTTCCGCCGTGGTAAACCTGTTCTGTTTCAACATCGATCACCGGATTGTCGTTTACCGAATTTATTTCCTTTTCTAAAATATCTTTAACCGATAAAACGGTATCGTAAATTGGTCCTAAAATCTGCGGTACACAACGAATTGAATAATATTCCTGAACTTTTTCCTTAAAAATTTCTTCGGTATTTTCTCCACTATACAAATGTTCCTGACGGTTACGTGTTAGCTGGCTGTTTTTTAAATGATTGCGCATTTTTTCGGCAACAACCTGCTGTCCGTTATGTAATTTGGTGTTGTTTAACTCTTGCGACAAATGATCGTCATAAGCCTGAACAATTTCATTAATCATACAAGATGCCTGTAATGAAAAATCGACCAATTTATCAGTCAATAACGCATTTACAATACCAATTCCCGTCATTACCGATGTTCCGTTCATCAAAGCCAAACCTTCGCGAATTTTAACATCGATAGGCTGTAAACCTTCCATTTTAAAAACTTCTTGGGTTGATCTGCGTTCGCCTTTATAAAAAACTTCGCCTTCGCCAATAAGTATCAGTGCCAAATGCGCAAGCTGAACCAAATCGCCACTTGCACCCACACCACCATGAGCAAAAATAAGCGGCGTAATATCGCGGTTTATCAATTCTTTCATTAAAGAAATTACGGTCATATTAACGCCCGATTTTCCTAATGCCAGCGTATTTAATCGCGCTAAAATTGCTGCTTTTACATGAATTGGCGACAACGGATTGCCAGTACCCGATGAATGGCTGCGAATTAAATTGTACTGTAACTGCAACTGATCTTCTGGCTGAATGCGGTATTGCGCCATTGGACCAAAACCTGTATTAACACCATAAATAACTTTATTTGCTGAAAACGATTTTAAAAAATTAAAACTTTTTTCCACACGGTTTACAAGTAAATCGTCTAATGTAATGGCTTCATTATTAAAAATAACCGAAGCAAAATCATTTATCGTTAAATAATCACGTATAACTTTCATTAAAAATTGTTTGATTAAAATGTATTAAATGACTGATTTCTTGTAATTTTGAAACATCATTTTACAAAGGCAAAAATATAATTTTAAACTATCTTTTTTACTATGAATACAGAAAATGTTGATATCCTAATTATTGGAGCAGGTCCCAGCGGAAGTGTTGCAGCCGGATATCTGCAAAAACAGGGCGCAAAGATAAAGGTTGTAGAAAAACAAAAGTTCCCTAGAATTGTGGTGGGCGAGAGTTTGATACCACGCGTTATGGATCATTTTGATGAAGCCGGATTGTTTGAAGCACTTGATTCTTACGGATTTGAAAAGAAGCCCGGAGCCCGTTTTATTAGAGGTAAAGAAATTTGTATTTTTGATTTTAGCAATAAATTTGGTGAAGGATGGGATTGGACGTGGCAGATTCCGCGTGCCGATTTTGACAAAGCCATGACCGATGAATTGCAACGTAAAGGGGTTGATATTGCTTTTGAAACCGAAGTTACCAATGTGGAATTTAACGGAACTGATTCTGTAACTACCATTAAAGATAAAAACGGAACTGTTTCACAAATACATGCAAAATTTGTAATTGACTGTAGTGGTTACGGGCGTGTTTTGCCGCGTATTTTAAAGTTAGAATCTCCTTCTAAATTAGATCCGCACTCTGCAATTTTTACGCACGTTAAAGATATTAACCGACCAAATGGAGTAGAAGGTACCCAGATTTCTTTTGATATTATTGAAACCGAAGTTTGGTTGTGGGTTATTCCTTTTTCTAACGGAAATACCAGCGTTGGAATTGTTGGTCCAACTGATTATATCGATAAATTATCGTCAACAGGAAATACTGAAGAAGCTATTAAAAATGCTATAAAGCTTTCTGATTTTTATGTAAAACGATTCGATAAACTTCCATTTGAATTTGATCCGATCCATTTAAAAAATTATTCTGTGGCTGTTTCGCAATTTTACGGCAAAGGATATGCGTTAACAGGAAACAGTACCGAATTTTTAGATCCTGTATTTTCATCGGGCGTTTGTTTTGCTACCGAATCGGGTATTTTAGCTGCTAAATTAGCTTTAAAACAAATTAATGGTGAAGAGGTAAATTGGGAAAAAGAATATACCGAATACATGAAATACGGTATCGATGTTTTTACCACTTACGTTAAAGAATGGTACACGGGTAATTTGCAGGAACTGTTTTATCATCAACCGGAAAATCCGGATGTTAAAAGAAAAATTTGTGCTGTTTTAGCCGGTTATGTATGGAATAAAGAAAACACATTTGTAGCAAAACATCATAACATTATAAAGAACATGGCATACATGATTCGCGAAAACAAAATGGATTCCTAATTGGAATCCATTTTTTATTTATCAAACTAATTAATTCAATTTTAAAGCTATTAAGCAAATTTTAAAATAAAATTAGTTCATCTGTTAGCTAACAAAATTATAAGTGTTTATAACCTTAATTTTACTATCAATAACCTGTGTTAATAAGTGTGAATAACTTTACATAACTAATACTTTTTAAATCTTAAAATTTTGTTATGGCAGATAATTCTGGTTGATAAGTGTAGTTTTTATTGAAACTAATCAACGATTACATTGACACATTTTATCAACTTATAAACACTTATCCACAACTAAACTTTTAAGCAATTTTTGTTAGTGAAAGTAAAAATATATCAACACCCATTTTTAAATTGACTGATATTTAGAACTTTGATATATTAAGTTAATGTTAACAACTTTTAATAAGTAACATATTAAAATACTTTACCAAAAACTTATGCTACATATTAACAAGCATTATAAAGAAGAAATCTTTTTTTAAAATTTTAAAATTTAATTATTTAATAATAATATGTTGTTAACAACGAAAACTGTTTTGTTTCAGTTTTACTAATTGATATAATGATATATTGTATTAAATAATTGATAATCAATTAAATATATATTTTAATACAATCTTATACTTCTTTTTTTAGTTTCGTTGTACCTTTGCAAGTATTTTAATGCTTAATTATGGTCATTTTTAATTACGAGACCGATTTTCAGTTAGAAAACGAGTCTGACTATGAACAATGGATTGATGCTGTTATAGAATCGGAAGGAAAAGAACCCGGTGAAATTAATTATATTTTTTGTGATGATGAATATTTGCACAACATAAACATGCAGTATTTAAATCACGATACATTAACCGATATTATAAGTTTTGATTATTGTATTGGCGATTTAATTTCGGGAGATATTTTTGTTTCGATTGAAAGAGTGCAGGATAATGCAAAAGATTACGAGGTATCGTTTAAAGAAGAGTTGTTACGAGTTTTAGCACATGGTGTTTTACACTATTGCGGATACAAAGATAAAACTGAAAACGAAGCTTTATTAATGCGAACTAAAGAACAAGAAAAAATTAATATGTTCCACGTGGAACAATAGTTTTTTCTGAATGTTTAATTTAATGTTTCACGTGGAACAATGAGTTTATTTCAAGATAAATATGATGTAGTTGTAGTAGGTGCCGGTCATGCCGGATCCGAAGCAGCAGCAGCAGCAGCAAACATGGGAATGAAGACTTTGTTGGTTACAATGAGTCTTCAGAATATTGCGCAAATGAGTTGTAATCCTGCTATGGGCGGAATTGCAAAAGGACAAATTGTTCGAGAGATTGATGCGCTTGGTGGTTATTCAGGAATAGTTTCCGATAATTCTGCTATTCAGTTTAAGATGTTGAATGTATCAAAAGGTCCGGCAATGTGGTCGCCACGTTGTCAAAGTGACCGTATGCTTTTTGCAGAAACTTGGAGGTTGATGTTAGAAGGAACGCCTAATTTAGATTTTTATCAGGAAATGATTTCCGGTATATTGATCGAAAATAATAAAGTTGTTGGTGTGAAAACAAGTTTAGGAATCGAGATAAAATCGAATACGGTTATTCTTACAAATGGAACTTTTTTAAATGGTTTGATTCATATTGGTGACAAACAATTCGGTGGAGGTAGAGCAGGTGAAAGTGCATCGTTTGGAATTACGGAAGATTTAATAAAAGTAGGTTTTGAATCAGGTAGAATGAAGACAGGAACACCACCTCGTGTAGATGGTCGTTCGTTAGATTATTCTAAAATGGATGAACAACCTGGTGATGTGAATCCACAAAAATTTTCGTATTCAGATGTTACAAAACCGCTAACGAAACAGCGTTCATGTTACATGACCTATACCTCGCCAGAAGTACACAATTTGTTACGAGAAGGTTTTGATCGTTCGCCAATGTTTAACGGTAGAATTAAAAGTTTAGGTCCGAGATATTGTCCGTCAATCGAAGATAAAATTAATCGTTTTGCAGATAAAGATCGCCACCAATTATTTGTTGAACCAGAAGGTTGGAATACGGTTGAAGTTTATGTAAACGGTTTTTCAACATCGTTACCAGAAGATGTTCAATTTAAAGCATTACGTTCTGTTGTAGGATTCGAAAATGTAAAGTTTTTCCGTCCGGGATATGCCATAGAATACGATTATTTTCCACCAACACAGTTAAAGCATACATTAGAAACCAAGTTGGTAGAAGGTTTATATTTTGCTGGTCAGATTAACGGAACTACAGGATATGAAGAAGCAGCTGCACAAGGATTAATGGCTGGTATTAATGCAGCATTAAAAGTTCAAGAAAAAGATCCTTTAATTTTAAAAAGAAACGAAGCTTATATTGGAGTTTTAATTGATGATTTAATTACAAAAGGAACAGAAGAACCTTACAGAATGTTTACATCTCGTGCAGAATATAGAACCCTTTTACGTCAGGATAATGCAGATTTTAGATTAACACCAAAGGCATTTGAGATTGGTTTGGCTAGTGAAGCTCGATTGAAAAGAATGGAATATAAGAAAGAATGTTCTGATAATTTTGTTCAGTTTTTTAAAGAAACTTCAGTTCAACCAAAAGAAGCAAATCCAATTTTAGAAGAAAAAGGGAGCGAACCAATGAAGCAACCTGATAAAATGTTTAAGGTTTTTTCTCGTCCGCAATTAGAAGATAACAATATTTTGCAGTTTAGTAAAGTTGATGCTTATATCAAAGAAAATAGTTTAGACGAGGAAATTATATCGCAAGCTATTATCCAAGTTAAGTACTCAGGTTATATTGAAAAGGAGAAAAGTAACGCAGATAAATTAAACAGATTAGAAGATTTAATTATTCCCGAAAACTTCGATTACGATAAGATTAAGTCAATGTCATATGAAGCTAAAGAAAAATTAAAAAAGATTCGTCCCGTTACAATATCACAAGCATCAAGAATAAGTGGTGTAGCTCCGTCTGATATTTCAATTTTATTAATACACATGGGAAGATAATTTTATGTTCCACGTGAAACAAAACTCCTTTGCAAAGGTGTTTTTTGTTTTATATATTCGCACTATGAAAAATAAAACCATTAAAGATTACAGTATAACCAAAGAAGATTTTGAACTAATCTACGATGATAAATATGAAATGTATCAAACAAAATTTACTTCGTTTGATAGATTAGATCATTATTATAAAAGTGAAAATTATATTTCTCATACCGATGCTAAACGTAATTGGTTTGAGAAAGTTTATCAGTTGGTAAAAAATTATACGATCTATCATAAATGGAAATTAATTAAAAAGCATTCAAAAACTAATTCAACTTCTGTATTAGATATTGGTTGCGGAACAGGTGATTTTTTAAAATATGGAATAAATAAGTTGCATGTAAACGGAGTAGGAGTAGAACCAAATAATGAAGCTGCTAATATAAGTTCATCAAAACGTATTACTATTTATAATACTATTGGTGAATTGAATAATGATAAATACGATGTGATAACATTATGGCACGTTCTGGAACATGTGACTGATTTGAATGAATATTTTAATTTCTTTAAAAATCATTTAAATGAAAATGGAACACTTATCATTGCGGTTCCAAATTTTAAATCGTTCGATGCGCATCATTATAAACAACATTGGGCAGCATGGGATGTACCTAGGCATCTTTGGCATTTCAGCAAACAATCAATCAAAAAGTTGGCTGAAGAAAATAATTTTAAGTTGATACATATTAAACCTATGTATTTTGATAGTTTTTACGTTTCCCTTTTATCAGAAGAATATAAAACCGGATCAAAAAATATACTAAAGGCGTTTTACATTGGATTAGTTTCAAATATTAAAGGAATTTTCTCAAAAGAGTATTCTTCGCACATTTATATTCTTAAAAAATAATTTTAAACAGTCTCTTTTTAAAGATTGAATATTAAAATGTGTCTTTGTATTCAAACTTTGTAAAAGTGTCTTAAATCGAAAATTTTAAGTATCAATTTTATAAGCAGATTCTATAAAAATATCAAAAGGCATATAAATTTCTTATAATTGATCAAATTCGATAATTTTAAATACTTTTGTTGAAATTTAAAATTAAAAATTCATCTCTATGAAATCGCAAAAAGTAAATTTTGCTTTAGCAAATACTAATTAATAAAAGCGATTCCATATAACATTAATATTAAATAAAAAATAATATGAAAAAAATAATGATGTTGGCTGTTGTAGCATTAAGTGTACTTGCTTGCAATAAAGAAACAGCGGCAACTACAAATGTTGGTAAAACTGCTTCTACTGCAGAAGGTTTTAAAACAGCTTATATCGATACAGAAGAATTAATGAAAGAATATCAGGAATTCAAAGATTTCGAAGCAAAGTTTAAAACAATGTCTGATAAAATGAAAAATGAATTGGATAACGATGCAAAGAGATTTCAGAATGATGTTGTGGATCTTCAAAAAAATGCACAGTCTAAAGGAATGGAATGGGCACAAAAACGTCAGGCAGAATTAGAACGCCGCCAGCAGACTTTAGCAGAAAAAGAACAAAACTATATGAAAAAGTTTCAGGAAGAAAGTGCTGTTGAACGTGATTCAATGGTTTCTAAAATGAAAACTTTCATTAAAGATTACGGTAAAGAACAAGGTTACGATTATATCTACGGAACAGGCGATGCTGCATCGGTTTTATACGGAAAAGAAGAGTATAATTTAACCAAAGAAATTTTATCGCTTTTACACAAACAGTACGAAGAGAAAACGGGCAAAAAAGTTGAAGTAAAAGAAGAAACAAAAAAAGAAGAGGTTAAGAAAACCGAAACTAAAAAATAAAATTAAAACCACCAATTCTGGTGGTTTTTTTATTATCAATCTTCGTAGTGACCAATTGCAGAAACAACATAAACCATAACAATTTGTTCTTCAACTCTGTAAACAATTCGATCTTTCTGATTTATTCTTCTAGACCAATAACCAGTAAGTTCGTATTTTAATTGTTCGGGCTGTCCTGTACCTGAATATGGGGTTTCAGAAAGTTCTAAAAGTATCTTTTCAATTTTTTTGATGTTTCCTTTATTTCCTGCTTTATAAAATTTCTCAATATGATTTTGAGCCAATTTTTCTATTTTAATCCTAAACTTCCCCATACATCGTTTGGATCTATTTCCACACTATTTCCTTTTTTAATATTTTCTTCTGCTTTCTTTATTTTTTCAACAAATTCAGTATTATATTCGCTTTTCTTATCCGAAACAATTTCAATACCTTTGTGTTCTTTAGAAAAAAACTCAATTAAATTTTTTAAAGCTTTACCAGCTTTGGTGCGTTCGTTTATTTTTATGGTTATAGTTGTCATTAGTTTACTATTTTAGTAAACAAAAATACAAAAAATTGCCGTACGTTCCAATATATCAGCTTTTTACTTAAATTTACCTATGACAGCCGAAGCACAATTAGTTTTACAATACATACAGCACACCAACAAAAACGTATTTTTAACCGGTAAAGCAGGTACGGGTAAAACAACGCTGCTTAAAAAAATTCTGTCAACAACACATAAAAATACGGTTGTTGTTGCACCAACAGGAATCGCTGCTTTAAATGCGGGCGGTGTAACCATTCATTCGTTTTTTCAACTGCCTTTTTCAGGCTACATTCCAACTGCCGATTTTAAGAGTACCGACAACGGCATGTATTTCGAAACCAAGCAAAGTATTACAAGGCACTTTAAAATGCCACAATCCAAACAAACTGTTATCAGAAATTTAGAATTGCTGGTAATTGATGAAGTTTCGATGTTGCGTGCCGATTTGTTGGATGCTATGAACGAAATGCTGCAGTTTGTTCGCAGATCTAATTTACCTTTTGGCGGAGTTCAGTTGCTGTTTATTGGCGATTTGTGGCAGTTACCGCCGGTTGTAAGACATGCAGACTGGCAGGTAATGAAACAATTTTATAGTGGAATTTACTTTTTTAACGCGTGTGTAATGCAGCAAACGCAGCCGGTTTATATCGAATTAAAGAAAATTTACCGTCAAGATGATGAAGCTTTTATCCGTTTGTTGAATAATTTTAGAACCAGCAACAATACACCGCAAGATTATGAATTGCTTGAAAAACAGGTAAACGAAAATTTCGATACCAAGAAAAACAAGGGTTACATTACGCTTACAACGCACAACCGCAAAGCAGACGATATTAACGATAAAGAACTCGATAATTTAAAAGCGCAGGAATATGTTTTTTTGCCCGAAATTATTGGTGATTTTCCTGAAAAAATGTATCCTTTAGAACCTGAATTAGTTTTGAAAAAAGGGGCACAGGTAATGTTTGTTAAAAACGATTTAAGTTTTGAAAAGCGTTATTACAATGGAAAAATAGGAACCGTTTTTTATGTATCAGAAAATGAAATTGAAGTTTATCTTCCAGATGATAATGTAAAAATCACTGTTGAAAAATACGAATGGCAAAATGTTCGATACGCTTTAAACGAGCAAACAAAGGAAATTGAAGAGCAGGTTTTGGGAACTTTTGTACAATATCCGTTAAAATTGGCGTGGGCAATAACTGTTCACAAATCGCAGGGATTAACTTTTGATAAAGCGGTTCTGGATATTAACGATGTTTTCATGAGCGGTCAGGCGTATGTTGCCTTGTCGCGCCTTCGCAGTTTAAGCGGTTTGGTGTTGTCAAAACCGGTTGCAATCCGAACGATTTCTGCTGATGAAAATGTATTGTCGTTTGCCAGACAAAATGAGTTGACCGATAATGAAAATCCGTTGGTTCAGGCAAAACTGGAATATTTGTGGTTACAGGTAAAAGATACATTTGATTGGATCGATGCACATAAAGAATTTTTAAAATGGATTGAAACCTGGGTGACTGAAAAAAAATCGACACGAAAAATTTATCAGGCATGGGCACAAAAGCAAGAACGTTTGCTGGAAACTATCAAAGATGTCGGGTTAAAATTTCTGCAGGAATTACATACACTTTTCACGGCAGATGATTTTAGGATTGATCATTTACTACAGCGTTTAACAAAAGCATATTCGTATTTTTATCCAAAGTTAGACGAATTGGCTTACGATACACTTTTTGTATTGGAACAGTCTAAAAAGAAGAAAGGTTTTGTGCTATTTACAGAACAATTACGTGTTTTTGAAGACGAGCATATTAAAATGGTTTTAAAGTTGATTAAAACCAATAAAATGGTACAATTATTTGGAAGTGGCATCGATTTTTCAAGCGAAAATCTGAATGATCAGGATATCACATCGTACCGTTTGAATCATTTAACCGGAATTAAGGAAATTCTACGTACACAGATTTTAGATATTGACGAGATCGAAGACGACGATATCAAACAAATTCCTAAAACCGTAAAAGTTGCAACAACAGATAAAACGTTTGCTCTTTGGCAGCGCAAATTAACCATTGCCGAAATTGCTGAAGAACGTAAATTATCAGTTCAAACAATTTATCAGCATATTGCCAAATTAATAGGCGAAGATAAAATAGATATTACAGCCGTTATATCAGTCAAAAAACTCGCCATTTTAAAAGAATTATTTCAGAATAACACCGATAAAACCTTAACTGAAATTAAAGCCGAAGCTCCTGAAAATATTACGTGGGAAGATTTAAGAATATATAAATCATCACTTGCATCTGCTACGACGAAGTAGTTTACAAATTATTGTGTTAAATATTTATTTTGTCACCAACATACACTATTTATAAATAGATTACAGTAAATCATACCAAACCATACATCATAAATGGCTTTGGTATGCACTAAAGACGGCATTGATGCGGCATTGATGCGATATTAAGGCGGGATTGAGTGGGGAATAGGGAAGCAGGGAAAGAGGGAATGTGGAGTGGCGAAAACGAAAGGTAATAATTTTTTTCGTATTTTAGATAACTGCTAAAAAATATGG
This sequence comes from Myroides sp., assembly GCA_036643355.1. Taxonomy (GTDB): domain Bacteria; phylum Bacteroidota; class Bacteroidia; order Flavobacteriales; family Flavobacteriaceae; genus Flavobacterium. The sequence goes on from JAVXSC010000016.1 coordinate 11,566, forward strand.
TAAAAACACAATCATATGGCTAAGGCTATACAAAAGAAATCATTGATTTTGTACTGGAATTAATTGAAAATAAAACGAAGACACATACAGAGATCACCGAATTGTATGGTATTCCTAAAACCACTTTGCATAACTGGATTAAAAAATATAATAAATAAGATGAGCATAAATTATAAAAGAATATTTCAAGACATTTTAGACTTGAAATTCCCGGAAAAGAAAGAATTGCGAGCCATTGTGTTAGAAAAGGAAATTAATGATTTCTATGATGTTTTAAGTCTCCATAAGATGATTTTTGGCGATGAAAACAAAGTAAACAAGCACAAATCATACGATCCTTCAACGATTACAAAAGTTTTAAAGTATCAACAAGAAAATAAATTAAGCAATATTGAAACGGCACAAAAATTTAATTTAAGTCGTAATACAGTAAGTGCGTTTAAAAAGAGAGTTGGTTTTAATAATACGGCAGTAGCATAAAAAAGAAAAGCACCTGTCAATGAAGACAGATGCTTTTCTATAACCAAAAAAAACACTTATGAGTTACAAATGTATAAAATATTTTTAAACTGCAAAACGAAATCGAAAAATAATAAGAAATTTATTTCTTATGAATCAACCTAGTCAGTTTAATAGATAAATCTGTAAAAATCATTTTGGCGTTTCCGTTGCGTTCTATATGGTAAGTGGCATCTTCAATTTCCTGATAAATTTCTAAAATATTGTGTTCGTTTACAAAAGGCGCGAAATTCTTCAGTTTAAAATTATCAACTTTCGGTTCCATGTAAACCAATTCGCTAGTGCTGTAATTCAACAGTAAAGCCTGGCGGAATAATTCCATACAATGATTCAGAAAAAGCTTTTGTTTTTCACGACCAATTGCCGAAATTTCATCACTCCATTTAATTAAATCGCTTACAACACGCGCATTTTTATTGGCACGAAACGCTGCACGAACCCAAGTTACAAACCATTCGTCAAACGGATATTCGTTTGTAATATTATAACGCAGCTTCAATGCTTTGTTGTAATTTCCCTGTGCCTGTTTGGCAATACTATAAGCATCAACCTCATCACAGTTTTCTTTTTCAATTAATCCCTGAACAATTTCCTGCTCGTTTAAGGCATTAAAATGTAAAATCTGGCAACGCGACAGTATGGTTTGCAAGATTGCTTTTTCGTCTTCGGCAATCAATATAAAAACCGTTTTATCGGTAGGTTCTTCCAAAAGCTTCAAAAGCTTGTTTGCGGCTTCGGTATTCATCTTTTCTGCCATCCAGATAATCATTACCTTATAACCGCCTTCAAACGGCTTTAAAATAAGTTTTTTAAGGATGCTTGCCGCTTCGTGAACCGAAATGTTTCCCTGCTTTTTTTGAATCCCTATTGCTTCATACCAATCATTAACAGAGCCATACGGCGTTTCCTTTAAAAAATCGATCCATGTGCCCATAAAATCATCACTTGTCGCGTTCGATTTAATACTGTCTGTAGTAGCAACCGGATACACAAAATGCAGATCGGGATGTTGCAGATGATCAAACTTTAAATTACATGCAGCAGATCCGCCATCGTTTTCACTGCCCTTATTATTGCAGATAATGTATTGGGCATACGCCAGTGCCATTGATAATGTGCCGCTTCCTTCCTGACCAATAAACAATTGGGCATGCGGAATTCTGCCTTTCTGAACGCTGTTTACCAAATGGTTTTTTAAGTGGTTTTGACCTACGATATCTGAAAATTTCATACTGCAAAAATAGCTTTTTTAAACGTGGATTTGCTAACAAATATAAATGTAATTTATTTTTATGAAACCTTGTAATTCTGTATAAACAAACAAAATACAAAATTGTATATTTGCGCTTTACAAACAATTCAACTACATAAAAAAGCAATGAAAACAATAAACGATTTCAATTTCAACAACAAAAAAGCCATTATTCGCGTAGATTTTAATGTGCCTTTAAACGACCAGTTTCAGGTAACCGACGATAACCGAATTGTAGCCGCAAAACCAACAATCGATAAAATTGTGAACGATGGCGGTGTGGCAATATTGATGTCGCATTTGGGCAGACCAAAAAACGGACCGGAAGATAAATTTTCTTTAAAGCACATCGTATCGAAAGTAGAAGAGGTTTTGGGCAGAAAAGTAACTTTTGTAAACGATTCTGTAGGTGCTGATGTTGAAAAAGTAGTTGCCAATGCAAAAGCAGGCGATGTGATTTTGTTGGAAAATCTGCGTTTTTATAAAGAAGAAGAAGCGGGCGACGAAGCTTTTGCAGAAAAATTGTCGAAATTAGGCGATGTGTATGTGAATGATGCTTTTGGAACAGCACACCGCGCACATGCTTCTACCACAATTGTTGCGAAATTTTTCCCGAACGATAAATGTTTTGGAACTTTATTGGCTAAAGAAATCGAAAGTATTGATAAAGTATTGAATTCAACCGATAAACCTGTTACGGCTGTTTTAGGCGGATCTAAAGTATCGTCTAAAATTACGATTATCGAAAATATTTTAGATAAGGTAGATCACATGATTATTGGCGGTGGAATGATGTTTACTTTCATAAAAGCACAAGGCGGAAAGATTGGTAGTTCTCTTGTTGAAGACGATAAAATGGAATTGGCGTTAGAAATTTTAGAAAAAGCAAAAGCTAAAAACGTACAGATTCATATTCCGGTTGATGTAGTTGCTGCCGATGCATTTTCTAACGATGCAAACACTAAAATTGTTCCTGCAAACGATATTCCTGACGGATGGCAAGGATTAGATGTTGGTCCGAAAACTTTGGAACAATTAAACAAAGTAATTATGGATTCTAAAATTATTTTATGGAACGGACCTTTAGGCGTTTTCGAAATGGAAAAATTTGCCGCTGGAACCATTACATTGGGTAATTTTATTGCCGATGCAACAGAAGCAGGAACCTTCTCGTTAGTAGGCGGCGGAGATTCTGTAGCAGCAGTAAAACAGTTTGGTTTAGACGATAAAGTAAGCTATGTTTCTACAGGCGGTGGTGCTATGTTGGAAATGTTAGAAGGACAAACATTACCTGGAATTGCTGCTATTCTTAATTAAATAATATATCTTGAAATATAAAAAGGCTCGACATTTGTCGAGCCTTTCCGATTATAGTACAAAATTGAATCCGATAGAAGCTCCAAGCGTTTTGAAAATTACTTTATTTTCCGTTGTACTAAAAGTTTCTTCATATTTAGTTGAAAGCTGTTGGTAATTCAATCCCAAATCAATTGCAATACTTGGCGTTATAAAGTAAGCTAGTCCTGCTTTTCCACCCCAAACAAAAAAGTTATCATTTTGTGTTTCGGTAGATGCTACTTTCGTTTTTATTGCTGCATATCCAGCTCCTGCACTTATGTAAGGAAAAGCTTTAGAATCGGCTTCAATAAAATAGGTTACAGAAGGAATAACCGAAAAAACAGTATTGGTTACTTTTGCTGTTTGATTGAAATCGTAAGATGCATCCTGTTTTTGAACTTCATAACCTAAATTCAATCCTACAGCCAAATTGTCAATTACAAAATAACCTACAGTAGGTGTTACATTAAAAGTGGTGGTTTTTTGTCCGTCTACAGAATAGTCTCCTGACTTTTGAGTTGCTTTATTGCTGTTGAACCCTAAATTGGTCGAGCCTCCTATAATCCAATTTCCTTTAGCGGTTGGTGATGTGGTTGCTGTTTCGGTTTGGGCATTTGCTGTACCAAAAAATGCCAATAAGGCAATAAGTGTTAGTTTTTTCATGATTAAAAAATTTTTGCGAAAATACAAATTCTTTATTTAAAAGAAAAAGCAAGTTTCACAACTTGCTTTAGCAGATAAAAACACCCCTCTCGTTAAATTAATAATTAACTATTTTGTTTAAAGACACTACTAAATTACGGCAATGCTTTGGTACGATAGTTAGGTAAAGGTTATCTGTATTTTAATAATTTACTTTTATTCTTTTTGTTTTCGGTAGGCGTAATAGAATACAACGGGCAATATCGAAAATGATAAAATCAAACATACGATTAGTCCGCCTACGATCATAATTGCGAGTGGTTTTTGTATTTCTGATCCCATTCCGGTTGATAATGCGGCAGGTAATAATCCCATCGATCCCATTAAGGCAATCATGACAACTGGTCGAATTCTGCTTTTAACACCGCTTGCAATGGCTTCTTTCAGCTTCATTTTGTGTTTAAGATTATCGGTTATAACGCCTATCAAAACAATACCGTCAATCGTTGCCACACCAAACAGAATAATGAAACCGATACCTGCCGATATTCCGAAAACTGTTCCTGTAAGCCAAAGCGAAATAAATCCACCGATAAACGCAAAAGGTAGCGTTAATGATGCAATGGCGGTATCTTTCATGTTGCCAAAATTGGTATAAAGCAGCAGTAAAATAAGTACTAAAGAAACCGGTACAACCAATGCCAACTGTTTTGTTGCGCGTTCTTTACTTTCAAATTCGCCAGCCCATTCGGTATAATTTTCTTTAGGCAATTTAACTTCTTTAGCTACAACCTGCTTGGCTTCGGCAATGGTACTGCCTAAATCTCGACCTTCGATACTGAAACCAATTCCTATGTATCTGCTGTTACCTTCACGGTAAATAAATGCCGGTCCGGTTTTATAGTCAATCGTAGCTATTTCTTGTAGCGGAATGTTGTGCCCGTTACTTGTTGGAATCAAGATGTTTCCAATTTTTTCAGGCGAATCTCTGTAAGCTTCCTGAAAGCGTAGAATCACATCGAACTTACGGTCGCCTTCATAAAACTTGGTGGCAGCTTGTCCGCCAATCGTCATTTCAATCACCGCCTGAACATCGGCGGTTTGAATGCCGTATCGAGCCATTTTAGAATCGTGCAGTTGAATGCGTAATTCCGGCAAACCAATGTTTTTATAAACGTTGATATCGGTAACGCCGTTTACTTTTGAAATTGATGCAGCAACTTTATTGGCATATTTTTCGAGATCGTACAAATCATCGCCAAAAATTTTAATCACCAGCGAACTTTTAACTCCGGCAACATATTCTTCCACATTGTCCTGAATTGGCTGACTGAAACCAAAAGTGATTCCGGGATAATGATTCAGTTTGGTTCGAAGTTCCTGAATAATGTCTTCTTTTGAAACCTTTCGTGTCCAATCTGCGGCATCTTTCAACTGAATGTTGAATTCTATGTTGAAAAATCCTGTTGGATCCGTTCCATCGTTCGGTCGACCGGTTTGTGTCAATATAAAATCAATTTCCTCACAATCTTTCTGCATCAGCTGTTTCATTTCCTTTGTAAGTCGGGTCGATTCCTTTAAATTCACACTATTTGGCAAAGTTGCACGAATGTAAATCGCTCCTTCATTCAGCTTCGGCAGAAACTCCGATCCGTAATTCATAAACTTAAACATACAAATTCCCAAAATCGCCAAAAAGATAATAATGGTTGCTTTTTTGAATTTGAAAGCCGTTGCATAAAGTCCGAAAATGGTTTTCTGGAAGAATCTTGTGATAAAATTTTCCTTCTCTTCAATGTTTTTTGTAAACAGAAGCTTACACATTGCCGGTACGTAGGTTAAACTTAAAATTAACGAACCTAACAGCGCGTAACCCAATGTAAACGCCAGCGGAGTAAACATTTTGCCTTCTACTTTCTGGAACGAGAAAATTGGGAGCAATGCTACAATTAAAATAATCAGTGCAAAAAAGATGTATGATGCCACGCTTCCGGCACTTTTTTTAATGATTCCCATCTTGCTCATTTTTGCAAAACGTTCGGCACCCACTTTATGCGACATGGTAGCGAGGGCAACGAACACTGTTTCAACAATTACGAGGGTTCCTTCGAGGAGTAAACCAAAATCGAGCGATCCCATGGATATGAGGTTGGCGGGCAATCCCTGAATTTTCAGCATGATGATTGCAAACAAAAACGCCAACGGAATAACTGATGCTACAATAAAGGTTGATTTCCAGTTGTAAAGGAATATAAAAACGATTAACGATACCAAAAGCACACCTTCAACCAGGTTTTTTGATACGGTTTTTACGGTATTGTCAACCAATTTGGTACGATCTACCACCGTTTCAATTTTTACATTGTCGGGCAGAGTACGTTCATTTAATTCGGTAATTTTTTCTTTTAGATTTTCAATAACTTCAGACGGATTTTCTCCACGAAGCATAATCACGATTCCTTCAACCAAATCATCCTTTTCGTTGTATCCAACCTGACCTAAACGCGGTTTGTGCGATACCACAACATCTGCAACATTTTTAATTAAAACAGGTGTTGATCCGTTTAATTTAATAGTAATGTTTCCAATGTCTTCAATCTTATCCAACAAACCTACACCGCGCACCACGTACGCCTGATTTCCTTGTTCAATAACATCGCCACCAACGTTCACATTCGATTTTGAAACCGCTTCGTAAACATCTAACGGCGACAAATCGAAATTCTTCAGTTCGGTAGGATTGATCTTAATTTCGTAGGTTTTTTCTTCGCCACCAAAACTCACTACATCGGCAACTCCCGAAACCGAAAGCAGTTCGCGTTCTATCACCCAATCCTGAATGGCGGTGACTTCTTTCAGCGGTAAATCGCTCTTAATCACATAACGGAAAATCTCACCTGTAGCTCCAGATGGCGGTTCAATTTCGGCATCGGCACCTTCTGGTAAATCTACTCCGGCAAGTTTATTCGATACATATTGCTGTGCATAAAAATCATCGGCTCCGTCTTCAAACTGAACGGTCACAACCGAAAGTCCGAAAAGCGAAATAGACCGAATGTTTGATTTATGCGGAATGCTGTTCATTACCTTTGAAATAGGCAGCGTAACTAGTTTTTCCATTTCTTCGGCACTACGTCCCGGCCATTGTGTAATAATTCGGGCACGGGTGTTGGTAACATCCGGAAACGCTTCAATGGGCGTGTGTTTTAAGGCGTAAATTCCCCCAAAAAGCAACGCCAGTACGCCAAAAAGCACAAAGGTGGTGTTTCGCAGGGAAAAGGTTACAATGTTCTGTACAAATTTTTGCATGACTGCTATTGGTTTATTTGTTCAAAAATGATGAGTGCGTTGGTGGTAATAACTTTTTCGTCTGCAGCAAATTTTTCGTTTACAAACGTGTATTCTTCATTACCAGCCACAGGATTTATCTGTCGAACGCTCATGGAGCAGTTATTTTTGTAAACCACCACATATTCTTTGTTGTTGCTAAAAACCTTGGCTGCATTAGGTATGGCAAACGCACTGCCTTGGGTGTTGTTTTTATCGATAATGATATCGGCACTTAATCCGGGCATCAGGTTTAAATCGTGATTTTCCAAAACCACACGAGCTTTAATTACGTGTTCGTTATCGTCGAAAACATTGTAGATCTTATCAATTTTTCCGGGATAAACCTTATCAGGATACGCAACCGTTCTAACTTTAACGACATCGTTTTTTTGAATGAACTTTAAATTGTTCGCGTAAATATTTACCATTACCCAAACTTCTTTCAGGTTTGATATAGAAAAAAGCGCATCCGCATCATCGTCGGTAATTGACTGACCCGTGCTCATGTTTTTTTGAACGATGTAACCGTTTTTAGGTGCAAGAATTTGGAAATATCCGTTACCTATTGATCGGAACATTTTTAGAGATGCATTGATTTTATCAGCTTCAATTCGTGCGGCGCTCAATGCAAATTCTATTTCCGAAACTTCTGGTTGCGACGCCATTCCGTCGTTCAACAATTCCTGTTTGCTTTGCAATTGTTTTTTGTAAAGGGCGATCTGGTTTTCCTGATATCTTTTCTGCTGCACCAGATCTTGAATTTCATTCGATTTTACCACACCCAAAACCTGACCTTGTTTTACGTAATCGCCCAATTCAAAATGTACTTTTTCAATGATTCCCTGCAACAGACTTTTAAAGGCAACCAAATCGTTTTCGTTGTATTCTATTTTGCCCGATAACGCCAATTGTTCGCTTATGGGCTGTTCGGTAACGGCTGCCATAGTGGTGGTTTTTTTAAGCTGATCGCTTAAACAGAACGCTTCTGTGGTTTCCGACTGGTTTTCTGCTGTTTCGTTTTTTGTTTGGCAGGCTGTTAAAAGTAATCCCGACAATAAAATTAGTAAGCTGTTTTTTTTCATCATGTTAAAAATCTTTTCCCGTTATGTATTGTAATTCTTCAACGGTATGGTGGTAATTTTCCAATAATTCAAGATACGCCTGCTGTGCTTCGCGGTATGCCTGTGTAAAATCGATAAATTCAATCAAAGTAATTTGTTTGTTTTGCAGGTGTTTTTTGTAGTTTTCAATCATTTGTTGCTGCTCGTCGGTTTTAATATTCGACCAGTTTTTTAACGATTGATCCATCAATTGCAACTGTTCCTGCAAAACGTTGACGGTGGTTGATAGTTCGGTTTCTAAAACCTGTTGCTGCGTTAGGTGTTGATCAATGTTGTGCTTTGCTGCCCTAATTGCCCCTTTGTTAGTATTGAACACAGGCAGATCGATACTTACACCAACGCCAACAAAATCACGCATAATGTTACCGCCACGGTCGTAATTTACCTGAAAAGTAAGATCGGGCACACGTAATGCTTTTTCTAACTGTAACTGGTTTTGAGCAATTCCGGTTTCGTTCAACTGGCGCTGTAACCCAATGTTGTTTTCTTTTGCCTGATCTTTAATATTCAAAGGAATTTCTTTCGATACAAACGGAATATCAGAAAAACGGATATCAGAAAGATCTAACGAAGCATTCTGAGTAAGCAATCGAATTTTGTTCAAACTTTCTGTTTTCTCTTTTTCCAATTCAATTTTCTCCTTTTGCAAACCGATTAATTCGGTCTGAATACGATAAAATTCAGCCGTTGGAATGTTTTTCAAAGCAGCTTGTCGTTCGTACTGACTGTTCATCTGTGTAAACAAATCAACAATGCTGTTTAGAAGGATTTCTTGGGTCTGAATTCGGTTTAACGAATAGTAATTCTGACGCAGTTCTTTTTTCAAACCACGCATTAATTCTTCAAAATCAAAAACGGCACTGTTTTTCTCCAGCTGTTTAATCGCGACTCTTTTCTTGCGTTTGCCTGCGGTTTCTACCAACTGTTCTAATTCTATGGAGATTTGCTGGTTGTTTCCGTAATTCCCAAACAAAAAAGGTTGTTCTTCAATTTGATAGGTTTTCCACAAATTGACTTCAGAAATACTTAAGGTAGGGTTGGGCCACAGTTTTTCCTGCACAATTTCGGCATCGGCTTTGGCAATGTTGTATTTACCGGCAATTAAAACGTAGTTTTTTTCCAAAAACTGTTGTTCAAGATCGGTAACGGTATAGGTTTGGGCTTTCACCAAAGTGGTAAACCCTATTAAAATTATGGACAGATATATTCTTCTCACTTCTACATACTTTTAGCGGTTCAAAAGTAGAAAGTGAAGATTAAGGTGGATTGTGTTTAAAATTAGAATTGGATTAGAAAACCAGTTTTACCGTTGTTCCTTTAGGTTGGTTTGCCGATAATTGCAGCTTAATGTTATGAAGGTTTAAAATAATATTTGCCATAGATAACCCAATACCTTTACCTTGAAACTGCTGGGTATTGTGACCGCGGTAAAAGTTTTGTTTTATCTGTTGCAGATCAATTTCGGGAATACCGATGCCTTGATCAGAAATCGACAAACATAAACGATTGCCTTCTTCGTAAAAAAGAATTTTTATCAGTTGGTTGTTCGAATATTTTATAGCGTTACCTACCAGATTATTTAATGCCAGTTCCAGCATTTTTTCGTTGCCCTGCACGGTTAAAAGTGCATCGTTTGTTACCTGCAAATCAACATCAATCATAGCATTGTGGTACAAAACGGCATTTTCTATAACCTGCCAAACAACTTCATCAATACGCACAGGTTCAAACTCAAAACTTGTTTTAGCACCCGATAAAAGCATCATTTGGTCTAATGTTTCCTGTAAATCGTTGGTATATTGTTTAAGCTGATTGATCGTTTTTTCGTGCTCTTCTAATGTTCTTTTTTTATTGTTGGTAACTTCTAACGTTCCGAGTAGGGCAGTTATGGGTGTGCGGAGTTCATGCGACACATAATCGATAAAATTCTTTTGAACGGTAAATGTCTGCCCGATTTTATCGATAAAATGATTGTAGGTAAGTATCAGATCTTCAATTTCGGCGTAAGGTTTGTTCAACGCAAGCGGCTGGTTAAAGTTGTTGGTATCGCGCTCTTTAATTTGTGCAATGATTTTGTTGATGGGTTGATACGCGATGTAACCCAGATATTGCGAAAAAAAGTAGATAAAAATCAACCCGCCGACTGAAACAAGTATTAAAATATGAAGCAACGACTGCATTTGATCGTTAAATTCTTTTTTGGGTTCACGCGTAATTACCACGAAGTCGCCTTGATTGTCGTTGTAGTAAATTCCGTTGTAAAAGTATTGTTCTGTAGTAATAAAATCGTTTCTTTTCTGGCGTACGCTTTCTATAAAGTTCGATGAAATATTCTTGTCGAAATACATATCGCCGCTGAACTTTTTGTTCGATGCATCGTAAACCACAATGTTTTTTCGCGAAATGGTTTTTAATAACTGACTTTTAATATTCTCATGTTCCAGCGTTGGCAGTTCGTCTTGTTCCAGATAATAAACCGCCGCCAAAAGTGTTTTATTTTCTAACGATTGCAGTTCTTTCTTTTCCATTTGATTGTAGAATGAAAAATAAACCGCCGTAGAAACAATCACGATGATGATGCTGAAAATAACAATGGAATATAACGATAAACGGTGCTTTAACTTCATAACCTATAGTTTAAACATATAACCAACGCCCTTCACCGTATGAATATATTTGCTGTCGTTTTTTTCGATTTTATTGCGTAGGTAGGAAATGTAAACATCCACCACATTGGTATGATTGTTAAAAGTAATGCCCCAAACGGCGTTTAAAATCTGTACGCGGGTAACGGTTTTGTTTTCGTTCTCTACCAGATAATTCAGCAATTTAAATTCGCGCGGAGAAAGTTCTGCTTCTGTTCCGTTAACAAAAACTTTGTATTGATCCAGATCAATTTCCAAATCACCATACTTTTTTATGTTCGAAGTTTTTTCGGGTGCTTTTTGTTGATTTCTACGGGTTAACGCCTTAATACGCGACAATAATTCATCAAAATGAAAAGGTTTAGTAATATAATCGTCTGCACCGTAATCTAATGCCGAAATTTTATCCTGAACCGAATTCAACGCACTCAACATTAAAACCGGTGTAAAATTCTTTTTAAAACGCAGTGTTTGTACCAATTGTATTCCGTCAATTCCGGGCAGCATAATGTCACATATAATCAGATCGAACCGTATGCTTAAAAAATCGTTCAGCACATCTTCTGCCGATTTACAAAGCGTCACAATGTATCCGTTCTCTTCCAAGCCTTTAATTAAAAAGTCGCTTATTCTTTTATCGTCTTCAATTACCAGTATCTGCATCACAAAAGTTTTATCAAAAATACTATTAAAAATAGCAGAAAATATCGGGTTTAAAAAATCTAACCTGTTTCTAATTTACAATTATGTTTCAATTGCAGGGATAATTTGTTCGGGTTTGCGTAATTTTACGGTAATCTAGGGTACAAAATATGAAGCACACCGTTTTTTATTTGTTGATGATTGCAGGATTTATCATTGGCTGCACAAAAGAATCTAAAACAGCGACTGTTAATTTGAACAAATCGTTTGGTAACCGTAACGAAATTGTTTTGGTGATTGACGACAGTTTGTGGATTGGAAAATTGGGCGACAGTATCAGACATAAATTGGCGCAACCCGTTGCAGGCAGTACCGATACCGAACCGCAGTTCGATCTGGTGCAGATTGATCCTAAAATATTTACGACGCGTGCAAAAAATGCGCGCAACATTGTGCTGTTCTCTACCAATACCGTGCACGAATTTCTGCTACAGAAAAGTGTGAATGCCACGCCCCAGAACTACTTTTTTTTACGTGCCCAGAATACCAGTGATTTGCTGAAACTTTTTAATACACGTGCCGATTCTATTATTTCGGTATTTAAATCGTCTGAATTAAACGAACAGATGCACGAGGTGGTGAGAAATTCTAATCAGGATCTGCATGAATTAAAAGATTATTTCGGTTGTACCTTGAAAATTCCCGATGCGTATCATTTACAGGTTAAAAACGAATTTCCTTTTTTATGGTATCAGAAAGATCTATCGTCGGGTAGTTTGAATCTGGTTTTGTACGAATTTTCGATAGCAGAAATCGAAAACGAAAGTGGATCAATTGAGCAACATTTGTCACAGGCGAGAAACTACATTGGAAAAGAATTTTTGCATACCGCTAAAGATTCTGGTTATATTGTTACAGATCCTGCTAAAAATGTAACCATAACAAAAGAAAAAATGCAGGAACTGCCGGTTTATAAAATAATTGGTAGCTGGGAAACCGCCAACGATTACTTAAAAGGACCGTTTGTGTGTTACGCCATTCGCGACGAATATTACAAACGCTATTTGTTTATTGAAGGATACATTAACAATCCGTTTAAAAACAAGCGCGACCAGCTGTTAGAGATTGAAGCAATTATTAAAACCATAAACTTTAATGAACATTAAAATTAAAAAATTCGACGATTTAACCGTATTGGAACTTTATAAGATATTAAACCTGCGAAACGAGGTTTTTGTGGTGGAACAAGATTGCCCGTATTTGGATACAGATGGAAAAGATCAGGTGGCACATCACGTAATGGTTTGGGATGATGAGGTTTTGGCAGCTTATGCACGCATTTTTGAACCGGGAATTAAATACCCTGAAAGCAGTATTGGCAGAGTGGTTGTTAATTTGGCACATCGCGAATTAAAACTCGGTCATTTATTAATGGAACACGCCGTAAAAGCAGTTGAAGATCTGTATAAAACAGGAAACATCACCCTATCGGCGCAGGCACATTTGCAACGGTTTTACAACAAACACGGTTTTGCAACGGTTTCGGAAGAATATATGGAAGATAATATTCCACATGTGGAAATGACACGAAAAAGAGAGCTTTAAGGCTTTTTTTTGATTTTTTAGGCTTATTAATAAAAGTTTACATTAGGTCTTGGTCAGGTCGAGCATAGTCGAGACCTTAATGACTTCTCGACTACGCTCGAAGTGACGGCTTATCTAGAAAATATGTTTTAACATAAAGTCTATACAGTCTTTTAAATAATATTTATTCAGTAATCAGCGTGATGTTTTTGTGCTCGGCAATTATTTCAAGAATCATTTCAAAATAGGTTAAACCTTTACCGTTTTCAAGATCGCTGATGTTTTGCTGTATGATTTTGGTTGAAAATACTTTGGGCTGTTTCAGCTTTTCCTGATAAAATTCTATTGTAAAATCAAATCCGAACAATTCTTTATTATGATCGAAATTCTTCCAAGTAAGTTCAATAGGTTCGTTTCCATCAATCAATCCGAAACCGCCGTAAAATAGATCGTTTAAGGCATCCAAGCTTTCTCCGATTTTCCAATCTTCCTTCGCCATAAATACTCGGTTTATTTCCTGGTACAGACTTTTTTTATCGGATATGTTGCTGCCGTTTATAAAGATTTTCTTTGTCATAAAATTTTCTTTTCAGCGTAAAAATAATCCAAAACTTTATAGAAACAAAAAGAGCGGAAATTACTCCGCCCTTTCTTACAAAATGATATATGATTTTCTATTTCTTTACTAATTTTTGAACAAGACCTTCTTTGGTTTTTACAATATAAATTCCTGCCGGGTATGTATCAACATTTAATGTTTGTACATTTTTACCTTGAAACATCTGGCGACCGTTCATATCGTAAACCGTAACATCGGCAGCTCTGTTAAAATAAACTGTTCCACCGTTGCTTGGGTTAGGAAAAACGTTAAAGGTTTTAGTTTCCACCGGAGTGAATTCATCATTTGAAAGGTTGGTGGTATTCACTTCATAAATAGTCAGTGTACCGCTTATTTCGTTGGCGATAATCACGTAACCTTTACTGTTCGGGCTGTCTGCTTTGTCAATATAAATGATACCTTCTGCACCAAAATCACCCGAATAGGCAGATGTGCTTCGGTTGTTTTTATAGTCTGTAAAGGTAACATTGTTGGGGTCGGTTACATTGTAAACCATTACACCGCCAATACGTTCTAAAGCAATAAAGGCAAAAGTTTGTCCGCCAATAGTTGCAACCGTTACGCCTTCTGGCTCCGGACCTTTTGCTCTGCTTCGGCTTTTAGGAGTGTTTGCTTCATGATCGGCATTAAATATTGTTGGATAATGTGCTGCGGTGTACATTTCAAAATCGTCTCCACTGTCATAAACAATTGCTTTGGTATCTGCATTGAAAATAGAGAACGAGCGCGATCCAACAGAACGAATTTTTTCGAATTTTCCGTCGTTATCCAAATCACCATTAAGGTTTGTAGCTCTGAATCTTCCTAAATTATGAGGTTGTTTCAATACAGAAGCATTCGGAAACAACGTTTCGTCTAAAATATAACCCGCAGCATTTACAGCAATGCGTTCCTCAAAATCGTCGTATTCTTTTTCATCACCTTCATTGGCTGTAGTTAGGTAGTTGGTACCGTTTGCCTTAAAACCAGCAACCGCATCGGGAATATAGTAAGATTCTACTGGCCAGTTTGCAATTAAGATCTCACCGTTATTGTCTGATGCATCGAAACCGTTACCAGGTATGCTCATGTC
>JAVXSC010000017.1:0-25127 GCA_036643355.1 Myroides sp.
AAACACGTTAGATAAGGTTCAAATTTACCCGAACCCGGTTACTAGCGGAAAAATATACATTAATGCCGAAACCAATTCTGTAAAAGCAATTGAACTTTACGATATGTTGGGCAAACGAATTTTGACTACCGAAATGAATGGTTATCAGAAAGAACTAAATGTAGCCAACTTAAAAGCCGGAGTTTACATTTTAAAACTGTCCGAGAAAAACAACAGTATTACCAGAAAAATAGTAATAAAATAAAACATACGCCCGTGATTATTTCACGGGCTTTTTTAATGGAAACAATTTAGTAACATACACTCTTTTAGGTTTTAAAAAATTACCTTAACTTTGCATTATAAAATTTAAAAACAATTTAGATATGAAAAAAATTTACACTTTAGTTACAATTTTAGCAGCTTCTTTTGCTACGAATGCGCAAACAAATCTAGTTGACAATGGTTCTTTTGAAAATTGGACAACTGGAACACCTAATTCTTGGAGTATTGTAATTCCAGCTAACGGAGGATCTGTTGTAGAAGAAACTACCGATTTTCAAGAGGGAACAAAATCAGCCAAAATTACTGCTCCTGCAGGAACAGGAAACGTACAATTAAAACTTTCTGACTTTGCTGTAGAGGAAGGAGAAGAGTATACTTTTACTTATTGGTATAAAGATGAATCTACAGACGCTAGATTTAGACATTGGGGAATTTGGAGAGATAACACTAACAATGCAGAAGTTGGAGCATCAACAGATTTAAAGCCAACTGGATACATGCCAGACACATCAGGTTGGGAACAAGTAGCTATGCTTGTAACAGCACCTATAGGAGCTACACATTTTAGATTAGATTTTAGAACTTATAAAGAAACTGGTGATTCTGGAATCATTTACTTAGATAATGTTTCATTTAAAAAAGGTGATCATCTTTCAACAAAAGAAAACAACATCGAAGGTTTAAACATTTTCCCTAACCCGGTAAACGATATTTTAAACATAACGTCAAACAGTACTGCTGATAAAAACGTACAGTTATTTGATTTAACAGGTAAAAAAGTATTAGATGTTACAACTGTTTCTCAAGTAAACGTTTCTACATTAAAAGCAGGTATTTATGTAGCAAAAATCAACGAAGCTGGTAAAACAGCTACACGTAAAGTTATTATCAAATAATTTTTACTGAAATATAAATTAAAAGCATCTCCTAACCGAGATGCTTTTTTTATTCGTAATTTTGTACTTTAAAACAAAAATCGTGTTTACACCAGAAGACATCATTTCCATACATACCACAAAAGAATTTCACAAAACGGCTATGAAAGTTTTCCGCTTTCAGTTTCAGCATAACGAAGTGTATCAAAAATACTGTTTGCTGTTAAACAAAAGTCCGGAGAATGTAAAGCATCTTACCGAAATTCCTTTTTTACCAATCGAATTTTTTAAATCGAAAGATATATTAAGTTCTATAGATCCAATACAAACAACTTTTACAAGTAGCGGAACTACCGGAATGATCACTTCTAAACATCATGTAACCGATTTAAGTTTTTACGAAGCAAGTTTTCGCAGTGCGTTTTCAAAATTTTACGGAAATATTGAAGATTATGCTGTTTTAGCGCTCCTTCCCTCCTATCTGGAACGCGAAGGATCGTCGTTAATCTACATGGCAAAAGATTTTATCGAGGGATCAAATCATCCCGACTCTGGATTTTATCTTCGTAATTACAACGAACTTGCAAAGAAGTTAGTCGAATTAGACAACAGCGGACAAAATGTGCTGTTAATTGGTGTTACATATGCATTGTTAGATTTAATTGAACTGCAAAAGTTCAACCTTAAAAACACCATTATTATGGAAACCGGCGGCATGAAAGGCAAGCGCAAAGAAATGATACGCGAGGAACTGCATACTATTTTAGCTGAAGGTTTTGGAGTGGAAAAAATTCATTCGGAATACGGAATGACCGAGTTGCTTTCGCAAGCTTATTCGTTAGGCGATGGTATTTTTGAATGTCCGCCGTGGATGGATATTTTAATTCGCGATACAGAAGATCCTTTAACTATTATTGAAGAAGGCAAAACAGGTGGCATCAACATCATTGATCTGGCAAATATTAATTCGTGTTCGTTTATTGCCACACAAGATTTAGGCAAAAAGTATTCTAACTTTTCGTTTGAAGTTTTGGGGCGCTTTGATAATTCGGATATTCGTGGTTGTAATTTAATGGTTTACTAAAGTATATATCTCAATTTTTCTGAAACTCTTTTACATTTTTCCAAGTTTCGTTTGTATCATCGGTTAATATAAAGAAATCATTAGCAATAGTTTTCACTTGATCTTCTGTATATTGTGGTAAAAATATTGTTTTACCTTTATGATCTAAAAAACCATACAAGCCATCTTTTTTTACCATAAACAATTCGTTGGTATAGTAATTAATTTGATCATATTTTGCCGGGATAAACTCATTCCCTTTTAAATCATACATACCGTGGAATTGCTTTTTTTCTACACGTATAAGGTTATTCTTTGCATCTACCTGATCTGCACGATCAAAAACAGATGGAACAATTTCTTTGCCTTCTAAGCTATATATTCCTTCGTGTTCATTAAAAAGGTAAGAATCTTTTTGATAAGCCCAAACTCTTAAATAAGAGAAATCTTTATCACCTTCTAACCGTATCAATTTATATTTAAATGGAAGAACCTCTTTTCCTTTTAAATTAACGACACCTACTCGCATATTTTCTGTTTCGTAAATACTGCGAATTAACCAATCTTTTGAAAGAACAGGGACAGGATTTACTAAACTAAACGTACAAATGGCTAAACCATATTCGAAATGATCTTCTATTTTATAGAACTTAATAGGTGTAAGCTTTTTTCCTTTAAGACTTATTAATCCGTACTTATTTTTTCGTTCCACTATAGCTATTTCTTCTTCAATATCTTCGGTTTCTTTTAAGGAATATTCTACAACATTGATATCGTCATAAATTATAGGAGCAAGTTTTTTTCCATTTATGTTGCTAAATAAACCATATTTTTCATTTCGTTCCGCAATGGCATAATCTATATCTTCATAACTATTAATACCATCAAATTTTGCTCGTGTTGCTGTACCGTTTTTATTTATTAAACCGTATTTATACTCACCGTTTGTTTTTCTTACCGTGTAATAAGTTCCGCTATTTGAAATATCTATTCGATCATATTTTAGAGGAACAATTATTTTACCCTTATCATTTACCAAACCATCTTTTCCGTCTTTCCTTATTTCTCCTACTGAATATTTCATTTCAAAAGTATTTTCTACATCAAAATGAATAAAGTCATATTCTACAGGAACGGTTACTTTTCCTTTTTTATTCAAGATTCCATATTTATCGTTTTTTTCTACGATAGTGAGTCCATTGGCAAGCTTCTGTTCAAAATCATAGTTTGGATCTTGACTAACGGTTTTCGGATACTTTAATAAATTGATGTTTGTGTTTATAACATTTTGTTGTTCATCGTATACTTTATAAACATAATCATACTTATCAAAGTAATTTTCAGATTTAATACTACCGTTTTCAAAAAACTGTGTTTTCACACGTTCATCTTCATTGTCATAATATGAAAGTTGACCGTTTGGATGATAGTTTTTATAAATTGTTGTACCTTTTTCGGATTTAATTTTTTCTTTTTTAATGATGCCGTCTTCATAAAACTCTTGTTCAAAATCAGGATTGTTTCCGTCGCCTTTTGTCAACTTTTTAAGAGTTCCATCTTCATAGAATTCTTTTCGAATTTTTTCCTCTACATTTTCGTAAGATGCACTTAACTGTCCCGATGGATAGTAATTTTTATACAATATTGCTTCTTCGTTTCTATTATGATTTTCATTTGATAATTGGCTATTTTCGTGGTAGTACTTTTTTATGGTAATCTCATTTTCCTTATATTTTTCATATCGAAGGTTGCCGTTTTCATAAAAAGTCTTTTCTAAATCGGGATTTTGGCGGTTACCGTTTACAATCCTTTTCAATTTATGATTTGGATGATATTCCTTTGTTAGTTGTTCTTCTGCATTTTCATAATATTCTAAATATCCGTCCTCAAAATAAATCGTCTTCAATAATTGACCTTTTTCACGGCTGTAATGATCTTCCGTTTTCAGTATTCCGTTTTTATAATAGTTTTTTTGTATATTGACATTGTTTTTAATATATTTTTCTTTACTTAGGATACCATTTTCATAAAATTCGTTTTCAAAAGAAATATTATATACATCACCATTTACCAATCTCTTTAAAGAATTGTCTGGATAAAATTCTTTTATCACCTTTTCTTCCCCATTCTTGTAGTATTTAAGTTGCCCGTTTCTATAAAATTGTTTTTCTAATAAAGGGCTTGTTACATATCCGTGAATTAAAGATTCTAACTGACCATTAGAGTAATACTTTTTGGAAATAGTAGGTGGTAATTTTGGTCGTTCATCTCCAATTTTATTGTAATTATACCAAACATTCTTGTTTAGCTCACGAAGTTTTCCATAACCATTATATACTTTTTTTAAATAAATTATATAATTCAAAGAATCAGTTCTTGTTTCCTCTTGTTCTATATAACCGTTGGAGTAATATTTATTTTTTGAAATTAAGTAATCATCATAGAATGATTGTGATTTTGAAATAAGTTGCTCTTCTATAATTCCATTTTCATAGTATTTAACAAAATGAAATAAAGAATCGTTATCTAAATACCTCTTCGAATAAAGTTTACCACTCTTGTAGTATTGGTTTTGAGGATCAATCTGAGCAAAAGAATACTGAATAAAAAAAAGCATTAGAAGAAGTATACATTTTGCCATTATAAATGTTTTTTTTGTTGGAATGTCTTGCTAAGGTACTAAATTATAAATTTAAGCATATAATGGTTATTCATAAAAAAAACCTCAGCTTTCACTGAGGTTTTTAAATATTAAATTTAAACTTTATTATTTTGCGAATTTTAATTTTTTCATATCATTAACATTCACACTTTTTAAGTTTTTAAGATCTTTGGCACTTAAGTTTGTTAAGTTAGCAAGTTTAGCTTTTTTAGCAGGTTTAGATGCAATATCATTCATACCAGCCATATAAGCGCCATTCCAAAACAATTTAGCAGAATTACCACTGCTTGTTCCTGTTGCCGTAGCTGTATAATTCGCCGTTCCTGTCCATGGTGATGGTAAACCTAACCAACCGGTAGGTACAGTATTCCCTGTTGATAAAATAGTATAATTTGAAGCTGCTATTTTAAAAACTTCAGTTCCATTAATTACAACACGTCCACCAATACCTGCATCAATAAGCGCAGATGTTGCTTCATTAGGAAAAGCAGGAGTTGTAGGATTTAGAATAGGTACATTAGTATAAGTTAAAAATTGATTAACAACTTTATCTGAAGAATCATATTCAGTAGATAACATTGCCCATATAGTAAAAGTTACACCATTTTCAGTATACCCCATAATGTCACCATTCGCATCGGTATCTACAATCCATACTGTTTCAGAAACAGGATAAGAATCTCCACCGTACTCAATTCTATTACCAGTTGGTAAAGGCTCTTCTTCATCTTCTAAAACGGTAAATTTAAAGGTAGCAGTATAGTCATCCATAGTTGCAATAACCGTATGCGGACCTGTTTTAACCGGCGTATATGCACTACCAGGTATAGTAGTACCGTTTACTTTAAATTTGGTTGATTTGGTAACATCAACACCATTTAGCGCTGCTGTAAACTCAAATTTATCACCAATATATTTAGCTTCATTAGGATTACTGTGTACAGCTAAAAATTTTAATTCTTCTGGCAGTTCAGGGCCATTTGGTTTTGTACCGTTATCTACGTACTCTACACATGAATTTAAACTAAATACAGCTAGTAGAAAAAATAGTAGTTTATTGATTTTCATAAAGTAATTGTTTTAAATATTTGTAATTAAACCCCTAAAGTATAAAAAAAAAGTATTGCTGTTAAAAAATTAACACATTTATTTTACATAAGTTTAATTGTTAACCCAAACTTACAACCTTTTAAAAGCTATTAAGGTCATTAAAACGTATCTACAACTGTATTAATTCATTAAAATCGGCGGTATTTGTAATGGTTTCGTCTTGGTATTTAAGCGTCCATCCTAGTGATTGTGTTACCACCAAAAACTTACTCAATTCGCTTACCAATCGGTTTTTTGCATTTGCCTGAATGTTCGATTTCATTATTTTTTCATGAAACTGTTTTTTTACGCTTTCCTGAATGGTGTTGTAATCGTTGCCTTTAAAGGCGTTGAACCGAGACTCTTCTACATCGTAAATCTTAATATCGGGGGTTATCTTTATTTCTTCTTTCGGAATAAACGTGATTTTTACAATTTTATTTGCCTCATCAACAGCATATTCCAGCTTTGACAGATCGTACATAATCTGTACATCGGCATTTACAACCACCAGCGCTTTTTTATCGAAACTCATTAAATTCATAAACGATTTCTCGTCTTTGTAATTGTAAATCTGAGATATTTTGGCTTCGTTTACCACCAGTTTACTCACGTTTTTCATTTGCTGTTGAATCAGTTCGGTATCAGGCAATACTTCGTTTTTTTTATCGACTTTTCGCATGATAAAAAAAGTGAGCAGGCTGCCCAAAGCAATACAGATCAGGGCAAATATTAAGGTTTTTTTTGTCATATTATCTAAAATTCATAAATGGATATTCTTCCAGCAAATCATCCAATTTTAATGCCAGTTTGTCTAAAAACTGTTGATGTGCTTCGGTGTACGGATTAAACGGACGGTGCGACAACCCTTTCTGAACCTCATCGACTTTTTTCATTGTCGGTAAAATTTCGGGATCGATACAATTTTGGACGAATGATTCCCAGATATAATCAACCGCCAGTTCATTTGGATGGATCATATCCTTGCCGTAAAAGCGATAATCGCGTAATTCATCCATCATGATTTCGTACGAAGGAAAATAATAGTTCAAACTTGGATTTTCCTGCAAATGCTGATGCAGTGTAGAAATTAAATGCGCTTTGCTACGCTGATTTTCCACAAAACCGTCTTTAATGTGCCGAACGGGTGAAATGGTGTAAATAATTTGAAGGTTTGGATTGATCTGACGTAATCCTGCTTCGATCTGAAAAATTGCCAGCTGACAATCATCAATCGACAATAATTCTTTCTGAAATTTTTGTTGTAGAACTTTATGGCAGTTTGCGACAATTTCGTTGGTTTCAATGAATCGGTAAACCCAAGCAGTTCCCAACGTTACAATAAAATGTGACGCTTTTTCTATATTAATTCTAAAATCAACAATTCGCTGATTCAATGCATCGATAATATCTTCTTGTTCCAGTTCGTTCAAATCAGAATGCGCATGAAAACTGCTCCATATATCGTTGTGCAAAAAAACATCAGTTTCCATAAAAAGCTTATTGTTCACCGCATATTGCACAAGGTTAGAAATTGCCTGCGGGTGAAACAAAATTCCCAACGGATTCACCGTATTTACAAACTGATACTGCTTAAATCGCTGCGCCATATTTACGGCAAAACAACTGCCCACACTGACAATTTTTGAGTGGTAATTAATTTTGTCGTTTAACGGCTGAACGGGAACCATGGTTTGTAGCTGCATGTTTTTTCTGTAAAATTACAAACTATCTTTTAAAATAAGCCGTCATATCTTCGCCGCTTTTTTGTTCCAGCGTATAATCATCGCACGAATACATGTGAATACCTTCAAAAATCACGTTTGGACCTTCGATAACCATTTCGTCGGCTTCTTGTAAAAAAGCTTTTAAAATAATTCCGTTTTTATGTTCTTCGTACGCTTCTTTAGATTCGAATATTTTTAGGTTTAAAAATTTATTCGGATCGATCTGATCAATCATGTTGGTTACATGCAAAGTTCCCAATTCGTTTTGTACCAAAGCATCGGCTTCTTTTCGAACCAAATTAAAAAACGAGTCTCTTTTATCGGGAAAAACCCGGTATGCTACAATTACTACATATCTCATAACTTGAATTTTTATTTTAAAGTTTTCAGGAAGAAGCAGTATCGATTGAATACTAAGCTTTTATAAAGATTATCAAAAAAGTCAGGTAACGATTTGGTAACGGTGCCTATTGCTTTGTTTCTCAACATATTTCCGTTAGCTCAAAGCAAATATACAAAAGAATATATTACATACCAAAATGATTGAAAGTGATGAAAATTTAGAATGTACCAAGTATTGGTGATGATCAGGATTTTTTGTACTAATGTTCATACAAAGCACAAATGTTGAATTTAAAACTTCCGTTGATACGAGACCGTTCAGCCCGCCTATTGCTAATTTCATGTTTAGCAAGTTTCTATCCATTTTCCTTTTTTGAAGTTTGTCATAAGTCGTCCATAAATGTCTAAATGTTTTTGCAATAACTTGCTTTCTAAAATTGCTGGACAAACAATAAATTAGTCATTATGCGTGACATACCAATAAACGTCTATTACTTTTATCGTTTCAATTCAATTTGTACTTGTCAAGAAATTCTCAGTGCCGCTTTGACCGTCGCCAAACTTGAAAAAAAAGATCATCAGTTAATCACCATTTTTGCAAATACAAAACTACTTTTAATATAAGCCTAATTTCCGATTATGCTTACTAGCTGTTAGAAGTTGCTTTTATTTTAGATTATACATCCACCACTTGTTTAATTCTGAAATTTCTAAATTTTCAGTTTTAATTAATTCCCACTCAGAAGCTAACTTAATCCACAAATATTTTCTATGTTGCCAATTTTTTAAAGCATTATCGATAAAATCTCCTGAATGACCTTGTTCAACTAGTTTATTTCGTGCGTCAAGATTTCTATCCATTGATTTGTCCCAATCTTCTTCATTATCTCTACCATTAAAAGCATAATCGAATAACCGTGTAATAAAAAGTGTCCTTGTAATTATTTCATTGTTAGATAATGAATAATCGTTTAGGTAATTTTTTATTTTTTTTATTTTTTCATCACTTAAATATGCGTTTTTAATATCATCATCATAATGAAATAACATACATAAAGACAATAATTCGTCTTGGATTTCTTCGTCTAATGATTCAAACCATTGCAAAACGATTGATAAAGGAGTTGCTTTCATATATATTTATTTAACTAAATTTCGATTTTTTTGTCAAAGTTACTGCTAACGTTCCGGCATCAGTTACGAGGTTCGGAACTGATTATTTTCTTTTAAAGATAATATTTCTTACGAAATCTAAATATGAGCTTACTACAAAATTCGCAATTACGCCAAACGCCTGTTTTAAGCAGTTCTTATTTCAAAATTTCTGTTGCAAATTCTTCAATTCCATTCCATTCATATTTTTCTATATCAACATTCCAAAGCCATTTCGTTTCATGATACATAATTAGTATATAACTATGATATAATTTGAAAAAATCTTTTAGTGAAATATCATGATTATCAGATGCTCTTCTAAAATCAGTATGATTTCTTCTGTTTCTAATGTATCTAAAATGTTCAGCAAACTTTTCAGGAAATTTTAGATTATAAAAATCTATTGTCATTGTTAAATTATCTTTGAAACCATTAACTATCCTATCTTTTCTATTTCTTACTAGCTTTTTTAATTCATTATTGAGAATTATGTCGTGTTTTTCATATTCTTTCATATCGTTATTTAGTTCATGTATTTCATAAGTTTTTAACTTATTGCTTTTCATTTCATTTTTTATAAAGGATAAATAAAATTCATATAGATGGGAAAGAAAATCTACATAAGAATTATAACAATCAATTCGCTCGCTTTTTGATGGATTTGATTTGAGATAAACAGCTTGATTGCAAAAATTTTCAAATGATTTAGAGCTTCTATAAAACTCATGTGTTAAAGTGATATTTAAAAGTTTATCCATTTACAGACTTATTTTTAATTAATGATAAAGAATATAATACAACAAACCATACAAGTAAGCATTAATAAAACAGAGGCGCAGCCTTTGTTTTGATTAGGTATTGATTTTTTTTGATTTTTTTTGATTTTGCTTGGTGGTTTTTTAATTCCAAAAATTTTATTGAGTTCGGTTCTCAAAGCAGGAACATAACCGTGTGGTTTATCGTCATACGAGAATCTTTCTTCTAAATGATTGTAACTGTATTTTTTGTATGAATCTTTTAATGGAAAATAAATGTCACACCATTCATTGTTATTATTATATGAAAAGTAAATAGGTAAAGTTACATTTTCGATATTTATTTTTTTGAAGTTGCTTTTTAAAGATTGTACATTATCAATTAAAAAATCTTTTATATCGGATAATTTTCTTGGAGTAAAAGTTTGCTTATATTCTAAAAGTAGATGTTTACAAAATCTTCTTAAATCACCTTTTTCATATTTACTTTTATTACTTTGAATAAATTCGTTACAATTACAAGTTTGCTTAAATAAATTAGTTGAGTATTTTTCTTCGTTTGAAAATGAAAAACTTTCTACTTCTACATTTTCATTGAAGTTACTCAAAGGCTTTACGATTCTTAAATCTTCTTCAACTGATGTTGGAAATATTAATTCATTTTCATAAATGTTATATTCATTTTCATTAAATAGTTCTAAATATTCACTCTCAGTTAAAATTATAGCTCCATTTTCTTTTGATTTGTTAATTCGCTTTTCATTTTTAAAATCATTTTTAACACAAACAAAATTTAGGTTAGGAGAAACTTTCATTTTGACTTTTAGATTGAATAAAGTTGCAGTTTTTTTTAATAGTTCAATTTCTTCTTCAGTAAAACCAAGAAATAAAATTGAAGATTCTCCATAGTACTTTTGGTGATGAAATTTTAGATAGTTAATTAAGAAAACATCTCCAAATTGATTAATTTCATCATCTGTAATTCCTAATTTTTTTATTATTTCAATTCTGGAAGTGTTGTTCATCTTTTGAAGATTTTCGTTGTCGTAAAATTGCGCCGATGCAGCGAAACTGCTTACGCTCCTTTCGCCACATCCAACAAATATGCGAAAGTTTTAATAAACATACAAATTAAACATCTATCAATATGTCAGTAACTTATGCTTTTATATATTTGCAGATATTCAAAATTCGAAACCATCTGGATCCTCAAAATACGAACCCAAAATTTAGTCCCCCTTTTTAAAATTACTTTAGGATCACATCGGGAAAGAAAGTATTAGTTAAAATTTAATTATGATAAACTCTTAATTGAAATAACAACACACACCAAAGCACATTGATCGCACTTGGGAAAAGCTTGACTTGGTTGATAATCTGCATAACAGAAATGCGCTATTAAGCTCGATATTATGAGAAAAGGTGTGCTTTGCAAAATATCTGAATCCACATTGCCCGAGTTTCAAAATACCAAAACATATTTACTCTCAAGAGCTTATCGCCGAATACTATTCGACATATTCCATTGAGTTTGCACAATTTGCTTACAGATTTTCCTGTAAAGGTACTTTTGTAGGAAACACTGCAAAGTTATTTCTTATATTGTTTCAAAGAACTGAAACTTTCCGAAACCAAATCCACAGCAGAATAAATGCCATAAAGTTCTACTACGAAAAAGTTTTGCATCATAAAAAAAATTTTCTTGAAATTCTACGCTCCAAAAAACCTTTGGTTTTACTAAAACCACTGAACATTTGAGTGTAAAAAAGCTTTTTTCAGTAACCAAAAATACCGAACACCGGCTTATCTTGTAACTCTGTTACGGAATGGGCCTGCATGTGAGCGAAATCGTGAACCTGAAAATTGAAGACGTGGACAGTCAGAATGTAAAGGTGCTCGCTCACAGCGGCAACGGCAAAAAGGACAGATATGTAAATCTGCCAAAATACTTCCTTTTTGAGGTACAGCTATACAACACATCCCTTGGGATTTAGTACAGACATTAGTCTTATCCAAAAGCTTTTAGGACATAACGATATTCCTACTACACAAATTTATGCTAGGGCTTCGAACACATCGATTGGTAAAGTCGTTTCTCCTTTAGTTAGGTTATGAAATCAAAGTTAGAAGTTTTAATTGCACAATCCTGCTGAGGATTTTAGCTGCAACAATAAGATTGGCTCTGAACTTTGTTATCTAGGGTAATTTTTTTTCTTCTTCATCCGATTAGCAAACTGTTCTTCTTCGTAATCCTCGCCTTGTGCATCCGATAACAGGCTAAACAATCCCAAATCAGCATTTTGAGAATGCTCCTGCGAGATAAATTCAAAGAGGTCCTTTGTTGGTAGGCTGTCTATTTCATTTGCTTTGGATACTAGGCTGGGCTGTATCTTCAATTCGGGTTTGTTTCCGTTGTTCCACCAATCGTTAAAAACATTTGCAGACAAGTTTTTGTCTAATTGTGATCCGTTCCAAACGCTACGGCTTTCGTGGTCAATAAAGGTCATACCGTAAATTCGTCTTTCACTATTGAGTCTTACAACCGTATTAATACCCTGCCCGGTCAACTGCTTTTTAAAATCTGTTTCGTTGCTCGTGGTATGTATGGCAAGCTCCACCATATTTTTCAGAACAGACCTTACAGGCATGGTTTTCATTTTCTCTTTGGACTGTTCAAAATGTTTTTGAAGCTGTGAACCCCCTGCATCTTTTCCAAAAAGTGATGCTTTGAACGGATTGCTTGCCTTTTTTCCGTTTTCATCCAATGCCACATACACCAAACCGTTTACGGTCTGACCATCCCGCTCACCTTTTACTTCTTCTACGGTGATATTGAAAAGTGACAATAACGCATTATAGCTTCCCATAGTCGAAAAACTGTAATACTTTGGTAGGTGTCTAACAACCGAAGCTATTTGGCTTTTGATATCACCACTTTGATAATTTACAGGTTTAAAAATCTTATCATTCTGCTTTTGTTCTATTTCTGTTGCTTGTTTAAGGCTGTATTTCTTTTCCAAATCCCTACATATTGCCATTGACCTTGGGTGGTCGTACTCATCTGGGATTTTCTTTCCGTCTATACCTACGCAGGTTGAAACGATATGGATATGTGTTCGGTCAATATCCGTATGCTTGAAAACAATAAATGGCTGATTGCCATAGCCCATACGCTCCATATACTCCTGTGCTATTTCGGCAAACTGTTCATCGCTGACCTTATCCGCAGGATCTGGGTTCAGCGATATATGCCGTACCGTCTTTTCAGTTTTAATATTTGCAGACATGTACGGCTCAAAGCATTTATTAAAATAGGCTACAGAATACCTGCCGTCCACCGTGTCGGGTATCTTGTTCAGTAATAAAACCGCTCCGTTTTCATTGTCCACTTTGTGTTGATTGTAGAAAATCGCTCCGTACATATTGCTTCCTTTTCCGATTTTTGCAATCATAACTTTATTCTTTTTTCAGATACTTCTCTTCAAATTCCTGTGTCAAACGGATAACTTCTTTAGTAACTTTTACCAATTCAATGGTTTCTTTCTCCAATTTGTAGAGGTATGCAGATGCCTTTTTCTCTGAAAAATTAGTATTCAATAACCTTACAATCTGATTATAATTGGTTGCTATTCCCCGAAACTGACCGAAAAATTTGGTCAATCCTGTGTGGTATTCTACCGCATCGATATCAATTTTTACGGTCTTTACTGTCTTCTGAAAAATGCAAGCTGTAATAAAATGAGCAATTACTTTCATTTCTGACTGGTCAAAAAGGGCAAGAAATTTAGCATTGTCCTCTGCATTCAGGTTGATAGAATACCGATTAACCGCAGGGTCAATCTTTGGTTTTCTTCCTGTTTTCCTAATCTGTTTTCTGTTTTTCTCTTCCATAATAATCCATTTTTAATTTTTAATAAACGGTCGACTTCGGAGCCGTTTCCAGCCTCCTGCAAGGGCAAGTGCTTTTGAGATGCCGAAATTTATTTCGAGGACCTCAAGAGATAACTTGCTCTGAACAAGGGTTCAGAAAAATCCGTTTTGCAAACGGATTGTAGTTAGCAGGGAAAACCCATCGTTTCTATTACAAATTTCGGTAAGACTATTTGAATAACAGCTATTTACAACAATGACAATGAACGCCAAATGATGCCACTGAATACCACCTTAAAGCAGATTGGGACTGCTTTTATTTCCTTTGTATATGGTTAGCTGGCTGATTGGTTATAACTTTAACTATGTAGCCAATCGGCATAAATCCCGACAGCAAATCTGTGTGATTGAATGCAGACGAATTACACACTTTTTTAGTTAACGAAACAGCTAATTAAGGGTATGAAGGTGCATAGGTAGATAGGTTGTTACATAGGTGCAATCGTACATACAACTGACTGCTTAGCTAGCCAAACAACTAATTGGATATAATATAAAATTAAGAGATATGATACATGAAGAAAACAAAAATCAGCAACCCGAAAAAGAGGATTTTTTTTTAGAAAATTTTCTTGACGGTGAAAAGAAACAGCCTTTGACCCAGCAACAAGAAGTAACACATCGGAAAGACTTTGCCAAACCCGAAGTAGATGAAGAAGCTATTATGCGTGTAATGGCAGGAGAAAAACCTGCTGAAATTGAAGTGGAGCGTACAAGACCGTCAGCAAACAACCCTAAAAAAAGCACCTCCAAACCAAAGAAGCTGACGAAAGAGGATTATTGCGTAGAGTTCTTTAAAATTCCAAACAGGATTGCAAGCAGGGGCAAATCGGTCTATGTACGGCAAGAACACCACGAAATGTTCAACAGGCTTACAAACATTATGGGCATCGACAAGCTCACGATTTATGCGTATCTGGATAATATTATCGAATACCATTTTCAGGAGTTCGGGGAGTTGATTAAGGAAATTTATAACGAGAAACACAAACCGTTGTTCTGATAACGATAGGCTGGTGGGTGTGCGTTTCTCTCTCTTGAAATTGTTTCCAAAAGAAAAAAACAGAAAAAAAGAAAGCCATTCAAACAAGGCGGACAGGCTGAAAAACCAAAAGGAAACGGAATAAGTCCCGAAGGGTGGCAGGGCAACACAATAACTCGGTGAAGCCAACTTTATTGCCTGCCATTATGCCGTAGTCTTCTGGTTGCGGTGGCTGTCCGTCTTACATTTGCTACCTTTTTGTTCTTTTTTTAATCCATTCCAATCAAAGAAAGGATACAAAAAACACGTAAGGATTGAGAGCAGAGTGTTTTTGGTATGCTTTCCTTTATCGGCACAAAACTCTTTAATGTGCGCGGAAGTAAGGAAGGAAAATTAAAGTGTTTTGACGATTAAAGTGTCAATTAGCTAATACTTTTAAAAACATCATATTCAAAAACTTCAACAATGAAGAATAACTCAAACTATACAGACTAACTAATCAAAATTTAAGTTTAAAACGAGTAATGCAATTAACAGATAAGTAAAGTTGGTACAATAATTTAGTATTAGGTAATTGAAAGCCAAATGTAACCTACCAGTACAACATTTGAAAGCCTCGTATAATAACTGTATATTTTCGATGTCTAAATTGATCAACTATGGAAATAACAGTTTTAGACATTCAGATTTTAAAAACATTGAATAAGCAAGTTAAAGAAGTTTGTAATCTAATATCGGAAATCACTACACCTTACAAAGCACTGCAACAAGCTACAAAATGGCTTGACCAACAGGAAACCTGCCAACTGCTAAATATAAGTAAGCGGACATTGCAGACGTATAGATCAAAAGGAATTCTTGGATCAACACAAATTAATCGAAAAACTTACTTCAGACTATCTGAAGTGGAATCACTTATGCAGGTAGATCAACCACTAAAAAAGCAAAAGAAAAATGAAACAGATAGGAAATTCTAACGAAGATATACTTAAACTACTTGACACTGTGGTAAGCATCAAAAATGAACTGCTTTATATCAGGGAGCATTTCCACCCTCTATTACAAGGGGAAATCTACTTGACAGGTGAGCAAGTCTGCGAGATGTTGCACATCAGCAAACGGACGTTGCAACAATACAGGGATGATAAACTCATACCTTTTATCAAGCTCGAACGTAAAATCCTATACCGTGAAAGCGATATTGTGAAAGTATTGGAAGATAACTATCGACGCTAGACCATTAAGAATAACTTGATAAATTAACTACATTAGATATTGTAAAGCGGTAATGAAGCTTTACATATTATCGTTGTTATTAAATTTATCCCACTATATCTTTTTTATTTTTTATGTGATAAATTACTTGAAGCAAAACAAAATGTCGGTTTCCTTCAACATTATAATATTTGGACATAGAAGCATATAAGCACTTGAGGTATTGAAAAACAATATCTATCACCCTATTTATTCCATTTTCTACTCTTTCGGCAGTAGGAAAATATTTAAAGTAATCTAAAACACCAATAGTTGTGTGTGATTCGTTTGACAGAAATTTGTAAAACTTTGGTTTGTAGTCACTAAAAATTTTATATTCACTAATTATTCCATCAATCAAATCTGAAAGTGAAGACGAATAAAATCTACCATTCTGAACATAGTTAAATTTATGTACCTGTTTATATTTAAAATTTGGTTTAAATATTTTATGTGTTATTATTTCGTTATCGATAATCTCAAGTTCTTTTTTCGCTGGCAATTTATATGGTTGATTTGATTCTTGTTTGTCATCAAATAATTTGAAACGTTGAAAAGTATAACTATATTTTAATAGTAAGAGGTTAAACTTTACTTCATCTTCATTTTTTGATTTTGTAAAAATGACATTAAATTGTGCAATTGTTTCTGCTATATTTCTTGATATTGTACATATTGCATTAAAATCATAAACAATCCCTTGTTCTGTTTCACCACTACCTTTATCTATTAATATTCCTAGCGTACATAAATTTAGATATATTTTTTCTATAAATAATGTACCATCATCTTTACTACCATTTGTAGCATCTTTTGTATCC
This sequence comes from Myroides sp., assembly GCA_036643355.1. Lineage (GTDB taxonomy): Bacteria > Bacteroidota > Bacteroidia > Flavobacteriales > Flavobacteriaceae > Flavobacterium. Next base: position 16,920 of record JAVXSC010000017.1, read on the forward strand.
TTATACAAATCTCTTACAGTATTAAGATTGTAACCAAAAAGTATCTTATTCGATGCAAAAGTATCATTATTGATAATAAATTTTACTTTCTCTCTACTTTCCAAATCATCAATATGGAAGGTATCTAATATTTCTTCGATGTTCATTGTTTTGTTTTAAATGTAGTAAAGAAAGCACCTGTGTGGAGTTTTTATATCATCAATATAAATATAAAAAAAACAATTAAAAAGCATACAAAACCATACTAAACCATACTATAATAATGATGTTATAAATAAAAATTGAATCTAATTGCCTACTTACACAGTATCATTAGTTATATTAAATATAGATGAAGACTTTTCCTTGATATTTTAGCTAGTCATAGTGTTAATAATTGCTTGTTCTGGTGTTTCACCAATTTCATCAGTAAATCGGATCTTTTGCAACCCATTTTTGGGTTTAATTGCTACTTTGTTCATTTCGGAGTATATAGCAACTAATGTACATTCTTTTGCAATATTGTTTCCTTCTGAATAATAATATTTTTTTCCAATAATCAAATCACAAGTTACTCTCTTTGAATAATGAATGGACTTAACGTTTTTGTCAACTTTTATCATAATGTACTTAATTTAGTGTAAAACATAAATGTAGTAAAAAATGTATTATAGATGCAAAGTGGGCAGGATTTATTATATATTTAATTTATACTAAAAAAAAGAGCAGACTACATTGAGTCAAGAATTAAGAAATTTTATACTTATAAACTTTTTGTTAAACCTATGATTTCCCACGCTATTACAATCAACATGATACTTTTATTCCGTCTCTAACTTGTCATTTAACTCCCCTACAGTAATTTTTTCAAGTTTTTGTATGATGCTTATTTCCAATAAATATTTACCAACATGTTTAACAGTCCTCAAAGTTTAATAATCTACTTTCAACCACCAAATCACGTAATTCCTTCATAAATTTTTCAACAATTATGTTCATTTGAAGCACCTTTTCTCCATTAAGGGATGAAAGGCTATGGTGTGAAGTCATATGTTTATTGACATAAGGAAAGAAATCTGTCCAAAAATGTTCTATCAAGTATTCATGTTTTCGTATGGTTATATCTGCATACAAACATAACTGCCATAGTGATTTGGCACACAGATGATGAGGTAGGTAATACGTTTTGACGAAAATATATGTTCTGCAAAAAGACAGAAAAAACAATGCAAAAATTGAATCTAAGCCTTGAAAATTTGTTGTAGAATTATTCACTATCGAAGAGAACTGCATAGCTACGTCTTTTGTTGATCTGTAATAGAAATATAGATCAGAATGATAAGGTTGATGTGGAACTTCCCAATGAAATGCAGGATGATTTTCATCTGATGAATATAAAAGGAATTCTTGCTGTAAATTTCGAGTAAAGAAACTTTGATGCTTATAAAGATTTGTCTGTATCCAAGAACGGCTGTGGCTTATTAAGACAAATTCAATTTTTCCTTCCACTTTGCTTTTAAGGGATTGGGTAATTGAACTTAACTTTTCATTACCAACACCGTTTGCTATCAGCATTAAATAATAGGTCGTTTTATCGTCATATTTATTTTCATGGAATAAATAAATCTGTTCTGTATCAGTTGACTTCAAAACAGTTTCAATAGTCATTTCAAGAATCGGGCATTTAATTTTTTCATCTATTTCATTAAGAATACTATTTGTTTTCGACAAATATTTCCTTATCCATTTCTTTAATTCCTCCAATCGTTTTTCAACCAGATTATAAAGATTCTGTTCAGCAATAGATATCGCTTCGTAAAATTCACTTTTATATATTGCGTCATCTTGCGTAGTTGCTTCTTTTGCTTGTATAATCAATTCAGTAAGGTAGTACTTGTTTTGGCTGTTTTTTACAAAGTATTTTTGGATCTCGGGAATATATTCTGTTAGTCGAGTGATTCTCTCATCTAAATTAATTACATCTAAACTTCTTCCGGAATAAAGCTCTTCCAAATAGCTAATATTATATTCCATTAACCTACCATAAAATGTAAAAACATGATTAGAACATCCCTCTGAAATTAGAGTTTTAATCTGGGATTGATAGATGTCATGGTCGCGGTAAAAATTTCCTTCATAGGTATTAAATTTTTTCTTGATTTTTTTCCAGTTTCTTGGCATAACGAACGCATCTTTCATTTCTTCATTCTGATAGATCATTTTTGATTGATGACAGTAAAATTCAATAAACGGATCTCCTAAAGAATATCGGTGATGTAGCTTTACAGAACTAACAATGTATACATCAATCTTATAAAGGTTTTTAACTTTTTGAATCCATTTGTTTTGCTGTAACTGATCTACATTACTGTTTTGATCGATGTGAATAATCAGATATGAAAACACAGCGTGTGTGTTTCTCGTAAAAAACATTTGAACGATATTATACTGATTTACTAATTGCCTTAGAACATCTTCCAGAAATTCATTTTCCAATTCTGGAAATGTAGTTTTTTTTAGACTTTTCATATTGTATAATTATTAATTGTGACTAGAAATTGTGTAGTTGATATAAACAGATTCTAAAAAAATTCGGACTAACGCAAACCAAGCCATTAGGTCAAAATGTTCTTTTAATTCTGAATTATTTTGAAGATTAAGAATGTCTTCAAAGTTTAAATTGCCATCTCGAATTTTAAGTTGAAACTTTTCGTAATAATCTATTCCTACCACTGATAAGATGATGGTAAGGAGGTCGTTCTTAAACTTGTCTAAACTAATTGAGCTTAAAACATATTTGAGACTTCCAATGCAATCATCCTTAAAATTTGGAGTTTCTTCCATTTTATAACAAAAATGTATCAGTAAATGAAGACAGGATAAAAGCCCAGCCGTCTTTACATCATCTGCTTGAGCATTGGGAATTTGAAGTTTACCTGATAGCAATTCTTTTAACTCGTAATCCTGCAAAAGTTCAGGGTATGTATCCAACAATATGTTAATCTTAGGATTTTTCAATTTTCGTATCAGTTCTAGAATCCCATCTTCGAGTTGAGACTTTTCTGAATCTTGCATCAACATTTTCAATGCTTTCTTTGCTTGCTCTAGAGATTTCAAAACTCTGTTCTCTCTTTTAATATTTTCATCGTTTTTCATATCGTAAAATTTAGCTTTAGTAAAGTTGGAAATATGCAGAAGGATATTCTATTCCGTAAATGGATATATTATTCAAAAAATTCCTTATGCCTTTTGATTTTTTCAATACCTCGTTCTCTAAGCCCACCTGCATCAAGCATTTTAATTAACTGAATATAAGATGTCGTTAGTTCATAATCAGGATCTCCACAATCTGGAGACAATGAAAGTTGTGTAATTTCAGCTAAGAAAAATTCAAAGTCTTGTAGTGTCTTCTCTTCAAATACACTTTGAAGCACCAAAAAAGGATTATCATATTCTTCTTTCGTAAGGGACGAAAAATGAAATACTGTTTCCGATCGGGAACAATCTTTTACCTTCCATTTTTTACTCTTCCCATTAAGAAAGTGACAGGCTTTGATAAAAGTTCTTAAAGCACTGTAAAAGACAAAAACATTGCATGGCTTGTCCTGTTTGTAAACTTTTCTCTTATAGCAGTAAAGCACTGCTTCACTTAAATTTTGCTTATAATAGTCAAGATGTGCAAAGTCGAAAACGGCATCAAATGCCTCAAAGGGACTATTTGTAGTAAACCCTGCCCAAAATCTTGTTTCAAAGGATATTTTATTCTTTTTCATAGTGATAAGATTTAATATTATCCATCTAAGATCTATTGATCGGAAGGAATAATCTATTCGTGATGAGGATATAATATCTTAGAAAATGGATATTTTAGAGTATATTTTTTATCTTTGAAATTCAGACTTTTTAAACCGAATGGTTTTATCTTTGAACCTTCAAAAAATAGTACAACTTATGGAACAGAAAATACATCAGGGAAGGAATGTTAAACGCTTTAGAGAAATGCTTGGAATTAAACAAGAAGGATTAGCGTTTGATCTTGGAGATGATTGGAATCAGAAGAAAATTTCTTTATTGGAGCAAAAGGACATAATTGAAGATGATTTACTTAAGCAGATTTCAAACATATTGAAAATTCCTGTTGAAGCTATCCAGAATTTTGATGAAGAGCAGGCTGTTAATATTATTGCAAATACTTATTCATTTCAGGATTTTAAGGATAATGCAGTTGCTTCTGGATTTAGCTACCAACCGTCTTTCAATAGCGTTGATAAAATCGTACAGCTATATGACGAAAAAATTGCATTGTATGAGCGTATGTTGAAAGAGAAAGACGAAATGATGGCAAAGCTTGAAAAATTAATAAATAAGTAATATATAATTTAAAATAAGGCTCAACTGATTAGTTGAGCCTTATTTATTTTTTGCGAGGATATTCTATTTAACTATTTTAATGCTAGATTTTCGACACAAACGAACTCTCCATTTCTTTAAACTTGTGCGAAACTTTTCGCATGTCCTTTCCAACTTTCTCGTTTAGTATCTTAGCATAAATCTGTGTTGTAGCAATATTTCTATGCCCTAACATTTTGCTCAAACTTTCCAATGGAACACCTTCACTCAAAAAAAGGGTTGCAAACGTATGCCGTGCCAAATGAAAGGTTATTTTCTTTTCTTTCAGGCAGTCAATTAATTTTGATATCCGATCTAAGCTGTCATTGCAGGTAGTATTTGAAGGTACAGAAAATACTTTTCCATCTTTTGACAATCCTTCATATTTTGTAATTATCATTTTAGGAATATCCAACAACATTACGTTTGATGATGTAGCAGTTTTTTTTCTACGAACAATAATCCATTGGTTACCATCAAAGAATTCTTGAATATTACTATTTGTAAGACCTTTGATATCAGAATAAGAAAGCCCTGTAAAACAACTAAAAACAAAGAGGTCTTTAACAAACTCGTCATTCTTTTTTTCACAGTTGAATGATACAAGCTGCTCCAACTCGCTTCGTAACAGATAACCTCTGTCTTTGTCTTTCTTGATATTCTTGTATTCCCTGAACGGATTGGACGCAAGATGCTTTCTGCTTATTGCCAATCGGCAAATTGTCGTAAATGCAATCATATATAGCCATATGGTATTATGATTTAAGTTTTGATCATCACGCAGGTAGTAGTCAAATTCCTGCACACAATCCGAAGTAAGATCGTTAAACGATAAATCCGAGTAACCGTATCTGATCAGTGCAAAATTTCTTAGGTGCGTTAAAAGTATCTTATATTTATTAAGTGTACCATTAACACGAAGTCCGTTGTTAACTTTTTTCTCAAAGTCTAACAAAAAATTCTCATAGAACTTGAAAAAAGTGAGTTCATCACTAGCCATACCCAGAAAAGTATTTTTAAGTTTTGAGCTGTTTACAGTTCCTTCGTTTTTTAGAATTTTGGAATAGCATTCCTCGATACCAAAACGTATTTTATCAAGCTTACAGTTTAAGTCTTGGGCTTCTCTACTTTTTCCTAAAACCCTGCCGTACTTCAGATCCCAATTTGCTGAGGAAATATCTAACTTGGTACTGAAGGCAGACTGGTTGCCGTTTACGGTAATCCTACACATAATCGCAACCTTTCCGTTTTTCTTCGGGGCATTCTTTTTAAGATAAAACAATACCTTAAATGTTGATTTTTTTTTCATTTCCATACTCATAATTCTTAAGAATAAAATTAAACTTATAAGAGTTAGAGAACAATATGAAAAACAAAGCAATACACTGAAAAACAACAACTTGAACTAATATTTATTAGTGATTAAAAGTAACGTTTTAGTAACCTTACTTTTGCTAATCGTTGCTTTTTAATGCTTTTTATTTCGTTACCAAAAAATCAAAAAACGATTGTAAAGTCTTTATTTACAATCGTTTTACCTGTTTTTAACCTTGATGTATTTTTACTGAAAATTTATTTTAAAGTTACGAATTTGATGTAAAAAGAAAAAGAGGAAAGTTAACTTTCCTCTTTTTTGTTAATGTTATTTATAATCTATTTTCTATAACAGAATAATAAACTTTTTTACATTTAATAATACAATCTGAATTTAAATCTTCTTCCAAATGATCATGATAAATACTTGGAAAAAAGTCAAAAATAATTAAATCATTTTCGTTCTTTAAAAGAGCTGAACTTACCATTCCTTCGTATGCACCGAATTTAAAAACTGAAACATCAAAAAAAGTAATTTTAATAAGTTCTCTTTTAAAATTATTTATCAGATTAAAACAGCTAATAAAAAGCTCTACTTGATTAACACCACTATCTTGATTATTATGATAATTAAAATTCGTTTTATACCTAATTTCAGTAATTAGAGCATCATGGAAATCGCCATAAGTTTCTTTTAAAACCTCAATCATGTTATTATTTTACAAAATTCACAGCATTTGCAACTGCTTCAGCAATACCTGCAGGGTTTTTACCACCAGCTGTAGCAAAAAACGCTTGTCCGCCGCCGCCGCCTTGAATGTATTTACCTAATTCACGAACAATTTGTCCGGCATTTAAACCTTTGGTTTCTGTAATTTCTTTTGAAACATACGCTGTTAACATTGGTTTATCATCGGTAACTGTTCCAAACAAAATAAAGAAATTGTTTGCTGTTCCGCCAATTTCGTACGCTAAATCTTTGGCTCCGTTTGCATCTAAATCCACCTGTTTTGCTAAAAATTTCACTCCGTTTATTTCTTGAACATTCTTCAACAAATCGCCTTTTAAACCTTTTGCTTTTTCTTTCAATAATTGATCTAACTGCTTTTTAAGCTTGGTATTTTCGTCTTGTAACGATTGTACCGCTTTCATGGTATCCTGCGGATTTTTCAAGGCTTCTTTAATTTCTTTCAAAGTAGCTTCCTGATTGTTGTAAAAATCTTGAACAGCATCGCCCGTTATCGCTTCAATACGACGGATACCCGCAGCAACAGCGCTTTCGGAAACAATTTTAAACGCCCAAATATCGGCTGTGTTTTGTACATGAATACCACCACACAATTCCATAGAATTACCAAACTTAATTGCACGAACAGTGTCGCCGTATTTTTCGCCAAACAACGCCATTACGCCTTCTTCTATCGCCTGTTTAAACGGAATATCTCTACGCTCGATTAAAGGCAATTGTTCCTGAATACGTGCGTTTACAAAAGCTTCAACCTGCTGTAATTCCTCATCGGTAACTTTTGCGAAATGAGAAAAATCGAAACGTAAATAATTCGGTGCAACCAACGATCCTTTTTGTTCTACGTGCGTTCCTAAAACAGTACGCAATGCCTGATGTAACAAATGGGTTGCCGAGTGGTTTTTAGATGATTTTCCGCGTAAATCGGTATTGACTTTTGCTACGAAAACTGCCTGTAAATTCTCTGGCAACTGTTTAGTAAAATGCAAAATAAGATTGTTTTCTTTTTTAGTATCGATGATTTCAATGGTTTCATTTGCTGATACCAAAACACCTTTATCGCCAACCTGACCTCCACCTTCTGCATAAAACGGCGTATGATCTAAAACAATCTGATACAACGTACCATCTTTTTTAGATTCTACTTTACGAATACGTGTGATTTTCACCTCGTTTTCAACCTTATCGTAACCTTCAAAAGTTTCAACATTTCCTTCGATCAACACATTCCAGTCGTCTTTAGAAATTTCAGACGCTGCACGCGAACGATCTTTTTGTGCTTTCATAGCAGCATCGAAACCAGCTTCGTCTAAATCATATCCTTTCTCACGTAAAATCAATGCTGTTAAATCAATAGGAAATCCAAAAGTATCATACAATTCAAACGCTTTTGCTCCTTCAACGATTTTACCATCTGTTTTTTCGATCACAGAATCCAACAAATGTAAACCTTGATCCAACGTTCTTAAGAAAGACGCCTCTTCTTCTTTAATTACATTTTTAACCAAGTCTTTTTGTGAAATGATTTCCGGAAAGAATTGTCCCATTTGTGCTGACAATACATCAACCAGCTGATAAATAAACGGTTCTTTTGTTCCTAAAAACGTAAAGCCGTAACGAATCGCTCTACGCAAAATACGTCGGATTACATAACCTGCACCGTTATTTGACGGCAACTGACCATCGGCAATAGCGAAAGCCACCGCACGTACGTGATCTACAATTACACGAATGGCAATATTGGTCTTGTTTTGTTCCTCTGAGATATTCTTGATCTCGTT
>JAVXSC010000018.1:0-23788 GCA_036643355.1 Myroides sp.
AAGCTACCCAAGACAAAACGGACTGGCGGTAGCATTGCGAGAATTGGGTAAAATTGAGAGAACCTTATTTATGCTCGACTGGTATATGAGTCCAGAACTTAGGCGAAGAGTTACTGCGGGACTTAATAAAGGTGAAGCTAGAAATGCTCTAGCTAGAGCAGTATATTTTAATAGACTAGGAGAGGTACGTGAAAGAACTTTTGAAAATCAACGATATAAAGCAAGCGGTCTTAATTTGGTAACGGCTGCTATTGTTTTATGGAATACAGTTTATATTGAAAAAGTAGTAGAGTATTTGAAAGAGCAAGGAGAAGAAATTAATGAAGAATTACTTCAATATCTGTCTCCCTTAGGATGGGAACATATTCACTTAACGGGAGATTATGTGTGGAACAATCAAATAAAATTGAAGAATGGAGAATTTAGGCCACTAAGAAATTCATAAAGTATTTGTTTTACCTATTATAAATCCATTAAATTATAGATTAAATTGTTAACGTGCTATTTTTTCCGTTTCGTCGACTGACCCCTATTTAAACGTTTAAGGAGAGTGCGTAACGTAAGTTATTTAGTAATAATTGTTTAATTTTGTTGTGTACCATTTTTGTTTTTAGCCAAGCTAACTTTTTGATATGTCTTAACAACCCAATTTTTAGGTGGTCGTTTTTCTAGATTCATATGGTCAAGTTTACCAGATTCTCCATTCTTACACTGGAAGTTTAATTAGTAGATGCAAAAACATGAATGTTGTTTTTTTGTTTAGTTGAGAAACATAGATTTCTTAAAAAATACGATTTCATCCATAAAAAAATAGCCAATCGAAGTTGACTATTTTTGTTTTATTAATTGTTTTGAATTATCCTTCAAATACAACACCTTCGTAACAAGCATTGTAGATCGCTTTCAGCTCATCTAACGTTGGTTTGCGTGGATTGAAACCTGTACAAGGATCTGCTAAAGCATTAGCCGTAATATAATCGATGTTTTTGTCCCAATCTTCTTTCGAGATTCCAAACTCTTTAATCGAACTGATGTTGTTCACTTCGGCACGTAAAGCTTCGATCGCTTGTGCTAAATCTTCAGCCGTTTCTTTACCAATAATTTTTGCTAAATCCGGAAAACGTGGCGATACTTTCGCGTTATAACGAATTACGTTTGGTAAAAAGATCGCGTTGGAAGCACCGTGAGGAATACCATACAACGCACCTACTTGGTGAGATAATGAGTGAACAATTCCTAACCAGGCATTATTAAATGCCAATCCTGCCATGAAAGACGCATCGTGCATATTTTGACGAGCTACGATATTATTTGGATTTTTCACCGCTTCTGGTAAATTTTTGAAAACGATTTCTAATCCACCTTTTGACAATACATCTGCATAATTGTTATCGATATTAGAAACATACGCTTCTACACAATGCGTTAATGCATCAAGACCTGTGTTTGAAGTAACATGTGCCGGCATTGAAGCGCATATTTCACCATCTACAATTGCGATATCTGGCGTTAATTCGTAAGAAACGATAGGATATTTAACTCCTTTTTCTCTATCTGTAATTACAGCTAATCCTGTTGTTTCTGTACCCGTTCCACTTGTTGAAGGAATCGCAATAAATTTAGCTTTGTTGCGTAAAGTTGGTACTGTAAACGGAGTCGTCATCGCATCAAAATCTGCATCTGGATGCTCGTAAAATACCCACATCATTTTTGCCGCATCAATCGCTGAACAACCACCCAAACCTACAATCCAATCCGGTTCGAAAGAACGCATAACTTCAGCACCTTTAAAACTAGTTGCAGAAGACGGATCTTCCTCAACACCATCAAAAATTGTAGTTTCTAAACCTGCTTCTTGCAAATAAGCCACTGCTTTATCCAAGGTTCCGTTTGCACGCATAGATTTACCACCTGTTACGATAATCGCTTTTTTCCCTTTGATATTTTTTAATTCTTCTAAACTTCCTGCTCCGTGGAATAATTCATTTGCAATAAATAATTTGCCCATTTTGAATATCTTTTTTTTACAGGGACAAAATTATTCATCGAAACAGCCTCAGTTGTTATCCATTTGCGACTAATGATTATACTTTTGCGCAAGTTGTTCTTGAAGCTGCGTTGGCGTCATGTGTAATTTGGCTTTTACAAACTTATTGAACGCGGCGGGCGAGTTGAAACCTAAATCCAATGCAATCTCTTTGTTGGAAATGTCCAAAAACATCAATTGGCGTTTAATCTCAGTAAGTAAACGATTATGAATGGCATCAATGGTAGTTTCTTGACAATATTGTTTGGTTACGGCATTCAATTTTTTTGGTGTTACGAATAGTTTTTCTGCGTAGAAGGATACATGTCTTTCTTCTTTAAAATGTTCGTTCAACAATTTTTTGAAAGCGATGTATAGATTTTGGTTGCTCGATGGTTTACCAATGATCGGATGCTGACCATGCACCGATTCGATTAATTCAAGCAAAAAAGTTTTGATATAAAAACGCGCTTGTTCTTTTTTAATCTGACTCGGTTGTTCGTAAATCTCTTTTACACGCTGAATGGTCAAAAGACTTTCTTTATATTCTTTATTGGCTAACACCGTACAATTCAGTTGATGCGAAAGATTTACGTTGTAAGCGCTCAATTCATTTTTCAAGATATCAGAGCAAAATAAAACTTCTTCAAAAAGGATGATTGTACCGCTAATGTTATTACTAAATGATTTTATAGAATGCACCTGACCAGGAAATACCACTGAAATTTTCCCTGCTTTCAATTGATGGGATTTGTCTTCAATCATTAATTCCATTTCTCCAGATTGTACCAAAAGAATGAAAAAGTGATTTTTCTTGTGCGGTTCTTGATACGATAAAAGGAGCTTTTCTTGAATATCTACCACACGAAAAGACAAGTTTCTATCTTCGTTTTTGTTAAGATATTCTTCTATTTTTAGCGTTGTCATGTACGTTCGTAATTCTTTATTTTGAATCGTTTATTTTCTTAAACACTAAAATTATAGTGGTTTTTTAAGGAATTACTACTCAAAGAATAATTCCTCTAATCAGTGAAAGTGTAAAACGATCAAGCATTTTCAAGTTGCAAAAATACTGGTTTTATAATAATTCATTGTCAACATTTTGTTTACGTTTGGACTGATGTGAATTTTGTTACCTCATTTTTTATAATACAATAATTTAAGATATTTCATTCAGAAAGTGCATGAAGTTTATATTTATTGCAACTTTACAGGGAAATTTCCATTTAGAATTAATACAATTCAAAAAGATAATGGGTACGGGTACGAATTTCAATCAAAATTTCATTGGCATGTTCAAGATTTAGGTATGAGACACCTATTTATAAAGGTAGGTACACCTCAGTTGAATGGGAAAGTTGAACGATCTCATTTGACAGATAAAAGAGAGTTTTATCAACTTTTAAACTACACAGATGATATGGATTTAAATCTGAAAAAGAAGAATGGGAAAAATTTTATAATTTCAATAGACCTCATGTTACATTTAAAGGAAAAACACCTTATGAAATACTAAAATCTAAACTAAAATAATTATATTTAATGTCTACGAGGTTATGAAGTACGACATTCCTATCAAAATATCTGCTAAACATAATTGATATTCTAAAACATAAAAAAGCCTCCTTATTGGAGGCCTTATATTTATATTTCTATTTTACATAAAAGCTGTTATAAGTTTTTTATTAAAAATAGTAACCAATTCTTAAATGTAAGTTTACAGCAACATCACTTTCATTTTTGGAAAAACCTTCATTTTTATAAAATATATATTGATAACCTATACCTAAGCCAGCTTCATAATTAAAGTTAGAATCTCCTATATTTCTTTTTATACCCCAAGTAGGTATAAAACTAATATCACTAATTATATCTACGTCTTTATTAGATATAATAAACCAATCGGGATGATAATTAGTTTTTAGAGAAATAAAATTACCACCATTCTTAGAAATATTTTTACCATTAGCTTTTCTTTTTGCTAAATTATAATAATATCTAGGTTCTATAGTTAGAACAGGAGTTAATAAAAACCCTGTACCATCGTATAAATCACCTCCCCATATACCGCTATCTAGTCCTATTTCAGACTTTAAAGAAAAATTGTTAGATAATTTAAATTCATTGTTAATCCAAAAACCTAAGAATCCTGTTTGTGCAGAAAAGATAGATTTTTCTACAGAAGACTCTTGTGCATTTGTAAAAAGAGAAAATAATAAATAAGTTATTAATAAAGTTATTTTTTTCATATTATATATTAATTAAGTGTTTCTAGATCATCTGAGAATGAGTTTAATAACTTATTGAATGTTTTAAAAGCAAGTTTATTAATGTTTTTTGTATATACAGGACCACTTGAAGAATTAGACATTATAATACCTTTAACCTGCTTGTTATATATTAGTTTTCTTGTATTAAGGTCGTATACATTTATCCTACTTATGGATTGTTTTTGAGCGCTGTTATCTGATGAAGGAATAAGAGAATAATCAGCAAAATCATTTTTATTAATACTAATGTCTAATAATATTAAATAATCAAAATCATTACCATTTTTTATATCATTCAAAATATTTTCATCTAAATCAAAAGATAATTTATAAGGTATAAGTGCTGATGATTCTAAAAAAAAAGAAATACGATTTCCAAACTTAGGAGATAATATACTTTTAGAATCATTTATAACTTCTGTATAAATATTAGATGGAATGGCTACTTCACAAAGCAACCATTTTCCATCTTTTGTATTTAATTTCAGATTATTTGTATTACTGTCTATAATATATGAGGGTACAGATATTGAAGGAACTAAAGCACAAGAATTGAATATTGTTAATAACAATAACAAATTAATAAATTTATTTATCTTCATTAAAAATAAATTTATTACCATACCATTTATCAGACTTTTTAACCATTCCATAAGCATTAATTCCTAAAATATCAGGGCTATTGAAATCACCTGACCAATCGTAAATTCTTTTATAACATCAGGACTAGTGTATTCAGTAAAATAAGGAACTAAAGAATTAAAATCTTTAGAATATAATTTAGAATCTAATTCATTTGAGATTTGCTCTAAATTTTTAGAATCTAATTTTGAATAATAAGATTTGAAATCATCTTCAGATTTGAAATATAATCTTCCATTTACAATACTACCATTTTGAGTATTAGAATTTATAGAAGTTTCTTCAATTAAAGAACTAGTGACATCTTCATCACAAGATGAAATAGAAGTAATAGATAAGGCTATTAACAAGGTAGTTAAAAATTTTTTCATTTTTAGTGTTTTAAAAAGTAATTATGACTAAAATAGATTTTATTAATTATAATATTTATAAAAAAAGTGTTAATTTTTTAACAGGAATTTAATAAATATTATAAAATAAAAGATTGATCAATTTTAAAAACCTACTAAACATAAACATTATTATAGAGTATAAAAAAGACCATATATAAATATGGTCTTTTTTATTAATGAATTACTATTTATCGTCGTAATGCCCATATGCTGAAATTACAAGAACAATAATTTGCTCATTATCTATTGTATAAATTAATCGATGCTTATCTGTAATTTTACGAGACCATTCTCCAACTCTATTACTTCCTAATGGTTTCGGATGTCCTGTTCCCATTTCTGGATGCGTTCTAAGTTCCTCAATTAATTTAGTAACCTTTTTAAATGCTTTTGGTTCAGACTTTTTTAATTTAGCTAAATCCTCAAGAGCATAACTTGTGAAATCTATATTATACATTCTATAAGCTATCTAATAGCGCTTTAATCTCTTCGCTAGAAGATACTCTAACTGTTTTTCCTTCTTTTGCCTGTTGTAATGAACGATCTAATTTATTAAAGAATTCTTCTTTACTCATTAACGTATCGTCTTCTGTTATAGGGACTAATTTAAAACTCCCATTTTCACGAGATTTTAAAACAACATCTTCGCCCTCTTTTACTTTTTTTAGATACTTGCCTTGACGTTCTCTAAATTCTCTTGTACTAATAACTAACATAGTTTTAAATTTAAATGATAACCATATTGGTACACAAATATACAAAAAAAATAATTTATATAATATTTATAATAAACATAATAGGAAATTACAAAGCATAAAAAAAACCTCCATTAGGAGGTTTTGTATTTCTATTTTACATAAAAGGTGTTATAGCTTTTACTGAACCGAAGTTGTACGCTGTCTTTTATTCTTTACATAAATTTTCTCTAAGGATTTGTCCAATCCAACTTATACTAGCTACAATTTCAAAATCTGTAATTTCTAAACGATCTGCTAATATTTCATTATCTGATGGAATATATTTATCTCCATAATATTTTTCATCACCAACTTTAATATTGGGTTTTGTTACTCTGATTTCCATTAAGCCATATGATACAAATTCAGAACCACCATTGTCTAATTCCAATTCTTCAACATCATTTTCTATGAAAAACATTAAATCAGGCAACGGAGTTTTTTCAATAATATTTGTTCCTGTAATGAATTGGTCATAATCAATTTTTTTCTCTAAAAATGATTTAAAAAGTAAACCAGTAAGTGATGCTTTGTCTGTGTCTTCACACTTGTCAATAATAAATAATAATTTTTCGCCAACTTTTGTTCTATACTTTAAATCTTCTTCTATTTTATTAATTTGTTCTTCTATTTTATTTTCAGAAATTGATTTTAGTTCATATAAAAATGTAAGAATTTTTTTAAGAAATAGCTTATCCTTGATATTGGTTACTGTATTAAAAGTTCCTATAATTGTTGAAAGTAGTGGGACATCTTTTAGTAATCCTTCAGCAATATTTGAATCAATTACCACTTCAGTTAAGTCTTTGGTAACAGCTTGAAATTCCTTATCTTTTATGACTTGAATAAGATTTGTACCGAGTGAACTCATTTAATAATTTAGTTTTAGTAAGGTTGCGTACAACGTTTTGCAGCTTGGCGAAGTGGCGGTTTTAGAAGCACTTACTTTCATTTTAGCACTAATGTTTATTTGAAAACTGAATGTTTAAATTAGCACTGAACCCGCCATTTTGCCAAACTGCTGTTACCTGCTGCCCTTATTCTTGCTTAATTAATTTCACATTTGTTGTTTTCAATTTTTGGTTTAACCAATTTCTGATTTTTTCTGTATCTACATTTTCCTTTTTATTGTCAATTTGATAAAGAACAACTGTTAGAACTTTTGCACTATCAGTATTTTGATTTATTGAATGTCTACCAAACGATACATTTTTAAGTTCTGGAAATAATATTTTTAATTCTTTCTGAATGTCAGAAATATCAAATTTATAATCACCAAGTTCATTTTGAAGATTATTTATTAAAATATCTTTTTCAGATAAATTTTTGTTTTGATTATTTAATTCGTCTAATATTTCACTTTTTAAATCTTTTACGTCTTGTTTGATTTCTAATTTTGTATTGCTAATATCGTATTGAACTAACTTTTGATTTAACACTTTTATTTCTTCAGCATTAAATTTTTTGTTTAAAAATGCGACTTCAATTTTTTTAGGATTTGAATTAAATTTTGTGTTTTTATAAATAATTGTGTAACCATTATTTGTAAACTCATTTGAGATAAACTGTTCAACTTTTTGAGCGTACTTTTTTTCATTGAGTAGATTATATGCTAAATAAAAACTTGGAATTATCATAATCAAAATTAAAGAAGTGATGCCGTACCTAATTTGTTTTTCAAATTTAGGATTCAAACTTCTAACAGGTTCATATTTTAGATATTTAACAATCAAAAAAGTAGATATACATATAAAAAAGCAATTAATTGAATATAAATAAAAAGCACCAAAAAAATATGAAAAATTCCCTATTGCCAAACCATAACCTGCTGTACAAAGAGGAGGCATTAAAGCCGTGGCGATAGCCACGCCTGGAATTGGATTCCCTTTTTCTACTCTTGTTAGAGCAATTACACCTACTAAACCTCCAAAAAAAGCGATAAGAACATCATAAATATTTGGAGATGTTCTTGCTAATAATTCTGATTGAGTTTCTTTAAAAGGACTTATGAAAAAATAAATTGAAGCGACTACTAAACTTACAATAGTTGCTATTAAAAGGTTTTTCCCTGATTTTTTTAGTAATTCGAAATCATAAATTGCCAAGGCAAATCCTGCTCCAACTATTGGACTCATTAATGGAGAAATAAGCATTGCACCAATGATGACTGCTGTTGAATTTACATTTAAACCAACTGATGCAATTACGATTGCACAAGCCAAAATCCATAAGTTAGAACCACGAAAAGAAATATTGGATTTTATATTTTCTAAAACTTTTTTTTGCTCCTCTTCACCATTATGAAGATTAATAAAATCAAAAACTTTGTTGCTCATCGTCTATATATGTTTTGTTTAAAATCCCGTTCAAAACAAAAAAACCTAAAAGTCCTGCTATTAATGAAGAAATTAAGATTATTAATTTTGAGTTGTTTATTATTGTTTCGTTGTCAAAAGCAAGTAAGGTTACAAAAATAGACATTGTAAAACCTATTCCTGCCAAAAGTCCTACACCAAAAATTGACTTCCAATTTAAATCTGATGGTAGTTTGCAAAGTCCAAAAGTGACTGCTAAAAGTGCGAAAAGAAAAATACCCAAAGGTTTGCCAACTATTAGACCAAGTGCTATTCCTAAGCTGTTATTTTCTGTCAATGTTTGTGAAATGTCGCCACTAAAAACTATTGCTGTATTGGCTAACGCAAATATTGGTAAAATTATAAAAGCAACTGGTTTGTGTAGAAAATATTGCAAAATATACGAAGTTGATTTTTCGCCTCCATTACCAAATGGAATGGCAAATGCCAACAAAACACCCGTAATAGTGGCGTGAACGCCTGAATGAAGCATAAAATACCACATTGCAACTCCACCTATTAAGTAGGGAATTAAATTTCTCACATTTAGTTTTCCGATGATAAATAACAAAAGCCAAATTCCTAATGCGATAAATAGGTTTGTCCAAAGTAAAGTTTTGGTGTAGAAAATGGCAATAATAATTATTGCTCCTAAATCGTCAATAACTGCTAATGCTGTCAAAAATATTTTTAGAGAAGTTGGTACTCGATTGCCTAACAGTGATAAAATTCCCAAAGCAAAAGCAATATCTGTCGCCATTGGAATACCTGCACCTGATTGCGTTGCAGTTCCATAATTGAATAACAAAAATATTCCTGCTGGAATCAGCATTCCACCCAATGCTCCAAAAATTGGTAATAAAGCGTCTTTGATATTTGAAAGTTCGCCTTGATAAATTTCTCTTTCTAATTCCAATCCAATGAGCAAAAAGAAAATAGTCATTAATCCATCATTAATCCAATGCTCAAAACTGTGTCCTGCAAGTTGACTTTGGAAAAAGTCGTGATAACTTGCTCCAAAATTTGAGTTAGCAAGTGTCAATGATAAAATTGTGCAAGCAATTAAAACAAGACCACCAGCTTTTTCGCTGTTAAAAAAATCTGTAAATATTTTAGTTGCTTTCATTTATTTTGTCTCTCGGTTGATTGTTTATGCGTTCTGTCATAGGGTTGCAGGTAACATAGTAATTTACGAAGTAAATAATAGAAAAGTTTCGTGAAATATTCCCTATATCCGTATTTCGTGTAATTACTTTGTTAAAAGTAATAAATTCTTTGATAGTCTATATTATCTAAATAACATTTGTATGAATAGCGAGGTTTTTATTTAAAATTTTTAAATTCTCAATCATGGATCACGAAACTCTACAATTGATACTTTATTAATCTATTTCATTACTTAACATAATTCTTATTATCTACCAATAAATTTTAAGGTAAATCACTGATTTTAAACAAGTGCCGTTTTGAATAAATGAAATTGAGTTTGAAAACGCTCTGAAAACCGCATTTTTACGTTCAATGAACATATCCAAAACGGTCAAAATATCCAGATGATTTTATATAAAACTTAAAGATAAGAATCCCTTGAGATAACTCAAGGGATTTTTTTATGTAAAAAAAATTGTCTAAAAAAGTGCCAAAATAGAAGTCTGCTTTTAGGGGTGAAAATTCTGTCCTTTTTTTTCTAAACCCTTTTATTTAGTATTGTACAGATGATTTATAAAAGGGAATAATTGTGTCAGTAGTTACACCAACCTATTGAGATAAATTTACAATAATTAATATTAAACAACTGAATAATAATAAGAAGAAGAAAATAGGTTGAGCGTTTTTTCTGTCCTTTCTAAATTAAGAATGAAAACGTAGGTTTAACAATAAATTTTAGGAGGGTTATTCTGTGGTTGAAATCCTTGTGAAGAAAATAAAAAAATGAAGATATTTTGTTTTATTGAAAATACATGGTTCTATTGTGATAAATATGGCAAATACAAATTGTATGGGTATAGCGAAATGTTTAATAAAAATGAAAAATGGAGAAGAAGCAAAATGTTTGCCGACGGATTGTTCTTCTCCAGGATTCTTTCCAAAAAATAATATTTATGGAATACATTCATTTTGAAATAATACGAGAAATATTTTCAACTACAGTTGATCTTATCGATATTATTCTCTTTTGTTACTTTTTAAGGGATAAAAAGTAATGTAAAATTAGTAAAAAAAAATCACGGACAATTTATCCGTGATTTTTTTAATTCCATCAAAAAGGATAATTAAAACAAAAATTTAAAATCAAGTCCTTTATTTGGTTTAGATATTTTTTCAAAATTTTGAATTTCTTCTTTTAGTTGAGTTGAATATTCTTGCTTCATGAAATGTCTAAAAATAGATATATCTTCTTTTTCTCTGGTTTCAATCAAAGCTTCAATATAATCCACTTTAGATTCAGAATTAACGATCGCTAAAGGAAGATTGTAATATTGTTGAATATAATTCATTAGTAATCTTGAACTTCTTCCGTTTCCGTCATAAAAAGGATGAATTGACACCATATTAAAATGAGCATCAAAAGATAAATTTACCTGATCTTCTATAGATAGATTTGTTTTCATTTTATTTTGAATAGTAGAAACTAAATCATTCATTAATCTTTCTACTTTGTCATAATTAGGAAAATAAGTGGCTCCAGCCATAACATTTCCTTTTCTAAATTCTCCTTTGCTAGCATCAACAGTTCCAAGAATAGTTTCGTAAACTGATCCAGTATTTTTTAAAACAAGTTCTCCAATGTTTTTAATTAATTCAACAGAGATAGGTGTTTTTTTATTTGCCTGTTCAATTACATAAATTAAAGCTTTATAATGATCTGTTACCATCAAGGAATGCTCTAAAGGTTTTCCTTTAGGTGTCAAGCCATCATTGATTAAAACGGAAGATTCAATTTCGGTTAAAGTTGAACCTTCTAATACTGTTGAATGATGAACAACTGAAATTAGATTAAACTTATCGTGATCAATCGTCTTTTCTATTCCAAGTTCTTTATATTTATTTATTAAGGATTTCATTGTTTTTATTTTTAAAGATCAACAAGTATATTTTTAATCAATTATCTTCATTCAAATAAATGATTTATTTCCTATTCTTAATTTCTCCGTTTAAGCTTTCATACTTTTTTATATAATCTTGAAAAGCTTCTTCAAAAATATCTTTGATTTTTGAACGCTCCCAATAAGCTATATTTTTTATTTTTTCTAATGTATCTATTTTAACTAATTGTGTTGTTTTAGTTTCTAAATAAACAGCTTTAGGTGAAATGTTTTCTTGTATAGATGGTTGTTGAATTGTTTCGTTTTTCTCTACAATAATATCCTGGTTACCTTGTAGTAACCCCTCAATACCTTTTGATAATATACTTTTCTTTCCCATATTTCTTTTATTTATTATAAATATTATATTTCATAAAAATATAATATTTAAAGTATTTCCAGTATTTCTTTTGTTAGATCCTTATAATCTTTAGCACCATTTGATTTGTCATCATAAGAAAATATGTCCATCTTATTTACAGGAGCTTCAGCAAGTGAAACGTTATCTCTAATTTTTGTCTGAAGAGTTTTATCTTTAAAATAATTGTTGACCATAGTATTAATTTCTCTATTCAAAACTTTACGAGAGTCGAATTGAGTTAAAAATACTCCAGCTAATTCTAAGTTCTGATTTAATCTGCTTTGTACTTTTACAATTACATCAGATAATTTTTTTAATCCCTGTAAAGCTAAATATTCAGCTTGTAAAGGAATTAATATTTTATCAGAAGCAGTGAAGGCATTTATTGTCAAAAGACCTAAAGATGGAGGTGTGTCTAATAAAATATAATCATATTTATCTTTGATTTTTGATAATCTCTCTTTTAATATGAATTCCCTTCCTGCTTCTCCAGAAAGTTCTATATCGATAGCTGACATATCTAATGTAGAAGCAATAATATCGAAATTTTCTTTGTATTGTAGAGGAGTGATTTCTACTTGTTCTGTTAATGTTTTGTATATATTTTTTTCTTCATTCTCTAAACCTAAACTATGAGTTAAATTAGCTTGAGCATCTAGATCAACAATTAAAACTTTATGACCTAATTTGTGAAGAGCAGCTCCTATATTAATTGTAGATGTAGTTTTTCCTACACCTCCTTTGTGATTTGATATACTGATAATCATTATTTCTTATGTTTATAACAAATGTATTATTTCTATTAAATATAAAAAATAAAATATTTAATAGAAATAATAGAAATAATAGAAATAATAGAAATAATAGAAATAATAGAAATAATAGAAATAATAGAAATAATAGAAATATAATATTGATATTAAAGATTATATTTATTAATTATTTTACGTTCTAGAACTTTTTTTATTGCTCCAATTACATATCCTTTCACATTTTTTGCATCCATTGCAAGAGGACGAATTTCAGAAAGTAAATCAATAAGTTCTCCTTCTGCAAAATTATTATAAGCAGATTCAAACAAACTTAAATTGTTTTTCAATTCGCCATCAGTAAAATGATATTGAGTTTTTAAATATTCAATTTCATTATCTTTGATAAACCAACGTTTTGACATTTGTTTCAAAACGGTTTTTTTCTTTAGATCTTTATCCTCGTTCTGAGGTTGAAAAATTGGAATAAAACGGATACTTGAGATAGGAGTAGTCTTTTTACGTTCTTCTGGAAGAAGAACATATTCAAAAGTATATTCACTTTTATCATCAAGTTCCTTTTTTGCAACTTCAATAACTTTCCTTACAAAATCACTTTGTTTTTTGTACTTATCATTCAGCATAAGAATCTCACGTAAATAATCAACGCTATAATTTATGGGCTTTTTTTGTTTACTGAATAATTCATAAAATCGCATTGCATAAATACTTTCAAATTTCATAGCAGTAGCTAACTCATATTTTCTATATCCTTTAGAAAAATCCATTAAAGCAGAAGCAATATGCGGATTTAGAGAAAAATTCACATATGTTGTTTTTTCATCTGATCCTTTTACAATTTTTGGATTTTGAATCAACGAAAAAGCTTCCCATTCTTTGTTATCTTCATACTCGAAAATCTTTTTCATTAATGAAATAAATGCTTCTTTTATTCTCACATAATTTTGGTCTTTCTCTCCATTCAAAAATTTAGATACAGGAATAGTAATTTTAGAGTCTTGGAACAAGCTGTACTCAATTGAATATTTCTGATCTAAAGTTTTTCCTTCCAACATTTCTTGTAAGAGTTCAACAATTCTATATACAATTCTTTTTTCATAGACATTGAAATCATATTTAGCAGTTGTTATTATGTAGGATTGGATTAATTCCTTATTATCTATTTTACTTCCCATTTTTATTAGCTTACGACAGAATGAATGTTAAAATGCTAACTTACGAATTATATTTTCATAATTCGTAAGTTGCATTCAAAAAGTCGTAAGTGAAAACAATTATAGCATTCAAAAAGTCGTAAGCTAACATTCAAGAAGTCGTAAGTAAACTTTTTTAAGCGTCGTAACTTTCTGATAATCATAAATTTGATTTGTTTTTTTAAAAATAGATAAGTAATGTAATAATAAGCTATGTTTATTAAATACAAAAACATAGTCATTTTTTCGTTTTTAAGGAGTCATTTTTTCGTTGAAAAATTGACTTTTAGGAGTTCGCTTGAATTGTACTGTTTTCGTTGGAATGAAAAACAAAAACAAATTGACGTGACTTTTTTATGTGCACCAGGGGGCGGCGCGATTTTTTAAAACTTTAATAGGTTTTATCTATTAAACATTTGATTATTAGATTTTTAACTGTAATTTTGTCAGTCAATTTAATGATAATCGTTAAATTTGAAAGCGAAACGTTTATTAACGACTTCTTTTGAGGTCGTTTTTTTGCGTTTTAAGCGACATTTTGTTTTTTATATAGAATTCATCGGATATTTATAGATAGTCTATTTATCATCCTAAGAAGCGTGTTAGAGATGATGTTTTATCTTGTAGAAACAAATGATTTTGAATTCATTCTTTATTATGAATAGATTTTTTTAGATGGAAAAATCTATCAAAATTGAAAAAGCATATAGTAGAATATGGATTTATTTTTTGCGTTATTTTTATCTTTATAACTAATTCAATATTTGTGCTTATTCATTATATTTTGTATCTTGCCTTAACTGAATTTATAAAAAGGAGTTTTTTATATCTGAAAAAATGATGGAGAATAAATTTTTAAAACAGTAGTTTAGCTTAATATTTTGTGCAAGATGTACCTTTAGCAATACAAAAAGCTTAAAATCTCTCATTTCATTCCGATTTTATCTTTTCTTGTGCTAATCAGGTTCTCTTGTTTTGTTCCCTAAATCGGTCACAAAAGTTTCCATCTTCGATGGATCATTTTATTCTAAAATGCTTTTTTTGAAACAAAGTTTCAATTCATTTTTAAAGGTATTTTTATAAATGAAGTCGTTTTTATTTAAGTAATAATTATCTGTTTTTTTTTATTTTATTTCTTGTATTATGGAGGAAGAAATCAATTGGGAAGATTTTGTAAAGAAAGAAGAACTTCGATTTGATCGAAGTCAATATGGAAAGTTAGGAGGACGACCTAAAAAGAAAGCATCAGATAAAAAATCTAAATCCATTTATATTCGTGTATCAGAAGAAGAATTCGCTTTATTACAGAAAAAAGTAATCGCTTCTGGACAAAATCAAAGTCAATATTGTCGAAATGTTTTATTGAATTCAGGAGTAGTACCTACTATTCAGTCAGTAGGAACAGATAAAGAATTACAGCAATTTCGAACACATTTTAGTCGAATTAGTAATTATATGAAATTTAAAGATCCTCTTTTGAATTTAGAAGTTATGAAAGTAATTGAAAAAATGAATCGTTATTTAGATGATCGGAATAGGGAGAACCACTAAAGGAAGTATAAAGGCTATTGCTTATGCTTCTCGAGAAAATAAGGCAGAGCAGAAAGCGTTTGCGACAGAAATTAGTCGTAATGGTCTTGTAGGAGAAAATGCTCGTGCGATTTACCATGAACTTATGGCTGTGGCTCATCAAAATCATCGTGTAGCTAAACCATTTTATAATGTGGTTTTATCTCCTTCAGCAGGACATACACTTAATTGGACGTTGGAAGATTGGGAAAAGCTAGTGGATGATTTTTTAAGTAAAAAGAATTTAGTAGGTAATCAGCATATTGCTTATTTACATCAAGATACAGATACTTCTCATTTGCATTTAATTGTAAATCGTATTGATTTTAATGGAGAGAATAAAGTAAATCAACGATTTATAGGTATTCAAACCAGTACAGTAGCCAATGAATTAGCTAAGGATAGAGGTTGGGAAACTGTATTAGAAGAGACTAAGAAAAAAAGTGATCAGCAAATCCAATTGTATGGAAATGTATTGATTAATGGACTTAAAGAGTGTTTGAATTTGGAGGATTTATCGACTAATTTAAAAGAATTAGGGTATGGATTAAATCTTCAATTTGATCAAAATGAGCGATTAAAAGGCTTGAAAATTTTTCAATTTTCGGAAGTTTTAGAGAATGAAAAACGAAAACAAAACAGGCAAAAACCTAAAAATTATGGCGTAAAGTTTAGTGAGCTTTCACGTGGACATGAGAGTTTTAAAAAACTAAAAGCAGTTAATTTACAGGTGTTTTTAGAACAGAAAGCTGAGAAAGTAAAGCTTCAACAGGAGCAAGAAATAAAACCAAAAAGAAATTTTGGAAGAAGATTTTAAAATAACTTAAACTTATGAATGAAAATAATAGACCAAAAAGACCAGAAGAAATTTTAGCCGCGTTGAGTGCTGAAGGAAATAGAATAGAACAGTTAACGAAAGAAATTGATGAAAAGATTTATGCTTTTTATGGGATTCAAAAGCAGTTTATTGAGAATGGTAATTTGATTACAGCTGAACATAAAAAGGTTTTAGCTGATTTAAAGAATTATAAATTGCCTGAAATCTCATTGGATGCTTCTGCTAAAAAGCAATTTGAAGAAGTGAAAGAGTATGAGAAAAATGCACGTAAAAAGGATCGTACAATTCCATATTTAATCTTTATTATCTTTCTTTTGGTTGTCACTTTTGTCTATTTTTTTAATCAAGATTTACGCGTTAAAAAGGAGGTAAAGGAAAATTTAATCAATGAAATTTATTCAAAAGGGGATACGATTGTCTCTAAAAAACACTTTGATCTATCGGTTACAAATATTAATATTATGAATGAATGGATTAAGAAAAATCCAAAGGATAGTGAGAAGTTTATTAAATTCTTCAATAAAAAAAAAGATGGATATCCCCTTAAATATCCAGAGTAAGTTAAGCTACATATTTTAAAAATTGTAAATTGACACTGTCCAAAATTCTGTGTAAATATATTTCAGGAGGGTTTGACTTTTTTATAGTTGAACCCTTTTTTTCAAATATAGTTAAAAATTGATTTAAAATTAGCCCCCAGTTTTTTATTGGTATTGACTATTTTTTAGTTGATTGTTTTTACAGCTGAATATACTAATTTCATCACAGTTTCATCTGTAGAGAATGATAATTTATTCTTAGTATATTTCCTGATTTTACCGTTTAGATTTTCAATTAAATTGGTTGTGTAAATAAATTTTCCTAATATCTACGGGGAATTCAAAGAATATGGTAAAATCTTCCCTGTTGTTTCTCCAGCTTTGGATTGCATAGGAATGTTTATGTTACCATTTAGCTGGAAATTGCTTTTTGTCCTTCCAAACAACGTATTTACAAGCATTTCTTATTTGATGTACAACGCAGATTTGTGTTTTAGACTCAAGAAATATAGTGTGTATAGATCAGTAAAACCATTTAAGTTATCAGTTGCTGTAATTAAAATATCTTCGGTACCCCTGGCTTTTATATCGGTTAAAACTAGTATCACGATTCCTAGGAATTTTTATTTTTTCTTCTCCGTACTCGTTTTATCTTTTTGGTAGAGTATCCATTACGAGCATTTTCTTCCTTTCATAAATCATGCTTATCGTAATCTAAGTGAGCATCCAATTACCTTCTAACATTTTTTCAATTTCTCGATTTAGTAAGTCTTTTAGGAAGTTTTGGAGTTCATCTCCAGTTTTAAACTGTTTGAAAAAATCATCCGGAAAATAAGGCTTTTGTTTTCAAAGTTATGTAAATATTAAACTTATAAAAAAAATCTGCTCTATTTTAAACTAAGTAGAACTCTATACTTACAGAGTCTTTGGTACAGTGTCTCATTTTAATTCATAAAAACATTACATTTCTTTTGATATAACCTATATCATTTTTTGTTCATCCACAGAATGGCTATCTAGTTACATGTAAGGATGTAAAAGTGTAGTTGTTAATGTAGAATTCACCATATCCTGATTCAGTTTTGTCGCATCAACAGGCTGCCCGATTCCTATATTCACTAAGGTAGTATTTGATCCAAGCTGTCTATTTCTACATGCCGCTTGTATTTCATAACTACCTTGTTCTAATTTATCTAATGTTACATTCAAGTTAAATATCTTATAAGATCCAGGCTCACCTCTTACTACATCAGATCTTACAGCCTTCAATTTAAATCCTTCATTATTTTTTTTCATAAAGATTCCACATGCAAAACTAGCAGAATTCCCTGTTGAATTCGATGGTCTATTAATTTGTACAGTTGTTTGAAAACTTAATGTTACTTTACTAGAATTCGTAGCATCTTTTACTACAAAATTATCTTTATTATTCGTCATAAAACTCCATCCAACATCATTTGAATCTAATTCATATGAAGTTATACTACCTGTACTATTAAAAAATAATCCTACTTTATCTATAGTCGTGTTTAAATAATATAATGAAAGACTACCTGTTCCATCTGCTACTTTGTAAGTTTTCCATACATTAGTTGGATACTCATTATCCTTTACTTGTAACACTTGATTTAATGTACCTGCATCACCTAAAGAATTATCATTTCCTGCTAATCGTAACTCTTTTCTTAAATTTAAATCCCCATTAATGTCAAGAGTTTTAGTAGGGTTCTTTGTGTTAATTCCAACTTGAGAATATGTATATGAATAAGAAAAAATTACAAGTAATATATTTATATAGAGTTTCATGTTAATTGAATATTGAATTAAAATTTTCAGGTATTTCGTATACATCTACTTTTAAAGATGATTGTGCCATAAACGTATTAATATTTTTGACTGCATCTACATTTCTTCCTATAGCCAAATCCCTTGTAGACCCACTTAGTTTAGCACAAGCGATATTAATACTATGAGAACCTAAAGTTAAATTTGATGTACCACCAATCTGAGTATGAGTTAGAAATGTACTAGTAGAGCTACTTGTATAAATGGTATTGATCCTAGCACTTTTCAGTTTTCCATCTACGAAAATACCACAAGTATACTTTATGTTTTCACCATTTGTTGAAGTTGAATTATTTTGTTGAACAACAGTTTCAAACTGAAAATAAACTTTACTTGATTTGCTATTTACATTAAACGATTTTGCTAAACCAGGAATTTCATTAAAGCCTTTCAATTTTAAATCAGATAATAAAGCCCCATCTATTAATTCTGTAGAAACATTTACTGAAGAATTGTTATTAGGAGCTATTTGTATTCCAATCTGATCTGAAAATGAATCATTAAAAATTAAGTAAAACTTATTCGGTTCATATTCTGGAATACGTAATGATTTCCATGTCGGAGGTAAACCTTCTCCTTGCGAAACTAAAATCTGCTCTTTTGTTCCTTTAGATTCTACACTATTATTATCTAAAAAAATTCTCTTTCTTAAACCAAAATCTCCATTTACATCAAGACTAGATTGAGGTGCTCTTGTGTCAACTCCTACTTGAGCTTGTGTCAATGCACTTAATAATAATCCAGATATTAATAATTTTATTTTCATCTATTTGCTTTAAATGTAATTAATTCAGCTAAATCAATCTTTAAAAAAGATTTAAGTTGAAAGTTATTTGAATTAGTAGAAGATGTTGTATTTGTTCCTATCGATAAGGTATGACTATTTCCCTCTATTCCTCTACAAGCCATCTCAATACTGTAGGAACCTATGGGAGTATTCTCCTCTGTATAGTTTAGTGTATACATATATTGCATAGGCGAGTTAGTTGTAATGGTCGTAATTTTATCAGGTCTTAGAGCAACTAATGTATTATCCTTAAAAATTCCACACATAAATTTTACTTCCCCAACTGAAGAAGTTGTGACAGACTCTACACCTGTTTGGAATTGATAAGTAGTTTTATTCTCACTTGACTTGATTTCCATTATTGTCTTAAGTCCACTTATTTTGGTCCAAGAACTATCAAATTGATCACCTATTTTATTAAGGTAGTTAACACCTGAAATAGTGATAGACTTTATCCCAATATTATCATCTATAACATATGTATTAATCAATTTATATTGTCCATTCTCCATAAATGGAACATTTACATATTTCCATGTTGGAGACATCCCTACTCCTTGAGATACTAAAACTTGATCTTTTAACCCTGCATTTCCTTTTGTTAAATCATTTCCTCCTACACGTAAAGAATTTCTTAAGATAATATCGCCTTCTACATCAAGTTTACTTTTAGGTAAAACAGTTCCGATGCCTATTTGAGAAAATGCATAGTTTGACAATATTATAGCTAACAATTTTACTTTCATAGTTTTACATTTAGTTAACGGATAGGCAAAAGTAATTCAATTTTGATTAAAAATAACTATCTTTTAGAAAATTAAGTGATAAAATATTATTTTTTTAAGATTAATAAAATTCTTGTTAAGAAATCAATTACTTACACTTTTTATGTAATTTATAGATATTGTCCAGAATTTTGTGTAAATATATTTCAGATTGGTTGATTTTTTATAGTAGAGCCTTTTTTCTAAAATAGTTAAAAATTTATTTAAAATTATCCCCAATTAAGAATTTATAGAGTCCATTTCTTAGAAATTAGCATTAATGATATATAAAAAAGGCTTCTTCAAATCTTCGTTTGGAATACCATCTTGTTTTTGGTGTATTTGTGATGAATCTTAAACACAATTCTATTCATCTAAATAGTACTATAAACCGATTCTAAGGGGTAGTTTTGCCAATCTAAATTTGCCTATTCACTTTATCAGTAATGATAGATATCGCTGATGTAGAGATTTTATAGCTATATAATTCGAGTTCCTGTTTATATCTGAAAAGCTAAAACCTTTTGTATAAAGTGAATTATCATACTTTTAAAAGAAACTGATTTGGATTGATATTTAGTGTAGAATAATAGGTTAAAAAAACCTTTCACGATCTCTTAGAACTTTTATAATGATTCTCTATATTCGTTTCTTTAATGTTTTGAAGATATATAAATATTACAAAAACATTTTTTTCCATTTTGCTATTGTATTTCTGCTTAATTTAAAATGATTAGCAAGTTCATTATTATTAAGATTATGTTTTTTTTGATAATCTAGTATTTCTTTTCTATCTAATATGGAGTAAGACCGATATTTTTGATTTAAACTTTTTATATTGAGATTTTTTTCACCAAAAATTTTTCTATTAAGAGCTATGACATCAAATGTAGACAAAGTAGTTTTATTAAGAATACCTTGACAAATCTCTTTTTTTTCAGGATATTTTATATTAAGAATATCTTCGTAAATTTTTTTATAATCAGGTGTATTTATTTTATTCTGCCTTTTCATCTTTTTGTATATCTACAGTATTTGTTTCTATATAAATTTGATAGAGTATCTATTGTTCGCTTTCAAACTAATTAGATATTTCGCTTTAAAAATTAAGTCAGAGAGTTTTTATTTATATAATATATATTTTCCTTTAAAATATAACGACCTTACTTTTCATAATTGCTTGTTGTTTATGATTTTTTTTCTCCAGGGTTTTATCACCTTTTCCAAAAAATATATTTTCTAGAATAAAATTATCTAAATTTAATATTTTTAATGAAAACACTACGTTAATTTTTAGATAATAGATATCCACTTTCTACTTAAGATTAATAATAGTATAATTGTTTATATATTTTGTTTTTGTAATACCGACTTGAGAATAAAAAAACGATAATATAATTTAAATTCATATTTTTAATTATATTTTTTCAACCATTTATATAGGGTGGTTTTTGGAATGTTATAACGTTTCATAACTTCTGTTTTTGTCATTTCTCCAGATGAAATTTGTTCCAAAATAAAATCTATAATCTCTTTGGTATAAATATTCTTACGGAATTGTGGAAGTAATATCTTTTTGTTTTTTACATTTCTTTCCTTTCTTTCTTTTGCTATTGGAGGTGCATATAAAATAAGATGTTGTGTATATAATCTGAAAAAATCGTATTCCAATAGTTTACTCCATTTTAGCAAAATATCGGTAGATAAATTTTCTTGTTTATACATTTCTTTTATTTCATCTTCAGAGCATTTAAAAAAATTACAGATGCGGGATATTTCTATCCCACGATCTGTAACACCCAACCTAACTAACTCACCAATATGTATCTCTTTGAAATTCATTTTTTTTTAATATGTAAATAACTGTAATCTTCCCCTTGTTAGGAACATTTAAAAGTATAGTTTTTATTTAATATTATTGTATTATTATTTTGATTAATTTGAAATGTAGGAAAATCATTAGGATTTTTGACCTTACCATATTTCAATAAAAAATTTCTAGGAGAAAGATATTGTAAAGAACTGTGTGGTCTTTCATTGTTATACATCCACATCCAAATTTCTGTATAATTTTTCATTTCTTTGATATTTTCAAATAAATAAGCATTTAAAAAATCTGTTCTAAAAGTTCTATTAAATCTTTCAATCAACGAATTTTGCGTAGGTTTCCTAGGTTGAATATAATATAATTCAATGGCTTTTTTTTGACAAAATAGTTTTAGTTTTTCAGCAATAAATTCTGGACCATTATCTACTCTAATTTTCTCAGGTTTCCCTCGCCATTCGATTAGTTTTTTAAGTTCAGAAATTACTTTAGCTGAA
Organism: Myroides sp.; assembly: GCA_036643355.1. Taxonomy (GTDB): domain Bacteria; phylum Bacteroidota; class Bacteroidia; order Flavobacteriales; family Flavobacteriaceae; genus Flavobacterium. Next base: position 22,496 of record JAVXSC010000018.1, read on the forward strand.
GGTAAGCTTGTGTCGATACAAATACTCAAAATTTCTCGATTAAAATCGTCTATAATATTCAAACTTCTCACGCTTTTTCCGTTTTCTAAACTATCATGCATGAAATCCATACTCCACGTTACATTTGGATAAATCGGACGTAAAAGCGGCTCTTTAATCCTTGCAGGAAGTCTTTTTTTACGTTTATTACGTAGGTTAAGTTTCATCGAAGTATAAATTCGATAAACTCGTTTATGGTTCCAAGTAAATCCTAAATTTCGTAAACGATGATGCATCATCCAAAAGCCCCAAGTTTGATGCTCGTTGGATAGCGCTATCAATTGAAAACGTATTTTATCATCCTCATCTTTACGTACTTTTTGATAATAAAAAACGGATGTTCTTAAGCTAAATAGACGACAAGCCCTGCGAGAACTTAGCTGATGTTTTTCTTTTGAATACAACACCAACTCTCGTTTTTCACAAGGCGTTATAGCTTTTTTTCGATAACATCTTTTAAAACTACGTTTTCCAAAGTAAGCTCTGCTACAATTTTTTTATATTGGGACAATTGCTTCTCTAGTTCTTTTAATTGAGCTAATTGATGGGCTTCCATTCCGCCATATTTACTCTTCCATTTATAAAAAGTGGGTTGACTTATTCCATGTTCACGACAAATTTCATTGACTGTTTTGCCTTGATTTTGTTCTGATAAGATCTTGACGATCTGAACTTCTGTAAAATTGCTCTGTTTCATAATTATCCCTAAGTTAATAAACTATATTTTTAAACGGTCCGGTTTTTAGGGAAGATTACAAAACGAATAATATAAGTCGATATATTTTTTGCTAAGAGCAACTGATTTATTAGGGGTCAGTCGACGAAACGGAGAAAATAGCACGTTAACAATTTAATCTATGATTAATATGTTTTAAATAAATATTATTTATTATTCAAGATTTTTAAAGCAACTTCTTTTGCTGATCCATCCCCATTAATATACATATACAATGTCGTCGTTGTAATTCCAAGCTTCTTTGCGACTTCTTTAGCTACTGCATTTTTATCAGACATAGCTAACATTGCCATTTTAATTGTCGTTATATCCATTTTTCTAGGTCTTCCTCCTTTTTTACCTCTTGCTCTAGCTGCTTCTAACCCCGCTTTTGTTCTTTCAATAATAAGTGATCTTTCAAATTCTGCTAAAGCTGCAAATATTCCAAAAATCAGTTTACCATTAGCTGTAGATGTATCTATTTGAGCCCCATTTCCAGCTAATACTTTTAGTCCAATATTTTGATTATTCAATTCATC
>JAVXSC010000019.1:0-23766 GCA_036643355.1 Myroides sp.
CAGCAAGTACCTGCGGTACAGCGGTAAGCACCGATAAGTTTAACAAGCTAAACGTAAACGTGTACCCCAACCCAACCAATGATATAGTAAACATAGAAACACAGGAAACCCTGCAAAACTATGAGGTGTACAACGTATTGGGGCAGCAAATACAACAAGGCATGTTTGTCAGCAGTAACCAGTTAAACCTGCAAAACGCAAACAGCGGTGTGTATTTTGTTAAAGTTACCACTACCCAAGGCAGCACTGCTACGGTAAAAGTTATTAAAAAGTAATTGCTTAGTCGAAAGTCAAATGTCAAAAGTTTAATATCAAAAGACAAACGGCTAATAGTTGTTGGGCTTGTCGAAGTAACATTCTTTAGTAAGAAACATTAAGTAGCTCCGATAGTGTAAAAGCTGTCGGGGTTATTATGCTTTTTTTTAACATTATTGTCATCCCGAACGCAGTGAGGGATCTCAACAAACCCAAAAACACAAAGTTTGTCACTCCATAGGAGTCTGAAAAATGCTTAAAGCAGACAAATAAACAATGAACATTTTAACCAACCAAAACCAAATAAAATATACATTTTGTCATCCTGAGCTTGCCGAAGGATCTCAGCAAACTAAACCAACCAAAAACCAATAAAATATACTATTATCTTACAAAACAATTAGCAATAAAACAACATAGATTATGAAAAATAAACTACACAAAAATAATATTCCTTGTCATCCCGAACGAAGTGAGGGATCTCATTCTATTTTCTATTCTCTTAATACTATTCTCAACACCCGCAACGGCACAACAATACAACTGGGACTGGGCAGTAAGCGGTGGCAGCCCCAATGATAATGAATCATCGTCTACCGGTATGAACTATTTATCAGAACAGATCTACGATGTAAAAATAGGAAGTGATGGCAATTACTACTTTATAGCCACAATGAAAGGGTTGAATTTAACCCGTTAAACGGGCAGCCGGTTACTACTTATAACAGCTCGTTAGGCAGTAATGATATTTTTATATTTTCCACTGACTGCGACGGTCAAATAAGATGGAGCCAGGCTATCGGAGGGCATAGTAATGACAGAGCTTTTAATTTAGCATTAGACAGCAACAATAATGTATATGTGGGCGCTTATATAAGAGGGGGTAGCACTTATTCGGTTTTTTTTAGCCCTACGGATTCTATACCGCCATTCCCGGCAAACCCGGAAGCTTATAAACGTACTTACTTGGCTAAATATGACAGTTACGGTGGGTTTGTGTGGAAAAAAGCATTACAGGGCAGTGTTACCCAAGCTAATACAGAGGCATATATACACGATATTGTAATGGACAGCCAAAATAAGCTTCACTTTATTGTTGGCTTTGCGGCGGGGACCCATTTAGACGGCTTGGTAACCGTACCTGTTACGTTTACCAATTACACCTACCAGTATTATTTGGTAAAGTTTAATACGGCAACCCAACAATTTGATGATGTTTTGCTGTTGCCTATGACCGGGCGATTGGAACAAGAAGGTAAAATGCGTTTTGCTTATGACGAAAATTCAAACATTTATTATCTGGCAGGAATGCAAGCCGGAAATATTTCAGCCCCACCTACGCCGCTTAGCTACGGTGGCGATGCATTTGTAGAGCGCTCGTTTATACTGGCATTTAACGGTTTTAACAGTACTACGGGTATTGACGGTGGCGAAGTATGGCGTCGTGAAATTTATTCGCAAGCGGCAAGTAGCAGTAGCGTTGCTGCAGACAATATGATAACATCTTTGCTTATAGATACTGATTCTAACGTATATATAGCAGGACGTCTTTGGGCAAATAAAGTAAATAATACCCCGGAGCCGATAAAGATTTACGACCCTTCTGATACACAGGTTGCCCCTTATATTTTTACACCGGGGATAGATTATAAAATACCTGCATTAATAAAGTTAGATGGTACTAACGGTACGGTGCAATGGGCAAAAACGCCAACAGCCTACGCTGCGAACCGTACTACGGGGGCATATACAGAGGTAAAAGGGCTTGTTTTCAGAGGAAATGAAATAGCTTTAGGAACAGGAACAGCGTATTTTATATGGGATAATTTTGTACAAAACCCTGCCCAATTTCATGCACCGGACCCTGCCTTAATGCGTTTTAACAAACAAACTGCTAACACGGTGGGTATGCATACCATAGAGTCACCTGCAGATTATAGTGGCTACATAACCGCCGTAGCTGTTGATAACGATGGTAATTATGTAACCGGTGGTGCTTTTTATACTACTTTGTTTACAAACAATGCGAATGTAAACCAGTTGGTTTCCAGTGGCGGCAACGATTTCTTTGTAGCCAAGCTGGCGGCAAGTGTATGTGGTACGCCGGTAAGCACCGATAAATTTAATAAATTAAACGTAAACGTGTACCCTAACCCAACCACAGATATAGTAAACATAGAAACGCAGGAAACCTTGCACAACTATGAGATGTACAACGTACTGGGGCAGCAAATACAAAAAGGCATGTTTGGTAACAACAACCAAATAAACCTGCACGGTGTAGTTGTTGGTACTTATTTTATAAAAGTAACCACTACCCAAGGCAGTACTGCCACTGTAAAAGTTATTAAAAAGTAGTTGTAAAGTCTAAAGTCATAAAGTCTAAAGTCAAACGGTTGCTGATCTTTTTGAAGTAACATTCTTTATTAATAAACATTAACTAGCTCCGATAGTGTAAAAGCTCTCGGGGTTATTATGCTTTTTTTTATACTAGGACAAGACACTGGGTAGGATCAATGAAAAAAGTACGTATTCCCAAAGAAGAATTTGTAATGGAATTCTAAATAAAAAAGCAGATAAGAGAATTTCTCTTATCTGCTTTTTTATATTTTAGGTACTTTAATGAATAGCTAACTGACGTCAGTTCGAGTATTTTTACGAAACGCAGTGTAGTAAAATGTATCGAGAACTTCATCAAAATTTAAAACACTATTATTTCAAAGAATTAAGATAAGCATCTAATTGTTTTACGTAATCCATTGCAAAGCCTACAACACCTTTTCCTTCCAGCTTCTTCTCTTGGTCTTTTGTCATCTTTTTCTGCTTAATGAAACTTTCAGTTTCGTAATTTTTCTGATCAATCAGGTATTTAGCTTCAACAGATAAATCCTCAACAAAATAATCATCGGCAGCAGCTTTAAAATTTATTGCTACTTTTCCCATTGTCTGGCGGTCGTTTTTTTCAAAAGCATATTGTTTATTGGCAGTTAAAAGCTGTGTGTTTACATAAGCCGTTACCAGTTTTGTTTGCGAATCTGCATCAATGGTAATAAATTCGCTGCTTCCTTTTTCAGATATGTAGTATTGATCACCAATACGTTGTACAGTACTGCTCTGTATCTGTTTTTTTAACTTATCGAAATTCTTCTTTTCTGCAAAAAAGATCTCGCTAACGTGCGCTATGTACTGATACCTTGGTAATTTGTTAAACGATTTGTTGTCTTTAATAGCTTCGGTCCATTTAATAGTATAATTATTAAAAGAACTATTGAACACATTACCTAATGCGAGTATTCCGGTAAATGTTTCCAAAGGTTGTTTCTGTTCGGTTAGTTTAAAATCTATCTGATAGTGCTTTTTGCCCTTATTGGCTTTTTTATAGGTGTCAAAAGAATGATCTAAAACTTCTAAAAGCGCCTTGGTAACACTGGCTCCTGTATCAATTACAAGTTCTGCCAACACATCACCCGATTCATCTGTACAGATTGTTCCTTTTGTGCTTGCCATGGTAATAAGTCCGAAAGTAGGGTGCGATGCTTCAATTTCAGACACATCATCAGGAATAGTAAGCATACCTTGTTCATCGGTATTTCCGATCCATTCTTTTGTGGCCGCATTGTTTACAATAACGTTTTGCAGCAGCGTGTTATCTGCACAATTTTTAAACTGTGTTTGTGCTGTGCAAATTGTTTGCGATAGCAGCAATAAGGCAATAACTGTTTTCAGGTTTTTCATTTCTTTAGGGATTTGGTTGGTAATGATTTGTATTGATTTTCATTGAGGAATTAACTGTTAAGCGATTCCTATTTTAAGTATAGACGAAAATAAATAGAAAAAGGTTGGAAATGATTTAAAATAAAAGTTTATTAATGCTAGCTTGAATCGTTTTGAAAGATACTGGTGAAGGCTGTTGTAAAAATCATTAAATAAGGTATATAATTAGGCATCGTTATCTGGCAATATTCACATCTATGATTTTTTAAACCCCATATTTTTTGTATCTTACAGATTATAACTCCTATTTTAATCATAAAAAGTAAGTATAATGAAGAGTACATTCCCTTTCTTAACATTTCTTTTAAGTATATTTCTGCTCGTTGGCTGTAACGGTAAAAACAGTGAAGATCAACTGCGACAGCGCGAACTTGATTTGCAGTTACGGATTGATTCTTTTGCCAATGTAGAAAAAGAGTATCATGAATTATTACAGATGAAAGACAGTATTGTTAAAGCAGATTCGTTAAGACTGGTAAATGATTCTTTGAGTTCGGTGGTAAAGTTCTGGCCACAGCATCTTGCTGGCAGATGGAACGGCAGATTGGTTTGTACAGAATCAGACTGCAGTGATTATGTCATTGGAGATCAAAGGGTAGATACCTGGGAATTTAAAAGCGATTCGCTTAATTTGTACGCCGACCTGCTGAATAATAAAAACCAGATTGTTCGTACTTACAATGCTGCTTTCTCGGGAAATAATATTGTTCTTTCCTTTAAAACCGATCCTTCTGTGAGTAAAAAGGTTGCTATGCAGACCACATTGAATGAAATAATGCCCGATAAAATGAAAGGCATTCATACAATTACCATAGATAACGACTGTACGGCTAAATTTACTGTAGAGTTTACTAGACCTTCTTCAAATAAAAAACAATAAAAAATAGACCGTAAATGTTACTTCTTAGTATTCAAAACGTATCACTCCCCATTGCAGATCCTGTGCTAAAGTTTCTGCTGTTGCTTATTATTATACTTTTTGCACCATTGCTTTTAAACAAAATTAAAGTACCTCATTTACTGGGGCTTATTATTGCTGGTGCAGCAATTGGTCCTAACGGTTTCAATATATTGGCTCGTGACAGCAGTATTGTAGTAACGGGAACAACAGGTTTACTGTACATTATGTTCTTGGCTGGATTGGAAATTGACATGGGCGATTTTAAAAGAAATAAATGGAAAAGTATGGGCTTTGGTATCTATACCTTCATTGTGCCATTTGTTTTGGGCTTTGTGGGCGCATATTATCTTTTACAGTTTAATTTGCTTACTTCGGTACTTTTTGCCAGCCTTTTTTCGTCGCATACTTTAATAGCCTATCCGTTGGTAAGTAAAATTGGTGTGGCAAAAAATCTGGCGGTAAACATCGCAGTGGGTGGAACAATGATTACAGATATTCTGGCACTTTTGGTATTGGCTGCCTGTGTGGGAATGGCGCAAGGTGAAGTAGGTACCGAATTCTGGGTAAGATTGTCGCTTTCCATTCTAGTGTTCGGATTAATTGTCCTTTTGGTTTTCCCAATCATTGCACGCTGGTTTTTTAAGAATGTAAAAGATAAAATATCACAGTATATTTTTGTTTTGGTAATGATTTATCTTGCAGCGTTGCTTGCCGAAGTAGCGGGTGTTGAAGCCATCATTGGTGCTTTCCTTGCAGGTTTGGCTCTTAACAGACTTATTCCGCATACCTCATCGCTTATGAACAGGGTAGAATTTGTGGGTAATGCCATATTTATTCCGTTCTTTTTGATAAGTGTAGGTATGCTGATTGATTTCAGTGTGTTTTTCAAAAGCTGGGATACCATAACAGTTGCTTCCATTATGCTGGTTGCTTCTATTGCCGGAAAATACATCGCCGCAGTTTTAACCCGCAAAACCTTTAAGCTGAATAAAGAACAAGGAAAACTTATTTTCGGATTAAGTTCTGCATCTGCTGCTGCAACACTGGCAGCGGTGATGGTGGGATACAATATTATCATTTCTGAAACCGCGGCAGGCGAACCTATCCGACTTTTAAATGAACACGTCTTGAACGGAAGTATTCTTCTTATTCTTGTTTCTTGTACCATTTCGTCGTTTATATCGCTTGCAAGTGCAGAAAAAATTGCAGAGGCTGATAAAGAAGATACGGTTGCCGGTGAAACAGACGATAAAGAAAATGTATTACTCGCTGTTAATTATATGGATACTGTTGATTCAATGGTAAATTTGGCGGTGATTATAAAATCTAAAAGTAATAAAGAAGGACTCTTTGCGCTGAATGTAATCAACGAAGAAAAAAATGATTCTTCGGTAAAAAACGCCGAAAAAATCTTGCATGATGCTGTTATAAAAGCATCAGCAGCCGATGAGGTTTTAACTCCGTTAACCCGATACGACAGTGATGTGGTTAACGGAATTAACAACGTAATTAAAGAAAAAAAGGTAACAGATCTGGTTATTGGTTTAGAAAAAGGTAGGGAATTTTCTTCGTCTTTTGTTTACAACCTGTATAATGGTTACCTACAAAGTAAACAGACAAATGTTTTTGTCTATCACGCGGCACAGCCTATTGCAACCATCAAAAGACAGATTGTAATTATACCGTCAAAATCACATTTGGAACCGGGTTTTTTCCACTGTTTGCTGCGTGTGTGGAATATTGCCCGAAATACGGGTGCTAAAGTTGATTTTTATGCAACCGCATCTTCTATCAGAATTCTTAAAAGAGTCATTAAAAAAGTAAATATCGAAGCGGAATTTAACGAAATTAATTCTTGGAAAGAAGTAGAAGCAGTTTTGTCTGATATTAGCGATAATCAGGGATTGATTATGTTAATGGCAAAAAGGGGTATGGCATCTTATTTTCCTCAAATGAGCCGTATGCCGGCATTACTTAACCGTGATTTTCTTGATAAAAACTATCTACTGGTATATCCATACCACGGAACTGAAGTTGATAATACCGAAGAAAGATCGGTAAGTAACCACGGCGATTTCGTTGAAATTGGAAATATTGTAGGTAAGTTGTTTAAATAAACCGTAAAATATATAATTATAAAAAAAGCTCCGTGAGGAGCTTTTACTATTTCTTTGATTCTTCCAAAGACAACTTACGAAATTCTTTTAAAAGTTTTTCTAAGTTTAAAGTTGACTTGCGGGCTCTTGTTCCTGCTGCTTTGTTTGCTTTTTCTGATTGTAATTGTGCATCTTCGTTAAACGCTTCCATTTCCGCGTTGATTTTGACGATTAGTTCTTGCATGATTTCTTTTTTAATTTTTAATAGTGTCACAAAAATAAAACTTTTCTTTCGTTATACCGCATGAATACTAATATCGTTTAAAAAACGAATATCTTTAATAACAGTATTTCTAATAAATTTAAAGAGTATTTTTAGAAGAAGAATAAAATCAAATCATGAAAAAAGATTAAAGTAGAAAACTTGGTTTTAAGTATCAATTTCTGCCTGCCAGTATTCGTAAGTATTGATTTTTCCATTGTCAAGCTTTATGTTGTAAACTTCTTTTACTATATTTAAAATTGAAAAATCTACAGTGTTTTTAAACGGACCACCATCATACGACAAAGTATGATATTCACCGTTTTCGCCACAAACATCTACATCATCAGGAAAAAGATTTATGGTTGATCTGTCTAAATTCTTATTTATAAATTCATTACCTAATTTATCAGCTTGGGTAACAATTATTTTAGACTTGATGCCTGAACTTAAAAATTCTTCGATAATTTGTTCTGATGATTTGTTCCAAAGTGGTTCAATTACTTCAATACCCAACGGATTGAGCTTGGTTTCACGATATGTTTTAATATCTATTAGAAAAATATCGCCAAAAATAAAATGTGTAACGCCTTGTTCTTTGAAATAGTTTACAGTTGTACGCATTTTATCGTCGTAATTGTTTAAATTTTTTGTAAATAAAACTGTGTAGAGAGGAATTCCGATACTTTCTGCCTGTTTCTGAAGTATTTCGATAGGAATTGAGTGAACTGAAGAGGTGTTTGTTTCTTCATTTATAGTTGTTAATAGCGCTATTACTTCAAATTCATTGTGTTGTAGAATTTTGTGAAGTGCCAATGCGGAATCTTTTCCGCCGCTCCAATTAAATACTGCCTTTTTTCGTTGATGCATTTCTGCTATTTTAAGAGGATTAATTTTTACAGCAGATAAAGCTTTACTGTTTCACCTGCAACAAATAGATAGCACTAATTTAATAAAAAGCAATGTAATGATTTTTTAATTAGTATATAAATCTAGTAGGTTTATGAATAATTAATCACGCACAGATTTTATTGTTGAAAGATATTTAAATGTCGTGAACAGTTGAATAATTTTGTTTAATAATATTAATGTAATAATCATTTGTGATATAGGAGCAGTAATAGTTGGATTTTGTGATAAATTGTTAGTATTTAAGTTATGCTTTTTTTTACCCTAATTTTAAGAAAAAATCAAAAAATAAATAAAAATAATACGACTTTTTTAATTATAATCTCTTGTAAATAAAAAATATTTAAAATTATTAATCATTTACTTTTGTTGGATATTAAGTTATCAGTATTAACTAATTAAGTATTTTAATTATGAAACAAAAATTATCTTATTTAGTCTGGGGTGCTCTTAGTTTATTATTCCCCTTTCTACTATGGTTAGGAGAGAAATTTATGTAAAATAGATTTCAAACCGGTACTTTTATTGAAGAAGAAAAGTGTCACTACGCCCTTCGGGGTGTTTTTTTATACCTTGTTTTTAATATTATAGTAAAAAAGAAATAGGAGGGAACGGCAATAGTTTATAATATTCTATTTTAGAAGTTTTAATAAGTATTTGATGTCAATACGCAGCTTCTCTAAAATACAAATTTCTTTGGGAATTTATCGATCTAATATCTTATTACTATAAATCAATATTTATATTTTTTTTGGTTTGATAAGATTGATTAAGCTTAGAATCTTCTTTTCAAATAAATTGAAGACTAATCCGCCCATGATAAAAAAAGAAGCCCAAAGTTTCCAATCGGTTAATTGTTCATCTAAAAACAAAGTCGAACTTAAAAAACCTACAACAGGAATTAACAACGTAAACGGTACTACTGTAGATGTTGGATACATTTTAATCAGAGATCCCCAAATACCGTAACCCAAATGTGTTGATACGTAAACTACGTAAGCAATTGCGCCTATTGCTGTCCATGAAATATTTTCTAACGAATGGGTAATTGCTGTTGTACCATCTATAAAATACGATACTGCTGCCATAAACGGAAGTGCAATAAGATTCCCCCACACAACAAGTGAAAGTGGTGAACCTGCGTTTATTTTTTTAGTAAACATGTTTCCGGATGCCCACGCTAACGAAGCTAATAAGGTTAGTATAAGTCCTACAAGAGTAACATCGCCACCTACATGAGCTGCAACAATACCAATACCAGCAAACGAAACCAATGACCCCAAAATTTTAAACCAGTCAGGTTTTTCGTTAAAAAATAAAAAAGCTAATCCTATAGAAAAAAATACCTGTACCTGCATAACTAGTGACGCCAATCCTGGTGACAAACCAAGATGAATCCCGCTGAAAAGCAACCCAAACTGTAATGCGAAATTAAATAAACCGAAACCAATGATATATAGAACTGGTGCTTTTGGTCGGGGTAAGAAAAACACAAAGGGTAGGGCTGAAAGTGCGAAACGTATCGTACAAAAAAGGAAAGGTGGTAACTCTTTTAATCCTAAATATATCGCAATAAAGTTTGTTCCCCATACAAAAACGGTTACCAATGCTAAAAAAAGATGTTTTGGAGTTAAATTTATTGAGGTACTCATAATCTGCACGAAATAATTTGATATTTCAATTCAAGTGCAAATTTCAGCAATCGGTTTGAATTAATATAAATTGTTTCTTGTTTTCTTTTTGATTATTGATACTTATTATTAAATTTATGATGAGTATGCTATATTTTGAATTTTAACAGAAGTGTTTTTCAAAGTAATTTATTTGCGATATTTTTTAAATAATCAATTTTCAATATGAAATATAATTTTACTTTTCCATCTAACTGACTAGAAAATTGTTGATATAGATTACTATAGATAAGCCACAGATTACTAAACCAAAACGGCTAAAAATTGAATGTTTAGTTTCTTTTTCATGATAATAATATATACATTACTGCCATGTCTTTTTTTGACAGTAAAACAAGTTCATCGTACGAAGGAAGTTCAAAAGAAAAAAATCTAGCGGGAGTAGGTGCATTTAATCCAAAATTGATTAGCATATAGCTATCTAAAATGTTGATTTTTTAGCTACTACAATTTTAGAAACAAATATTAGAATTAAAAATATGATGATAAAGAAAGCAGTCACATTGTTGATCTTGCCAAACAGGGCATAAAAAATGATAAAGATGGATACAAAGCCGAGTTTGTAAGACTTGTTGAAAGTGTGAAATAGAAAAATCCCAATCGAAAGATTGGGATTTTATTTTTGTTTACTTACTGTTGACGCCTAAAGCGTGAATATCATTAAGTTTTATAACATTGTAAGAATTTGTATGATTTTTGGCGGCATTAATCATTGCCTGCGCTAAAACTTCGGTCGATAAAGGTTTGTGTTTTTTTAAAAGTCCTAACATATTAATAAATTGAAGGACTTTTTCCATAAAAACTTCTCCTGATCTGTCGGTTTTTTTACGTTGCAACATACCGGGATTAAAGATCGTGGTTTTGTGAAATTGAAGAACTTGAACAGCATCTTCCAATTCTCCTTTAATTCGAGAATAAAAAATGCTCGATTTTGAATTGGCTCCGTATGATGAAACCAAAATGAAATGCGCTACATTATTTTCCTTTGCCACTTTTGCAAAATTGTACTGATAATCATAATCAACTTTTCGCTGTGCTTCTTTGCTTCCCGCAGCTTTCAAGGTGGTTCCTAAACACGAAAACGCGACATCGCCTTTTACAAGATGTTTCCATTCTCCAGGTTTATCAAAATCTACCACATGAATCTTTAATTTATCATTTGTAATGGCAATTGGTTTGCGCACAAAAATAGCTAGTTCATCAAAATTTGCATCGTTAAGTAACTTCTGTAACAAATCTGTCCCGGTGGCACCTGTTGCACCAATAAGCAATGCTTTCATATAATTTTTTATAGTGATCTAAATTTACAAACTTCTTTGCGATTTCTTATTAAACAATTTTATATAAATGGTTTAGGTTTATAGAAAATAATAAGTTTGATTCATTTATCTTTGATTTTTACAAGCGAAAAAATGAGTTCAGTAACTATAAAAGAATTTTATCAGGATATTTTAGGAGGTTCATGTCCCGATATAGATCAGTTTCTTAATGAAAATATCAATAGCGATATAGGTCATTTTAATGTTTTTGATATATCTGAAATATACCGCACCAGTACTTCAAAAACACAAATGCCTTACAACCGCAGAACTTACTATAAAATTAGTTTGATCAACGGACAAAATAGGGTAGAGTATGCCGATAAAACAATTGAAATTAACGATTGTGCCGTGCTCTTTGCTTCGCCCAAAATACCTTACAATTATACACATCTTTGTAATAATCAGTCGGGGCATTTTTGTGTTTTTACCAAAGATTTTTTACCGACATCAAAAATAGGAGTTGATCTGGATAACCTTCCTGCTTTTTCACCTCAAAGCGATTTTATTTATCAGATTTCTACCGAACAATTTCATCAGTTCGAAGCCGTTTTCCTTAAAATGCACGAGGAAATTAAGTCTGATTATCACTATAAATACGATCTTTTACGTAATTATGTAATGGAACTCATTCATTTTGGTCAAAAACTAAAACCGGTTCTTCCTTTAGAAAACAATAAAACGGCAGCTTCCAGAACCACCACATTGTTTATAGAATTGTTGGAACGACAGTTTCCTATTGAAAACAGCAGCCAACTGTTACAGTTAAGAACTCCGGCAGACTATGCATCAATTCTGGGCGTGCACGTAAACCACCTAAACAGAGTGCTTAAAGAAACCACTGGTAAGACAACCGGTGAAATAATTGGAAGCAGAATTTATCAGGAAGCAAGGCTGCTTTTGCAGCAGACACAGTGGAATGTTTCAGAAATTGCCTTTATATTGGGGTTCGAAGAAGTTGCACATTTCTCTAACTTTTTTAAAAAATACGGCAAGCAGTCTCCGCAACATTTTAGGGAAAATGTTATTGTTTGATTTTTGCAAATTTCCATTTGATTTATACAACTTACGACTTATGCTTTTTCTCAACTTTGTATCGTTAATTTAAAACAACAACAAAATGACACATACAAACGGAAAAATAGTATTGGTTACCGGTGGCAGCCGTGGACTTGGTAAAGATTCGGCTCTTCAGCTGGCAGAAAAAGGTTTTAACGTAATTATTACGTATCAAACCAAAAAAGAAGCGGCAGACGAGGTTGTTAATCAAATTATAAACACGGGAAAACAAGCGTTTGCACTACCGTTGGATATAGCTTCAACAGCTGGTTTTGATTTATTTGCAGGGCAGGTGCAGGATCTTTTAAGTACTCATTTTAATGGAGCTAAATTAGATGCTTTGGTAAATAATGCGGGAATCGGACTTAATGCTTCTTTTGAAACTACGACCGAAGAAGTGTTGGATGCCATGACGAATATCCATTTTAAAGGACCGTTCTTTTTAACGCAGAAATTACTTCCGTTGCTAAATGAAGGCAGCAGCATTGTTAATACATCATCTGGTTTGGCAAGATTTTCTTTTGAAGGATACGCAGCTTACGGTGCAATGAAGGCAGCGGTTGATTCATTAACGCGTTATCAGGCGCTGGAATTGGGTAGTCGCAAAATTCGAGTGAATTCTGTTGCGCCTGGTGCAATTGAAACCGATTTTGGTGGCGGAGCTGTACGTGATATCGCCGAATACAATCAGGGAATTTCATCGCAAACGGCATTGGGCAGAGTAGGATTGCCTGACGATATTGGAAGCGTGGTGGCATTTCTTTGTTCCGATGATTCTAAATGGATCAATGCACAGCGTATAGAAGTTTCAGGCGGATTCAGAATTTAATAACATCAATGAAGTGAAGTTCTTTATGTCATTTCTAATCAAATTCTAATTTATTTAACTGTTTATAGTTGTTAAATTTACGGTTTCATAAATGTTTTTATATAACATTTTTTTTAGCTAGCGTCTGTAAGAAATTACAGGCGTTTTTTGTTGAATGATTCAAAAGTTCGTTCTAAAATCAAAAGGAGTTTAGGCAGCCGTTTCCCCACAAAATAAAATACTTTCTAATTGTATCTTCTTTTGAAATTTAATTGCCTAATTTTGCAGGCTGAATTAAGGATTTGAATTATGAAGAGAGTTGTCGAGCACAGAAAACTGCTTGGAGTTGATAAAACTGCTACTTTAAAGGAATTGAAAACAATTTACAGAAATACGATGAAAGATGCGCATCCTGATAAATTTGTGAATGATGAAGAAGGAAAATTGGCAGCTGAAGAAAAAAGTAAGGCGGTTATAGAAGCTTATCACTTTTTGGTAAGTATAAATCCGGAAACACACGAGAAATACAGCGAAGAATATTTAGAAACAACTGCAAAATCAAATATTCATGAGTTTTATTTTGAAAAGCAGATTTTAAAAATACAGCATTTAAACGGGAAAATGTACGAATACATTGGTGTACCAAGAAATACGTATGTAAAAATGGTAAATGCCGAATCGCCAAGCCGTTTTGCAAGAAGACATATTTATGGAAGCTTCATTCACAGAAAATCTGGTGAAGCTATGGAGGAATAATCAATCCTCATTGTAACAAAAAAGTGCTTTTAGAATGTTCTGAAAGCACTTTTTATTAAAAATTTTGTTCAATTTACTTAAGTTTCAAATAGATGTGTCTGATGTTCTTTACACCTGTATCGCGTTCGTCTATTTCAAATTTCCCTATGTGTTTTATAAGCGGATAAAGTTTGGTGAAACCGTAATTTCTAGGATCAAAATCGGGTTTCTTTTTTGATATCAAATTGCCTAAATTCCCTAAAAACGTCCATCCGCTTTCATCGGCAAGATCGTCTACACTATCTTCGATAAGTTTAATGGTTTTAATGTCAATTTTATTAAGCGGATTTTCGGTAGTTGCAGTTTTTTTTCTTCGGGTAGAAGCAACTTCGTTAACAGGTTCTTTTACTTTAAGAATTTCTATATAAATAAATTTGTTGCAAGACGATATAAACGGTTGCGGAGTCTTTTTCTCGCCAATTCCTATAACGGTCATTCCGGCTTCTCGCAAACGAGTGGCAAGTCTTGTGAAATCACTGTCGCTTGATACAATACAAAAACCGTTTACTTTTTCGGAATACAGAATGTCCATAGCATCGATAATCAGTGCACTGTCAGAAGAATTTTTGCCCGAAGTATAGCTGTATTGCTGAATTGGGGTAATGGCATTGTCTAACAGCACATTTTTCCATCCCGAAAGCGTGGGTTTGGTCCAGTCACCATAAATACGTTTAATGGTCGGAGTTCCGTTTTTTGAAATCTCTTCGAGCATTTCTTTCACATTGGCATACGGAACGTTATCTGCATCAATCAGTACGGCAAGTCTTTCGTCGTTCATTCCAACAATTTTAAGGTTAAATACAGTTTGTTTAAAACAATGGTTGTTTACTCAAATATAGTTATATGCGCTGATTTTAAGACGAAAAGAAACGGTTTTCTTTGCAAGGAAACAATGTTTTGTGAAATAGTAGCCTTACATATGTTTTGGTTTTTGCTGTTTTGCCGCACATTCCGCAATTTCGGCAATTCTCTTCTGCCTAGTTTCAGGTCGTTTGGCAAGAACAATCCAGTGTAAAATCATTTTTTTAGATGATTTGCTTAAACCTGAAAAATAATCTTTAGAGCCTTTGTGAATTTTAAAAGCTTCTTCTAAATCATCTGGAATAATTAGTTCTTCAACTTCGTCTAAAATAGTCCACGAACCATTTTCTTTGGCTATTTCAATGGATTTATATCCTGCTACTGTCATTAAGCCGTCAGCAATAAGCCGGCTTATTTTTTCCTTATTGATTTTAGACCACGTACTTTTGGCTTTTCGTTTACTAAAGAATTGGTGAGATGTTTCATCGTTAATTTTGATCTTTTTGCTGTCTATCCAACCAAAACAAAGGGCAACATCTACAGATTCACTCCAGGTTAAGGATTTTTTTTGAGATGCTTTGGTGTGAAAAACCAACCATACAGCTTTTTGCGAAACATGATTTTTCTGTAACCATTCTCTCCATTCAAAAATACTTTCAGGGTAAAAAACTTCTATTTGCGGTTGCTCCATTTTAAATGATAATTAAGAGTTAAGGTAGTGAATGTTTGTTAGATATAATGTTTAGAATTGTAAATTACCTCTTCCTCAAAACCACCAATTTTTCTTCTATTGTAACGATATCAAATCCAAAATGCTCGGCTATATATTCAAAAGTTTTAAAGGTGTAGATAAAAACATGCGTTTGGTCTTTACGGTAATACCAGTTTTTAAAAGCGGTTTGGTTGTTATACAAATGAGTCTTTACAATTAAAAGTCCGCCTTGTTTTAAAATGTTATATAATTTTCTAATTTCATCAAACGGATTATAAAAATGTTCAAACACTTCACAGCTAAAAATATAATCGTAGGTTTTATGTAAGTACGAAGTATCCGGATAAAAATACGGATCGTAAAAATCAACGCGATATCCTTTTTCAAGTAGCTGTTTGCTAATCACTGGACCTTTTCCACAACCATAATCCAATCCCAACATTTCTGTTGTGCAGTTCTCTAAAATTGTATTTGTAACCGGCGCAGTGAAATTTTGGTAACCAGTATCGTTTACATCATTGTTGTGTTGCTCGTAATGATTTTTCTCATTTGCTTCATCAAAATACAAATCATCGTGTTTTAAATAAGCATGACAATTCGTGCAGATGTAATATTCGTCATCAGCTTTTTCTGTCAAAAAAGTAGAGCAAAGCGTACAGTTCATTTTGATAATTTTAATAGTGATTTCGACTAAAGATACAATCTGTTTAATTTGTAATATCATTTTTTACAATCACAAAACAGAAAAATTTTTCTTGTGTAAAAATAGTATATTTGCACTATGAACGAACATTTAAATCCAACCAACGAAAATTATTCGAACGAAGAAATCGATGTAGAAAAAAAGCTGCGTCCGCTCTCGTTTGATGATTTTGCGGGTCAAGATCAGGTATTAGAAAATTTAAAGGTGTTTGTAAAAGCTGCCAATTTGCGTGGCGAAGCTTTAGATCACACGTTGTTTCACGGACCTCCGGGTTTGGGAAAAACCACCTTGTCTAATATTTTGGCGAACGAATTAAATGTAGGAATCAAAATTACATCGGGTCCGGTGTTAGATAAACCTGGAGATTTAGCTGGTTTGTTAACTAATTTGGAAGAACGCGATATTCTGTTTATCGATGAAATTCACAGGTTAAGTCCCGTTGTGGAAGAATATCTGTATTCGGCAATGGAAGATTTTAAGATCGATATCATGATCGAATCTGGTCCAAATGCACGTTCGGTTCAAATCAATCTGAATCCTTTTACATTGGTTGGTGCAACCACACGTTCTGGTTTGTTAACCGCACCAATGCGTGCACGTTTCGGCATTCAAAGTCGTTTACAGTATTACAATATCGAATTATTGTCAACCATCGTAGAGCGTAGCGCAACCATTTTAAAGGTTCCTATTGATATGGAAGCTGCGATTGAAATTGCAGGTCGAAGCCGTGGAACACCTCGTATAGCCAATGCGTTGTTGCGTAGGGTTCGTGATTTTGCACAGATAAAAGGTAACGGAAGTATCGATATTGAAATTTCACGTTACGCCTTAAAAGCGTTGAATGTTGATAAATACGGATTGGACGAAATGGATAACAAAATTCTTTCGACGATTATCGAAAAATTTAAAGGCGGTCCGGTAGGTTTGTCAACTTTGGCGACAGCCGTTTCAGAAAATTCCGAAACCATTGAAGAAGTGTACGAACCATTTCTTATTCAGGAAGGATTTCTTTACCGTACACCGCGCGGACGTGAAGTTACCGAAAAAGCATACACCCATTTGGGCAAACAGAATTTAGGCAAACAGGCAGGTTTGTTTAACGATCATGACTAACAAAGAAAAATATACACAGTTTATAAAAGATAAAGCCCGCGATTTGGGCTTTTCTTATTGTGGTATTTCCCAAGCTACTTTTTTAGAAGAAGAAGCGCCGCGTTTAGAAAATTGGTTAAAAAACAACATGCACGGCGAAATGAAGTATATGGAAAATCATTTCGATAAACGTTTAGACCCGCGTTTGCTGGTTCCCGGTGCAAAATCGGTGGTGTCTTTGTTGCTGAATTATTTTCCTTCCGAACAACAAAATCAAGACTCTTATAAAATTTCAAAATACGCTTACGGCGAAGATTATCATTTTGTGATAAAAGACAAGTTAAAAGATTTGCTGCATTTTATTAACGATGAAATAGGCGAGGTCGATGGTCGCGTTTTTGTCGATTCGGCTCCGGTGTTAGATAAAGCCTGGGCAGCCAAAAGCGGATTGGGCTGGGTTGGTAAAAACAATAACTTAATCCGCAAAACCGAAGGATCGTTCTTTTTCGTTGCCGAATTAATCATTGATTTAGATTTGATGTACGATACCGCTACAACAAATCACTGTGGTTCGTGTACCGCTTGCATTGATGCTTGCCCCACACAGGCAATAGAATCGCCTTATATTGTAAACGGCAGCAAATGTATTTCGTATTTGACTATTGAACTGAAAGATGCCATTCCTGATGAATTTTCGGGCAAGTTAGATGATTGGATGTACGGTTGCGATGTCTGCCAAGATGTTTGTCCGTGGAACCGTTTTGCAAAACCAAATGCAGAACCGCTTTTCAAACCAAAACCAACGTTGATTGATTACGACAAACAGCAATGGAACGATTTAACCAATGAATTGTTCAACGAAATTTTTAAAAAATCACCCGTAAAACGAACAAAATTTTCTGGTTTAACTCGGAATATCGCTTTTTTAAAGAATAACGATTTGTAATTTTCTGTTACAAAAAAAGGAGAAACTTTATGCTTCTCCCTTACATTTCCGTTGCTCAAAAACATTGTTTTGTCTTCAACTTTTCTCATTTTAAGTTTAAAATTTCTTGGATACTCTTTTTTAAAGCTTCATTTCCATCTATTTCATATGATAACTGTATGTTGTCAGTTGGAAGTTTTCTTTGTGAATGTGAATTTGTAATTAAACGATGCTTTGGTGAATCAAATATGTTGCCTAATGAGATTTTAGTGATTAGTGCCGCAGAAAGTTTTGTTAGTTTGGGAGTTGGTGAGTAAATGAAATTTTGGTTATAAAATGCATCGTCTACATCATATTGTAAATTATATCTAAAATCAATATTTAAGCAAACTAAAAATGGTAATTCCAGTTCTCCATATCTACTAGCTTTATGTTTTAAATTCTTTAAAATTTTTTCAGAGTCTTCAATAGCATCTTTTATTATGGGTTTGTAATATTGAAGCCCAATAGGTCTACTGTTTTCCATATTAAGATTATTTTTCTTTATAATACTAAGTGATATTTTTACATTATCGTCTTCTATAATGACTTCTTCTAGCGATAATAATTTAGATGTCTCAAAATCAAAAATTATCGGATTTAATTTCGAGATACTTTTTTCAATAGTACTTTTTAAGTGTTTTGTCTTTGGGAAATTGTTTGATTTAAAATTAAGATCATTTAAAACAATCCAATATTTAGCAGCGGAGATTTTATTTAATTCATCAATAAATTTTTCTCGAAAATTCTCTTTTTTTTGTTCTTCTTCAGAAAGATATGCAACTGTGGTTGCTTCAATATAAAATTTTTCATCTCCTTTTACAGCTAAAAAATCAGGTTTTCTATTTGTGTTTAATAAAGGTGGATGTGGAATTAGTGTATAGCCTTGCTTTCTAAACAACTCATGAATAAATAGTTCAAAAAAAGAATCATAGAATTTATTTTTAAAACTTTTTAGCAAGTCGTTTTTGTAGTCATTTGGATAATTATCAAACCAGGTATTAAATAAGTTTCTAATTTTCTCAATTTCGATTTGAGAATTAGTGTCGAAATAATTATAGATATTTTCACCTGTTTTTCCTATTTGAGTTTGAGTACGAATTTTATCTTCAAATAATTTCATATTTATTTTGACAATTTGTTTTTTTTAAATTACAGCTAACATATATCTTCCCGCAATATACCATTTATATTTAAATGTTAAAAAAGGTGTAATTTGTCTGTAATTATTGATTTTACGATTAATGATGTTTTAGTAGCGTTTGTATCAACCAAAAAAATCTTGTGTAATGCGATCATTTATTCCATTTCTTCAAAAAAAGTAATCAAAACTTTTTCGTTCTTAATTTTAAGCTTGTTATATTTGTTACTTATCAAAAAACGAAATCATGCACAAAGATTCAAAAAGAAGAGAAGCTTTATTATATCACGCAAAACCAAAACCCGGTAAAATTGCCGTAGTACCAACAAAACCTACAAGTACACAACGCGATTTGGCTTTGGCTTATTCACCCGGAGTTGCTGAACCTTGTTTGGAAATCGAAAAAAATCCTGAAAACGCTTACAAATACACGGCTAAAGGAAACTTGGTAGCAGTTATTAGTAACGGAACAGCAGTTTTAGGTTTGGGCGATATTGGTGCATTGGCATCAAAACCGGTAATGGAAGGTAAAGGTTTGTTGTTTAAGATTTTTGCTGATATCGATGTTTTTGATATTGAAGTTGATACAAAAAATGTAGACGATTTTGTTAAGATCGTAAAGGCTTTGGAACCTACTTTTGGCGGAATCAACTTGGAAGACATCAAAGCTCCCGAATGTTTCGAAATTGAACGCCGTTTAAAAGAAGAAATGAATATTCCTGTAATGCATGACGATCAGCACGGAACGGCAATTATTTCCGGTGCAGCATTAATCAATGCATGCGAGTTGCAGAAAAAAGAAATTAAAGACGTTAAAATTGTGGTGAACGGTGCTGGTGCCGCAGCAATTTCATGTACACAGATGTATATTTCGGTAGGTGCAACAAAAGAAAACATCGTAATGCTAGACAGTAAAGGTGTTATTCGTGCCGATCGTGAAAATTTAGATCCTTCAAAAGCCGTTTGGGCAACCAACCGCGACATTCATACGTTGGAAGATGCCATGAAAGATGCCGATGTTTTCATTGGATTGTCTGCAGCAAACGTACTTTCTGCCGATATGTTAAATACTATGGCTCCAGATCCTATTGTTTTGGCAATGGCAAATCCAAATCCTGAAATCGCATACGATTTGGCAATGGCAACCCGTAAAGACATCATTATGGGAACAGGTCGATCAGATTTCCCAAATCAGGTAAACAACGTTTTAGGTTTCCCTTTCATTTTCCGTGGCGCTTTGGATGTTCGTGCAACAAAAATTAACGAAGAAATGAAGCTGGCTGCCGTTTATGCACTGGCAAATCTGGCAAAAGAAACGGTTCCGGAACAAGTAAATATTGCATACGGTGCAAAGAAATTAAGTTTCGGAAAAGATTATATCATTCCTAAACCTTTTGATCCGCGCTTAATGACCGAAATTCCGCCGGCAGTTGCTAAAGCAGCAATCGAATCGGGTGTGGCAACAGAACCTATCACCAATTGGGAAGCTTACCGCGATGAATTGTCAGACCGTATGGGATCAGACAATAAATTGGTTCGTATGTTAATGAACCGTGCAAAATTAGATCCTAAAAAAGTGGTTTATACCGAAGCTGATCAGCTGAATGTATTAAAAGCGGCACAGATTGCTTACGAAGAAGGTATTGCTATTCCGATTTTATTAGGAAACAAAGAGATTATTTTAGAATTGAAAGAAGAAATTGGTTTTGATGCCGATGTAATGATCATTGATCCTAAAACCAACGAAGAAGCAGAACGCAGAAACCGTTATGCAGAATTCTTCTGGAAATCAAGAGAACGTAGAGGTGTAACAATAATTGATGCTCAAAAATTAATGCGCGATCGTAGTTACTTTGCCTCAATGATGGTGTTGCAGGGCGAAGCAGATGCAATGCTTTCAGGTTACTCACGCAGTTACCCAACGTCTTTAAAACCGGTATTAGATTTAATTCCGCGTGCAAACGGAGTATCGAAAGTAGCGTCAACAAACTTAATGCTTACCAATCACGGACCGTTATTTTTGGCTGATACGGCGGTAAATCCAAACCCAACAGCAGAAGAAATCGCGAAAATTGCCTTAATGACAAGTCATGTGGTAAAAATGTTTGGTTTTGATCCGGCGGTTGCAATGGTATCGTTTGGTAATTTTGGATCTTCTAAAGACGAATCTCCGAAGAAAATGCGTAAAGCGGTCGAGTTTTTACACCAACAGTATCCTGAAATGATTGTTGACGGTGAAATTCAAATGGATTTTGCATTGAACAAACAAATGTTGAAAGAGAAGTTTCCGTTTTCAAAACTTGTAGGTAAGAAAGTAAACACATTGGTTTTTGCTAATTTAGATGCTGCAAATACAACCTATAAAATGCTGAAAGAATTGAACGGCGCTACATCAATAGGTCCTATTCTATTAGGTTTAGATGCTCCTGTACACGTTTTTCAGTTAGGTGCAAGTGTAGAAGAAATGGTGAATATGACAGCCGTAGCGGTGATTGATGCGCAGGAAAAAATTGCCCGAAAAAAGAACATATAGTTTTATAAAATATACCAAAGCCTTTAAGCGTTAATTTATTAATAAAATTTTCTATTTTTGAAGAAAATATAAAGCATTAAAATGATTGCGTTTTTAAAAGGTAGATTGGTTGAAAAAACTCCCACAGATATTATAATAGATTGCAACGGAATTGGCTATCAGGTCCATATTTCGTTGCATTCTTATTCTTTAATCAAAGATGCTGAAGCAATTCAAATTCACACCTACCTTCAGATTAAGGAAGATGCACATATTTTATACGGCTTTATAGAAAAAACAGAACGCGAGCTTTTTAAGCTGTTGATTTCTGTTTCGGGAATCGGTGGCAATACAGCACGCAACATGCTTTCGTACGTTACGCCTGAAGATCTTATAAATGCAATTGCATTAAACGATTTAAAAACAATACAGTCGATCAAAGGAATCGGACTAAAAACAGCACAACGCATTATATTGGATTTACAAGAAAAAGTGCTGAAATTGTATGGATTAGAAGATTTATCTGTACCTGTAAACAATACAAATGCAGAAGAAGCGTTATCTGCTTTAGAAGTTCTTGGTTTTGTACGAAAAGCTACCGAAAAAGTAGTCAAAAAAATCGTAGAGCAAAATCCGGAAGCTACTGTTGAGCAAATTATTAAATTGGCATTAAAAGGGTTGTAAGATTTTGAGAGCATCTTCACGTATATACATTTATTTAAAATACTTTTTGGTTGTTATCTTTTTGGGTAACGCCGCACCTGCTTTGGCACAAATTGAAGAAACCGAAGAAGAAACCGTAATTATGCGCGGTGCTATTTCTTTGAAAGATGTAGACAGTATCATGAAAATGTACACCTACGATCCGGTTTCAGACAAATACTTGTACACCGTTACCAACAACGAGTACAATTTGGAATATCCTATGGTTTTAACCCGTAAAGAATACGAGGATATTTTACTGAAAGCTGCCATGCGCGAATACTATGCAAAACGATTGGCAGCTGCCGAAGACCGTTTGTCAGAAGATGAAAAGAAAGATTTATTACCGGGATATTATGTAAACTCTAAACTTTTTGAAACTATTTTTGGTGGTAATACTATTGATGTTAAGCCAAGCGGTAATGTAGAATTAGATTTGGGAGTTCGATTTACAAAGCAAGATAATCCGATAATATCACCAAGAAACCGTCGTACGTTTGCGTTAGATTTTAACCAACGTATTAATTTAAGTTTGCAGGGAAAAGTAGGTACGCGTTTAAATACCGATATCAACTTTAACAACCAGTCAACGTTAGACTTTCAAAAACAAATGCTGAAGTTAAACTACGAACCAGACGAGGACGCAATTCTTCAGGGGATCGAAGTTGGTAATGTAAGTATGCCTGTAAACAACTCACTGGTTCGTGGTGCGCAAAATCTTTTTGGTATAAAAACCAAGTTGCAGTTTGGGCGTACAACAATTACGGGAGTAGTTTCTAAACAAACATCAGAACGCAGAACTATTGTAGCCGAAGGTGGCGGAACGGTTCAAAACTTTGAAATGTTTGCTTTGGAATATGAGCAAAACCGAAATTTCTTTTTATCGCAATTTTTCAGATATCAGTACGATAATGCCTTAAGAAATTATCCTTATATCGACAGTCGTGTGCGTATTACCCGTGTGGAAGTTTGGGTAACCAACCGTCAAAATCGTGTTGGGCAAACAAACAATAACATGCGTAATATTATCGCGCTTCAAGATTTGGGTGAGGCACGTTTAAGCAACGCAAGTACCGATCGTATCATTGGGTTAGATGTAACCGCAAACCCTACATTCTTTGGAACTTCACAAATTAATGCACCGGTTGATAATAAAAATAACCAGTTCAATCCGGGAGCAATCGGTACCAATTTTTTAAACGAAGGCATCCGTCAGATCAATACCGCACAGGCAGGTTTTAATATTCCGGTGACCGAAGGTCGCGATTAC
>JAVXSC010000020.1:0-23742 GCA_036643355.1 Myroides sp.
AGCAATGGGTATTACGTCTGAAGTAATTTCGGCTAACGCTCGTAAACCAATCTTTGGTTACCGCGCCATGATTACATCAATCTTAGCAATTGCATTTTTATCTACAATTGTTTGGGGTCACCACATGTTCGTATCAGGTATGAACCCGTTCTTAGGTTCGGTATTTACCTTTACAACATTGTTAATTGCAATTCCATCGGCAGTAAAAGCATTCAACTACATTACTACATTATGGAAAGGTAACTTACAAATGAACCCTTCTATGCTATTCTGTATTGGTTTCGTATCAACGTTCATTACAGGTGGTGTAACAGGTATTATTTTAGGCGATTCAACGTTGGATATCAACGTACACGATACGTATTTCGTTATTGCACACTTCCACTTAGTAATGGGTATATCTGCTCTTTACGGAATGTTCGCTGGTATTTACCACTGGTTCCCTAAAATGTACGGACGTATGATGAATAAAAACTTAGGTTATATTCACTTCTGGGTAACAGTAGTTTGTGCTTACGGAGTTTTCTTCCCAATGCACTTTATTGGTATGGCTGGTTTACCACGTCGTTACTATACCAACTCAGCGTTCCCAATGTTCGACGATATGGTTGATGTAAATATTTTAATTACTATGTTTGCATTAGTAGGAGCAGCGTTCCAATTAGTATTCTTGTTCAACTTTTTCTATAGTATTTTCTATGGTAAAAAAGCCCCAAGAAACCCATGGAGAGCTACAACTTTAGAATGGACTACACCGGTAGAGCACATGCACGGAAACTGGCCGGGTGCAATTCCAGAAGTATACCGTTGGCCTTATGATTATTCTAAGCCTGGTTACGAAGAAGATTTTGTTCCGCAGACAGTGCCGTTAAGAGATGGCGAAAAAGATGGTGGACATCTTTAATATATATAAAACTCCCGCAATTTGTGGGGGTTTTTTTATACTTTTTATTTAGTTAAATAGTTATATTTAGTGATTAAACAGAAAATATAATTAATTAATAATGAAATTTATAAAAGTATATACTTACAACAAAGCAAAGTTTTATTCAATTCAAGTAATTGTTTTATTGTTTTTCTTAAGTTGCAATCTTGAAAAATCGAATTTTGAAAAAGCTATGCAATATTCAGAGACAATGAAAGTAATTACTGATAGCTTGTTGAAGATAAAGACATATAATGTAGATTTACTAATTTGTAGCTATTCTAATGATTCCGAATACAGTAAATTAATGTTCGAAAATCCAGGTAGCACATATTCTATTAGCATGCCTTTTTATGATTATAAGAGAATTAGTGGTATAGATATTCTTTTTGTTGACTATTATGAAACTGAGAAATCAAAAGTATTTGAAAAAGTGACATTTTCAAACGAAGAAATAAAAGGTAGAAATTATCATAAAATACAACATTTGGTTAAAAATGGAAAAATAACTTTTGGGAAAAAGTTTACAAATTATCCATTTTACAAATTTGTTTTTTGTAATAAAAATAAAGATCAAATTAAATGTTTTGATAATTTAATGGAATCTAACGCATATAATAAATCATATAAAGAAGGTAAAGTATATAAAGAAAATATATTTTACCCTGTTTGTGAATAATGTAATAATGCATCAGAAGTTTTTATAAAATTCACAATACTTAAAAATCCAGCTACGAAAAGTCTCCTGACTTTGAGTGAAATAGATTTAGAAATAAGTTACTTATGGATTTTTGAATCATTTTGGAAAGAGATATGAAATCAGATAATTTTGAATTAGACCATTTTTTGTATGGATTATTATTCCTGCTACTAGCATTTTCTATTTATTTTTTTAATAAATGGCGGATAAGGAAAATGAAAAGTAAAGGAGAGGAAATAGATGATTATGATTTCTCATTGATTTCTAATCGAATGTTAGCTATATATGTACTCACTCTTTTAGCAATTATATCTTTTTTAAAAGCTTTTAAATTGTGGTAAATAATTACGCGAGTATCTTGCTCGTGCTCATAAGAAGTTTTAATATGCAACAAATTGCAATTATAGGTGCAGGAATAGGTGGATTGACCTCCGCTTTAGCTTTTAAGAGAAAAGGACTTAATGTTATTGTGTACGAAAGTGCGACTGAAATTAAACCTGTGGGAGCCGGAATTGGTATAGCGAACAATGCCATGCAGATTTTTAAAAAGTTGGGTATTCACGAAAAGATAGAAAATGCCGGTGTAAAAGTTTCTGCTATGAATATTACTGATCATAAGTTACGATCGCTTTCGTTGATCGATCTTAAAGAATTTGAAGTAAAGTATGGAGTTTGCAATATTTCGATCCACCGTGCGGTTTTACAAAATATTTTGGCTGAAAAAATCGGATTTGAAAATATTAAATTATCAAAACGACTTTTAAAGATTGAACAAAACGAAAACGTCAAATTGTTTTTTGAAGATGGCTCAATTGAAACTGCCGATGTTGTTATTGCTGCCGATGGAATTAAATCTGTCGTTCGTAATCAATTGTTCTATCCATCACAAATACGCGATACAAAGCAGATATGTTGGCGAGGTGTTTCAAAAGTATCGTTGCCTAAAGATTACAACAATAAAGCGGTAGAGGCTTGGGGAAAAGGCAAACGCTTTGGTTTTGTTCAGATAAATAGCCAAGAAACATATTGGTACGCTGTTGTGAACGAATCTTTAATCAATCAGTATGATGATAACTTACATGATTTATTTTCAGATTTTAATAACGATGTTTTGAACATTATTGAAAATACATCTGAAGATACTGTTATTAAAAACCGAATCATAGATTTAAAACCTATCCACAAATGGTACAATGAAAAGGTTTGTTTGTTGGGTGATGCCGCACATGCTACAACTCCAAATTTAGGTCAGGGTGCATGTCAGGCAATTGAAGATGCCTATTTGCTTGCCAAACTTTATCAGGAAGATAAACCAATAGAAACTGTTTTTAAAGAGTATCAAAAGCTACGAATCAAGAAAGCACATGAAATTGTAAAATCAAGCTGGAGAATTGGTAAAATAGCTCATCTCGAAAATAGTTTTATTATTTATGTTAGAAATTTATTAATGCGTTGTATTCCAAAATCAGCTAACAACAAACAGTTAGAAAGTATTTTTAAAGTGGGTTATTTAAGGAATTAGTAGTAAAGTTATTATAGATACACCGTAAAAGTAAGGTAATGTATCATAAGTGTTGATAGAATTTATAACCCCACGCTGGCGCGAGCATCTTGCTCGTGCTATAATAAATGGCAGCTATATTTTTATTAAAGAAATCTTTAAACTTTTTATTGGTAATCATTTTATCAATGAGTTTAAAAATAGTGTGTTTTTTGCACCTTACGTACGCATTTAAAAAGATTGAACCGTAAAACCATCTGCTTTAGTAAAAGAGAAGTTATGCTTAAGGCTGTTTTAAAAATTTATTTCACCTGGATTTTCATCATTCAGTGAATTTCTAGCTAATACTTAAAGGCTTTGGGGGTGGAACTATTATCTATTCTTAGAGCACAATAAAAAAGCGGGTATTTTGAAAGTCATGTTCGGTTTTCTTTAAATCTTCAACCCTGTCAGTATCATTACTTTTATGTAGTATTTCTTTTCTTTCTCTATTTGGTACTGAATGTACTTTGTCAAATATCTACCATCCCCATGGACCGAAATGCGAAGTGTTATCTTCGTATTTTCAATTTTCGCTAAATTTTCTCCATACGAATATTCTAAGTCAATAGCCGACTGTGATATTTATGAATAACATACATTTTTTCCATATATAGGTTGCAAAACTAACAATTGCTCAAAAACGAATAACCGAAAGATTTTCTAAAATAGCAACTAGGGGGATGCTCCGTAGATAAAGCATAGCAAAGGCTACCTTAGTGCATGAAATACATTTTCGGTAAGAATACGTATAAATAGAAAAATCGACTATTTTTCTTTAAAATAGCCGTTTTTTTTAATTTTTATGATATAGTTTGTAAATTGAATAATTCTTATTTTTTTAACAATTGCTCCAAATACGTAGTTTTCTCTTTTTCTGCCTGTAAAAGACGCTCGTATAATTTCTTGTTCTCATCATACGCTTCTACAAGCTTGTCTAAAGGATTGAAGGTTGGATTGTACAAATTCTTCACAGCAGAAGAATCATCTTGAAAAGTATTATTAGAAATTATATTAATCATTCGATCGTCCGAATATTCTTTAATGGCATTTGCAGGTACCTCCAATGCATTGGCAATTTCGATTAGCTTGGCATCGTCCAGTTCTTCCGTATTCTCTATTACCGACATCTTCTGCTGGCTTATGCCCAGAAGTTCCGCAAGTGTTTCCTGTTTCATTCCCTTCATTTCGCGTATGCGGCTAATGTTGCGTCCTAAATGTTTTTTTTGAGTCGTCTCCATAAGTCCTCTGTATTTTGATAAATTCAAATATACTCATTTTTTTTAATAACAAAAGGCATATCTAAAATGTATGCTCCTTAGGAAACGCAAAAAAGTGAAGAGTATCGTGAAGTTAAAAGAACCAAGAATTCCACAGTTGATTATGAATTTCAACAGATGCAGTTTTTTTACTCAATGCAAAAATAACATGTATGGCTATTTAAATAATATTGTCCCAAAGTGTAATTTATGTAGCAGGTTATTCTGTTTACACTTGCCAGAGTGGGAGTTCCCCTCGAGTTATTATATTCACAAGTATTTTGTGCTCTTATAACTGGAAATGATTTTTTTTCGACATAATAAAAAAAGAAGCCAACTAAATGGCTTCTTACTTAATTAAATTACACTTATTATTGTTTGTTTTAAAATCCAAGACCAACAGCCATTGCTGTTATATTGTTTTGAAAATTTGATACTAAAGTAGCTTGCCCGGTCATTAAATTAATACTGTAAACTCCTTTTGAACCGTTTACTGTAAACAACCCGAAAGCACTGTTACTTGTTCCTCCAATATCAAATCCGTTATCTGCTTCAATATTTATTCCTAAAGGTCCAACAGAAACTAAAACGCCGTCATTTGGTGGTGTTTGGGTGTATAACATATTGGTTTCAGAATCAACTACATATAATAAGGTCGATGTTGCAGACGCTGCACTATTTGTGTACGCGGCTCCTGTAATATTGGGAAATCCGGGATTTAGATTTCCGTCTGTTGCTGCAACAGTTCCTAAATCTGGGTGTAACCTTAAATTTTGACCATTGTTACTAACTAATCTGATACGGTCAACAGTTGGATTGAAATCAAAACCAAATGTGGTTCCTGATAAAGCAGGAGTCAGAGTAGCACCAATCGCGGTTGTTTGACCGTTAGATGTATTAATGGTAAGTAACCTGCTTTTATTAGTTATGGCATACAGAATTCCTTTTGCAGGACGAAAATCTAAACCAACAATCATTTCATTGCTTTCAAGACCTAAAAGATCAGCTTGAGAAGAAGAACCATTCATTGGATTAAATCGAATAAGTTTGTTGTCAGATGTGGTAGCAAATGCCACAGGATTTGTTTTAAATGCCAAGCTTATAATAGGCTCGGCGAATGTTCCAACCATACTTGCTTTTCCTGAAGTCAGGTTAATTGTATATAGTGTTGATTTATCATTATTGCGGGTTACAGCCAATGCCGCAGAATTATCCGGATTAATATCAAAATCACCAACACCGTTAAAATCTATTGTTAGATTACCGACAAATTGTAAACCTCCATCGTTAGGCGGAGTTTGAACGTAAAGTTTATCTTCTTCAAAATCTATATCGTATAATTGGGTTGATGCAGCTCCTGCTACACTGTTTGTATAGGCAACAGCACCAATTCTTGGAGAATTTCCGCCGTTTATTGATCCGTCAGTAGCGGCTACTGTGCCAAGTTCCGGGTGTAATCTTAAATTTTGTCCCGATTCGGTTACTAACCTGATTCTGTCAACAGTTGGATTAAAATCAATAGAAGCATTGGCACCCGAAACAGCAGGATTTAAAGGTTGATCACTTAAAGCTGTTGCCAAGCCTGATACTTCATGAATAAAGTATAACCTGCCGGTGCTGCCTAAACCGTATAATTGCCCGGTTGCCGGACGATAATCGATACTCGTAATTGTTTCGCCAGACTGCACACCCGTAATTGAAACCGTACTTACAGGATTGTTAAGATTTTTAGCATTATAAAATGCCAGTTTGTTATTGTTTGTTAACGCGGTGAAATTAACATCAGGAGCTTGAACCGGATTGTCAATTTGGTCGATGGGTAAAATATCATCGTTACAGCCAACAAAAGCCAAACATAAAACAGATGTTTTTAAGATTCTTTGAATTGTTTTCTTTTTCATAATTTTCAATTTAGAATTTTAGATTATATACGAATCAATCACTGTTTTGGATTTAGAAATTAAAAGAAAATATAATATTTAGTACAATTTATTGACTTTTGTAAAATGATCTGTTGGTTTTTAGAATTCGTAAAATTCAGATTTCTAAATGATAAAATGACTTACATTCCTGTCTGCTTTTGAAATTTAATTGCATGATGTTGTCATTGAGATAAATATTTTACTTTAAAAATTCCGCATTTAAACTTCTCAATTCCAAACAATATCCAAAATCGGTATATATTTGTTATACAAAAGAAATCAGCGCAAATGAAAGAAACCGATAAGCATAACGAACGAATTGCCAAAATGATCTTTGCATCGGTGTATCCGCATTATGTTACAAAAGTGGAGAGTAAGGGCAGAACCAAAGAAGAACTTCATAAGGTAATAGAATGGCTTACGGGTTTTAACGAAGAAAAGTTACAACAGCTTATGGATGAAAAAGTAACTTTTGAAACTTTTTTTGATCGTGCCGAACTAAATTCAAATGCCGAACTGATTAAAGGCGTTATTTGCGGATATCAGATTGAAGAACTTGAAAATCTGCTGACAAAAAAAGCACGTTACCTGGATAAAGTGGTTGATGAACTGGCGAAAGGAAAGGCAATGGAAAAAATATTAAGAAAATAAAATATAGAAAAAAATGAAAGCATCAGGAAATACTGTAGAAGAAATTTTAACCAACCTGCCCGAAGATAGGGCAGAAGCTTTTAACAACCTGCACAATGTTATCGTTAAAAATCTGCCTCAAGGTTTTGAAGCTGCAATCAGCTACGGCGGTTTGGGTTATGTGGTACCGCATACGGTTTATCCTGCGGGTTACCATTGTAAACCTATAGAACCGTTGCCTTTTGCAGGCTTGGCATCACAAAAAAATTCCATTAACTTTTACCACATGGGCATTTATTCCGACCCCGAATTGCTGGATTGGTTCGTTGCAGAATATCCTAAACACAGCAAACAAAAGTTAGATATGGGTAAAAGCTGTATCCGCTTTAAAAAGTTTGATCAGATTCCTGTGGAACTTATTGGTGAATTAATGCAGAAAATGACCGTTAAACAATGGGTTGATCTGTATGAAAGCAAACTAAAAAAGTAAAGTGGATAAATACAAAGAAACTTTTGACACTTGGAATAAGATTGCAGAAATATATCAGGACAAGTTTATGAAGTTAGATTTGTACAACGATACTTATGACTTTTTCTGCGATGCTATTACAAAACAAAATGCGAAATTGCTTGAAATTGGCTGTGGTCCCGGTAATATTACCAAATATCTTTTGAACAAAAAAGCTGACTTTGATATTTTGGGAATTGATATTGCTCCGAATATGATTGAACTGGCAAAAAAGAATAATCCAACAGCTAATTTTAGTGTAATGGATTCTCGTGAAATAAACACACTTACCACTAAATTCGATGGAATTATTGCAGGATTTTGTCTGCCTTATCTTTCCCAAATCGAATGTGAAGATCTTATTTTAAATTCATACGAATTGTTGAATAATAATGGCATGATTTATTTAAGTTTTGTGGAAGGCAATGATGAAGATTCAGGTTTTAAAGTTAGTAATACAGGCAGGGTTTATTTTTATTATCACAATCTTAATGCGTTAAAAGATCAACTTATTAAAATCAAATTTCAAGAAATAGAAACTTTCAAAGTAACCTATAAAAGATCAGAAACCGAAACTGAAATCCATACAATTCTTATCGCAAAGAAAATCACATAATTTCAGTTGCTGATGCCTGTCAGCAACTATGACTATTCGGAAATCACACTTCCACACAAATTAATAACTCCTCTCAAAATCATCCATTTCTAAAAAAGAATATATTTTTAGAAAAAAAACAATATCTTATCCCAACCTTTCAGGTGTTTTGGTACTCTTTATAAGAAAGATACATTTATATGGATGAAAACTTAATAAACCAGTGCAGAAAAATGGATCGTACGTCGCAACGGCAGATGTACGAACTGTTGTCTCCCAGATTATATATCGTGTGCAAAAGGTATTTAAAGCAGGATATTGAAATAGAGGAAGCCTTGGCAGATGCCTTTTACACCATTTTTACGAAGATGGATCAGTTAAAAGAAAATGCTGCTTTTGAGGTTTGGGCAAAAAAAATCGTGATTAATCAGTGTTTGCTGACTATTCGCAGAAAATCGGATCGACAAATTTATGTGGACGATATGGCTGTACCGCCTTTTGCTGCTGAAGAAAATGATGCGTTGCTGAACGAACAGGATGTATTGAAACTGCTTGATTACCTGCCACAGGGTGCAAAAAACATTTTTTGTCTGTTTGCTATAGAAGGTTATTCGCATAAAGAAATTGCAGAACAGTTGAATGTTTCCGAAGGAACATCCAAATCGCAACTTAATGTAGCCCGTACCAAACTCAAAGAGTTGATAGAATTGTATTACAACCAAACACCTGAAAGTTATGGAAAATCAAGATAAAAATATAGAAAAATACTTCCGCAAGCTGTCGGAAAAAAAAGAACCTGAATCATTTCCAAATATGGATAAGGTTTGGGATAAAATAGAACAGAAATTAGATCAAAAAGAAACTAAAAAAGTAATCCCTTTCTGGAAATATGCCGGAGTAGCAGCTGCTTTGCTGGTTTTTGTCTCGGTGGGAATTCAGCTAATGAATAACAACACGCCCGATAAAGAAAATCTGCCAAACGTAAACGATCAACGAATTGTGATTGATGAGCGAAAAGGTAAAGAAATTCTCGATGAAGAAAAAACATCGCAAAAAGATGTTTATGCTTTTGAAGAGGTTGGAAAGAAGAAAGAAGAAGAAGGAAAGAGCAAAACACATTTTATTCAAATTCCTGCAAAAAAAGAGGCTGTTTCAAATTCATCTAAATCAGAAACAAACGATATTAAATTCACTGATGTTGAAGCCAAAAGTGATCCTATAGTTAAAGATCAACAAGTAACTACTCAACAAGAGTTTAATGAGGCTACTGTTGTAGGGCGAGATAATTCAAGGAATGAAGAAAGGTCAAGATCAATTAAAGGAGTTGTAAAAACTCAAGATGGTGATCCTATTCCTGGAGCAACTGTTATGTTGGCAGGAACTAATTTAGGAACAGATACAGGAGTAGAAGGAGAATACACTTTTAACGCAAATAAAGGTGAAAAACTTAAAGTTATTTACGAAGGTTATAAGCCTGTTACATTGACAGTTTCAGATAGTAATGTACTTAATGTAACTATGGTTGAAGACGATTCTTATGCTTTGGCTGATATTGTAGTTGACAGTTATCGTACAGTGTCTAAAGCTACATCAACTACAGCGGTAAGTACGGTAACATCAAAAACAATCGAAGCTCGTCCAAATGCAGCGTTCATTCAAACATTACAAGGGCAAGTTCCTGGATTGAATATCGCTACAGGTTCGGGGCAACCGGGATCAACTTCAGCTGTTGTTTTAAGAGGAATTGGATCGATAAGTACTGCAACAGAGCCGTTGTATGTGATCGATGGTGTTCCTGCAAGTTCTGCACAGTTCCGAGCTTTAGATCCAAATGATATTGAAAGCGTAACTGTTTTAAAAGATTCTGGTGCGACGGCTATTTACGGAAATCGTGGTACAAATGGTGTTATAAAAATCGATACTCAGGTAATCGATAAATCCAAAAAAAGAAAAAGTAGAAAGCAACGTAAAAAAGAAGCGTTACAGATACAGGAAGCTTTAAAAACGATTCAACCAATTGAAGTTGATTCGGAATCGTATGAATCTTATCAGGAAAATCTGTTTGAAAGCAGCAGTGTAAATCCGGTATCCACTTTTTCAATCGATGTAGATAATGCGGCGTACACCAACATCCGCAGACTTATTAACAACGGACAAAAAGTTCCGAAAGATGCCGTGCGTGTTGAAGAAATGATTAACTTTTTTAAGTACGATTATCCAAAACCAGCAGACAATCATCCGTTTTCAATCAATACCGAATACAGCGATTCGCCTTGGAACAAAGATCATAAACTGTTAAAAATCGGCTTGCAGGGAAAAGAAATTCCGACAGATAAATTACCGAAATCTAATTTTGTTTTTCTGGTTGATGTTTCCGGTTCGATGGACGATGTAAACAAACTGCCGCTTTTAAAGGCATCAATGAAGGTTTTATTAAATGAATTGCGCGATGACGACCGAGTTTCTATTGTGTATTACGCAAGTGGAACGGGTGTTTTGCTTGAACCTACAAAAGCTTCCGAAAAAAACAAAATCATTAATGCGGTTGATAACATGCTTGCTGGCGGAGGAACTTCGGGTGCTGCTGGTTTGGATCTGGCGTACGAAATGGCTGCGAAACATTTTATTAAAGACGGAAACAACCGAATTATTCTGGCAACCGACGGCGATTTTAATATCGGAAAATCGTCTGACAAAGAAATGCAGGAACTGATTGAAGAAAAACGTAAAAGTGGTGTGTTTTTAACCTGTCTTGGTTTTGGAATGGGGAATTATAAAGACAGCAAAATGATTACGCTTTCTAAAAAAGGCAACGGAAATTATGCCTACATAGATAATATTCAGGAAGCAAACCGATTTTTAGGAAAAGAATTTAAAGGCAGCATGTATGCCATTGCAAAGGATGTGAAAATTCAGATTGAATTTAATCCGGCACATGTTCAGGCTTACCGATTGGTTGGTTATGAAATGCGCAAGTTGCGAAACGAAGATTTTACAAACGATGCCATTGATGCTGGCGAATTAGGCAGCGGACATACGGTAACAGCACTTTACGAAGTGATTCCATCCGGTGTGAAAAGCGATTTTTACCAACAACCAACCGAGTTGAAATATACCGAAAATAAAGCTGCAGGAACGTATCAAAACGAATTGGCAACGGTTAAGTTTCGTTACAAAAATCCTAAAGAAGATAAAAGTATCGAAACCGTGCAAACAATCGCAAACAAATCAACCGACTTAAAAAATGCGTCTGCCGATTTTAAGTTTGCTTCTTCGGTAGCATGGTTTGGTTTAAAACTGCGCGATTCTAAACTGATAACAGATAAAGAAAGCAGCCACATTGTTTATCTTGCAAAACAAGGCATAAAAAATGATAAAGATGGTTACAAAGCAGAGTTTGTAAGGCTTGTAGAAAGTGTGAAGTAGTATGTAAACATTTAGAATTATATTTAGTAACTTTATATCATGTAAATCAGAACGGAATTATTTCCGTTCTGATTTGTTTATTAATAGAGCCAAAATCTGCTTAAAATAAATATATCAGGATGATAAAAGAAGATTCATCGCCTTACGAAAAATACCTGCCGTTGGTTGCTGCCGTAGCTATGTTTATGCAGTCGTTAGACGGTACCATACTTAACACATCATTACCAAGCATTGCCACCGACATGAATTATTCGCCGTTAGAAATGCAGTCGGTAATTGTGAGTTATACGCTTACGTTGGCATTATTTATTCCACTTTCGGGCTGGCTTTCGGATAAATTCGGAACCAAACGAATGTTTATGTTTGCTGTGTTTTTGTTTACGTTAGGATCTTTCTTTTGTGCGATATCTGTCGATCTGCTAACACTGAATTTATCACGTATTCTTCAGGCAATCGGCGGATCTATGATGGTTCCTATTGCCCGATTGGCGATTTTATATCAGTATCCGCGTAATCAATTATTAAAAATCATGAATTACATAACCATTCCGGGATTGTTGGGATTGGTTGTTGGT
This sequence comes from Myroides sp., assembly GCA_036643355.1. GTDB lineage: Bacteria > Bacteroidota > Bacteroidia > Flavobacteriales > Flavobacteriaceae > Flavobacterium. Next base: position 12,081 of record JAVXSC010000020.1, read on the forward strand.
CCAAGTTTAGGCGGATTTTTATCTGATAATTTCTCTTGGCATTGGATCTTTTTAGTAAATCTGCCAGTGGGTGTTGTAGGAATTATTTTAGCCTTTAAAATTATGCCGAACTTTAAAAACACAGTCGGTAAGTTTGATATTTTAGGCTTGATCTATTTTAGCACCGCATTGGTATTGGTAACATTTGCGTTAGAAGTAAGTAGCGTGGGCATCAATCATTATTCACTGGTTTTAGGATTAGTTGCAGCAGCAGTTTTCTTGTTTGTGCTGTATTACAAACATTTCAAAAAAACACCGAAACCAATTATCGACTTAAATCTTTTTAAAATTCGAACATTGCGAATTGGTCTATTGGGTAGTTTAATAACTCGTTTTGGAATCAGTGGGTTGCCATTTTTGTTACCATTAATGATGCAGGTTGGCTTTGGCTTTTCGGCATCAAAAGCAGGAATGATGCTGTTGCCTTCAGCACTAACAACCATTGCTATAAAACCATGGATTGTGCGTTTGGTAAAGCATTTCGGCTATCGAAACATTTTAATAAGCAACACCTTGTTTTTAGCGGCAATTATCTTTGTTTTTAGTTTTATGCAAAAAGACACACCGCTAATGTATTATATTTTACTAATGATTGCTTACGGTGCTTTTACATCGATACAAATGACGGCAATGAACACCATTTCGCTATCCGATTTGAATGACGATCAGGCAAGTGGAGGAAACAGTCTGTTAGCAATTATGCAGCAATTATCTATAAGTTTCGGAATCTCTATTGCAGCGTTGGTTTTAGCTTTCTATAAAGACAAAATGGATTTTTACCATGGCGATTTAGTAACCGCTTTTCATTTAACCTTAATAACATTGGCAGTTTTAACCGCATTATCCAGCTTAACGTTTACCAAACTTAAAAAAGGTGACGGCGAGAAAATGTCGGGGTAGAAAAATTTTAAAAATGTATATTTGATACAATCTAAAATATAGTTTATGAAAAAGATTCTTTATTTTATTACAATGTTTTCTATTTTAAGTTGTCAATGTAATCACGATGAAAGTGGTAGGTATTTAATTGATAGTAGCGACAAAGCTTATCTAATAAATTATATGAATGAAATTAAATATGTTGATCAAAATGGTGTAGAAATAACAGCGAATTTTTGGAATCCCCGATTTTACTTAGAACAAAGTGATATAGGTATGAATGCTTGTAGCTATAGTACTACAGAATATGGCAATCAAGACATAGATGTTGGAAACTATAATGGTACAATTTCCTTACACCATTATCCATACTTACAAATTATGCTTGATGATGGAGTTTCGCAAAACTATCTAAAAATAATGAATCAAATAGATATTAATTTAGATCATAGCTTACAAAATATAAATATTTATGGTATGGAATTTCAAAATGTATTGGTTTTAGAAAATACTAATAAAGACGGAACTTGGAACATTGATAAGATATTATATAGTAAAACAAACGGTATTGAATTTATATTATTTGCAGACGGTACTTGGTATAAGCGTGTTGAATAAAAACTCTGCCAAAGTACTAAACTTTGGCAGAGTTTAATACTAAAAACAAAAGCCCAACATTACGTTGAGCTTTTCGTTATAAATAATTTTAGATAAAACCTATAGACATAAATCTTTCATCTATTCTCTTTTATCTAAAGAATATTACTTCTTAAAAAATCCGCCTAAAAGATCTCCAAGATTACCGTTCTTAACTGCGCTTAAAGCATCATCGATACCTAATTTACCGTCGCCGTTTTGGTCTAACATAGAAGTTGCGTTTCCACCAGTTAACGATCCTAAAATATCGGTAATGTTGAAATCGCCACTTTTAGCTTTGCCCATAATCATGCTTAAAATCTGTGGGATAATACTGCTTGCAAAACTGCCCGATGTTCCTGCATCTAAACCAACATTTGCACCTAATTTAGATGTTAACGATTCAATAATACTTTTTACAATTGGGTTGCTTGTTAACGAATTTGCATCGCTTCCGCCAAACATATTCATCAACTCGCCCATGTTGCCACCCGAAACCGCATTTTGCAATCCTTCCATTAAAGAACTACCAGTTTCTTTAGCTACATCGCCTGCCAAATTGTTAGAAATGTTGTTGTTGCCCACTACTTCTTTCTCTGTTAGCTGATTTACAATCTGCTGAATTTGATCCATCATTTTTTTATAAATTTTTTATAAAGATAATAAAAAATCAATTGTGTCAACATTATCTGCATAATCCCAAAGTTCAGGTTTTTGGGTAGATCCAAAAGCAATGCTGTTCGCCACTAAATCATTAGAAACAATACATTGAATCTTGTCAGCATCGGCTTTTAATTTCTCATCAACCTCATTTATATCCGTATAATATTCATAAAAAGCAGACGAAATTGGCGAAGCGTACGACGCATCTTCTTTAATTGTAAAGAAACCATTGTCTAACAATTTAAAATTACTCATTAAGAAAACAGCCTTGTTATAATCGTAATTATTGGTGTACTTATCATCATCTAAAATATCTTTAAACTGAAATAAACCTCCAAAAAAATCATCGAAATTATAATCTTTCGGAACAAAAAGTTTCGATACATTTCTGCAACCCAAACCGTAGTATCTAAAAATATCTTCGCCCAACGCCAACATATCTTCTTTAGATTCATTGCCGTTTAAAACAGCAACCGAATTTCGGTTTTTACGGATAATGTTCGGATATTTTCCAAAATAATAATCAAAATAACGTGCTGTATTATCGCTTCCGGTGGCAATTACGGCATCAAAATTTTGCAATTTATCTTTTGTGATTTCGTAATGATCTTTAAATTTTGGTTCAACCATGCTGATGTAGTTCAAAACGACAGGAATCAGCAATTTATCGTTCGATGAAAGTTTAATCAACGCTTTATTCCCTGACATTAAAACCGATAAAATATCGTGAAAACCCACCATTGGTATGTTCCCAGCCAATATCAAACCTATGGTTTTTAATTTATCTTCGGATAAATTGTATGCAGACAACCATTTGGTTAAATTATCGTTTGTTAAAGCATCGCTCCACGATTTAAAAGCAAAATGTAACTGTTCGCGCTTAAACCAGCTGTTGCTTTCGTGTAACTGATCAATCAGCGAAACAAAAGGCTCAAAAAACACATCGTTAAACAACACACTTGGGTTTTGTTGGTAAGGTTGTTGGGTAAACTGTTTTAAAAACGCACCTAATTGTACAAATGCGTCTTTTTTATCTTCTAAAATCATATAGATTTGTTTGTAAATTGTTTATGCAGTACTTTTGTACAAAGTTACATTAATTAAATAAAAATACTTGCTATGGCAATTATAATAACCGATGAATGCATAAATTGTGGCGCATGCGAACCAGAATGCCCAAATACTGCAATTTATGAAGGTGCCGATGACTGGCGCTGGAAAGACGGTACAAAATTAAGCGGAAAAATTGTTTTGCCTGATGGAACGGAAATTGATTCTGATGATGCACAAACACCGATTTCTGACGATATTTATTACATTGTTCCGGGAAAATGTACCGAATGTAAAGGTTTTCACGAAGAGCCGCAATGTGCAGCCGTTTGTCCGGTTGATTGTTGTGTGCCCGATGACCATGTAGAAAGCGAAGAGCTTTTATTAGAAAGACAGGCTTTTTTACATAACGAATAGTTAAAAGCTTCGCGTTTTGCGGAGCTTTTTTTATTTTTATCGAAATTAAAATGTATATGAAAAAGATATTTTTACTTTTAGTTGCAACAACATTCATTGTTTCGTGTGCTGCAAAGAAAGAAATTAAAGAAGATCAAACACTGTTGAACGGAAACTGGGAACTTGCCGGTGCGAGTTTTAGTAAAGATCTATCGAAAGATTTTAAAGAAGGATTGCCAACATTGACTTTTGAAAGTGCCGAAAATTTAACGGTTTACGGATACGATGGTTGTAACAGAATTAACGGAAAAGCAGTTTTAAAGAAAAATCAGGAAATTAGTTTTCCCGATCAGTTTATTTCGACCATGATGGCGTGTAATAAAGTGAAGAGTGAAGATTTTAAAAGTGGTCTTACGCAAGTGAAATTGTACGATTTAAAAAATAATGTATTGATTTTAAAATCTGAAACCGGTGGAATGAAATTTCATAAGGTAACTTTAAACGGAAATTGGTATTTAGATAAAATTTATGTCGGAAAAATTAAAGCTGCCGATCTGTATCCGTACAAAAAGCCTTTTATTAAGATTGATATCAATCAGCCGGTATTTTCTGGGAACACTGCTTGTAATGCTATAAACGGACAGTTATTGATGTTTCAAAATACTATGAAGTTTAATCATATAGCATCAACCAAAATGTTTTGCGATGGTGTAAACGAAAAGATTTTTACCGATGCTTTAGAAAAAGTCACCCATTACAAATTAGAAGGAACTCGTTTGATTTTGTTAGAAAAAGAAAAGAAAATCATGGAATTGGTTCAACAGTATGAATAAAAAAGTCGCTTTTAAAGCGACTTTTTTATGATCTTAATTAACCTGTTCCCACCATTTTTCAAAAACCTGATCTTGCTGATTTAAATAAATTACTTCGCCAATTTTAGGAGTAATTAATTGTGATGCCGTTTGTTTTGTACTTGCAATACTTACTCGTTCCAAAGGTTCTTTCCATGGATGATTTGCCAGTTTAAATTTAGAACTATGTACCGGAAAAAATCTTTTTGCTTGTAAATCGTTACTTGCCTGTACAACTTCTTCGGGCATCATGTGAATGTATTTCCATTTTTTGTCGTACTGTCCGTTTTCTAAAATTGCTAAATCAAACGGACCATATTTTGTGCCGATCTCTTTAAAATGCGTATCGTAACCACTATCGCCTCCTAAATACAACTTCAGATTTTTTGTTTGTAACACGTACGATGCCCATAAAGTGATGTTTCGTTTAAAACTTCTTCCCGCAAAATGTCGTGCCGGTGTTGCGGTGATCTTAATAGAATCGGTTACAGATGCATCTTCATACCAATCTAATTCGGTAATGTTTTCTTTCGGAAATCCCCAATATTCTAAATGTTCGCCCACACCCAACGGACAAATAATTTTGCTTACTTTATCTTTAATATTCTTAAACGACGAATAATCTAAATGATCGTAATGATCGTGCGTTAAAATTAAAACATCAATTTTAGGCAGTGCTTCGCAAGTAAATTGGTCGGCACCAGTAAAAGCAGTGTTTGTTCCGTATAAAGGCGATGCATTTTTGCTTAAAACAGGATCGATTAAAAACGATTGACCGTCAATTTTCATATAGTAAGACGAATGTCCAAACCAAACCATAAAATCTTCTTCAATGGTTTTTTCTAATAAATTTGTGTTCACACAAGGAATACTGTCGGTAGGTTTTGTATGCTCAATTTTAGAAAAAAGAAGTTCTTTCATAACACTGTAATAATTAGTGTCTTCCGAAAGAGCAGGTGTGTTTGATAAATTTTGAAACTGACCATCTTTATAGTGTTTCGATTTTTTAATTCGTTCCAAACGATCACCCGAAGGCTCTTTTCCGAACAACGGATGTTGCAGAAAAATAAGAGTGCCTACAATTATAAGCCCAATAAATATAAGCATACCTGTCATTAATTTTTTTCGTTTTATTTTCATGCAACGAATGTGCAAAAAAATAATCAAACCAAATGTTAATAAAAACAGAAAAGTCAAGCTTTAAACTTGACTTTTTTGTTTATTTCTCTGGAGCTTGATCGATCAAATCCATAAACTCATCTAATTTCGGAGTGATGATAATCTGTGTTCTACGGTTTTTGGTTCTACCGGCATCGGTACTGTTGTCTGCAATTGGGTTAAACTCTCCGCGACCACCCGCTGTTAAACGTTTTGGATTTACACCGTACTGATTTTGTAATGCCTGTACAACTGATGAAGCACGTAAAGAACTTAAATCCCAATTGTTACGAATGTTTTCGCGCTTAATAGGCACGTTATCGGTGTTACCTTCAATCAATACATCGTAATCTCTATAATCATTAATTATTTTTGCAACTTTGCTAAACGTTTCGCTTGCACGGTCGGATATTTCGTAACTTCCTGAGTTGTACAACATATTATCAGCCAACGAAATGTAAACCACACCTTTTAAAACCTGTACATCAACATCACGTAATTCTTCGCGACTTAATGAACGGGTTAGGTTGTTGGTTAACACTACATTTAAAGAATCGCTTTTGTTTTTGGTGTTCACCAAATGCTGAATGTATTTGTTACTTGCGTTGATCTCATCGACCAATTTAGAAATATTCACGTTACCTTGTGTGATACTTTTATCTAAAGATCCTTGTAAAGATTCTAATGTTTTCTTTAGGGCATCGTTAGAAGAACGTTCTTGTGCCAGCATGTCTTCCAAACTTTTTACGCGGGCATTGCTAGAACTTAAATCAACTTCGGATTGATGAAAACGTTGTCCCAATCCTTTATAGTCGTCTTGAAGTTTGGTATAGTTTGCTTGCAAACCTTCATACTTTTTTTTAGAAACGCAACTTGTTAAACCAATGGTTCCTAAAAGAATTACGGGAATTAAAATTCTTTTTCTCATAGTTTATCTTTTTAACAATTCCTATAAAGATACGGATTTCAATAAAAAAACTCCTGATTTTTCAGGAGTTTTTTGTGTTATATGTTTGTTACGGGTCTGTTTTTGGCAGTTGCCCAAATGTAGATTCCGGCAATTATAAACGGAATACTTAACCACTGACCGGTTGATAATAATCCTAACGAAGATTCAAATCCGCCTTGACTTTCTTTAACGTATTCTACTACAAATCGAATCAACCATAAGAAAACTAAAAATACTCCGAAAATTTTCCCTAAATAGTTACGAGCATCGGTTTTCCAGTACATGAACATTAAAACGATGAATAAAATTACGTATCCGAATGCCTCGTATAATTGTGTTGGATGACGAAACGGGATGGCTTCTAAAATTGATGAAAATCTAGGATCGGTTTGTATCAGTTTGTAAGCTTCATTTTTGCTGGCAGCTTGTGTTATTCCTAAAAGATTCTGTGTTTGCCAAAATTCATCTTCACGAATAAACTTCACTCCGAAAGGGAACGATTTATCAGCAATATGCCCATAAATTTCTGAATTGAAAAAGTTTCCGAATCGAACAAAAACGCCACCAATAGTTATAGATAAAACCACGCGGTCTAAAATCCATAGCAAAGGTTTCTTGATCATTCTGCTGTAAAAGAACATCGCTAAAATAATTCCGACAGCTGCACCATGACTTGCCAATCCTGCAAAACCTGTAAATTCAAACGGATTTAATCTAAACGGTAGTAAAATTTCCGATAAATGATTTTGATAATAATCCCAATCATAAAAGAAAACGTGACCTAAACGTGCGCCTAATAATGTGGCAATAAAAGTGTAGAAAAAAAGTTTGTCTAATTCGTCTTGTGAACGGTTTTCGCGTTCGTACACTTTTTTCATAATATAATAGCCCAATGCAAATGCAATAACAAACATTAAGCTGTAAAAACGTAAGGTAAAACCTGCAATGGTAATTCCTTCGGAAGGATTCCAGATCATATAAAATATTTTTAGTTTTTAAGGAACAGGATCATAACCCGATTTTCCCCACGGATGACATTTTGCAATGCGTTTTATGCCTAACCAACTGCCTTTAAACAAGCCGTGTTTTTTTAACGCTTCTAACGTATAATGCGAACATGTAGGAGTGAACCTGCACGACGGCGGTGTTAAGGGCGAAATTACCAGCTGATAAAAACGTATTAGTACAACAAAGGGAAAAATTAGGATTTTTTTGAGTTGTTCCATAAGTATCAAAGATAAAAAAAGCTACCGTTTAAGTAGCTTTTTTTTGTAAAAAATTATAGGGTAAAAGTTGTGCCGTCTTTTGCATCTTTTAGTTCGATACCGATTGCTGCCAACTGGTCGCGAATTAAATCGGACTGTGCGAAATCTTTGTTTGCACGAGCCAAATTGCGCATGCTTATTAACAGGTTTACAACTTCTTCTAATTTAGCGTTGTTGTTGGTGTTTTCACTTGCGTATAATCCCAATACATCGAACACCAAATTGTTTAGTGTTTCTTTTAAAAGATCTAAATCGGTTGCCGAAATGGTTGCTTTGTTTTCTTTAACCGAATTAATAAATTTAACTGCTTCAAAAATCGTTGCAATTAAAATTGGGCTATTAAAATCATCTAATAAAGCATCTAAACATTTCTGTTTCCATTCTGATACATTAAAGGTTGATGTTGCCGACGTATTTAAATCTGCAAGTGATTTTATCGCATCCATTAAACGGTCAAAACCTTTTTCAGATGCCAACATTGCTTCGTTCGATATATCTAAAACACTGCGGTAATGTGCCTGTAAAAAACAGAAACGCAATACACCCGGCGTAAAAGGTTTTTCAAAGAAATCGTTTTCACCAGTGATTAACTGCATTGGTAAAATGTAGTTTCCGGTAGATTTACTCATACGTTGCCCGTTCATGGTCAGCATATTTGCGTGCATCCAATATTTAACAGGTGATGTGCCGTTGCAGGCTTTTCCTTGTGCGATTTCACATTCGTGGTGTGGGAATTTTAAATCCATTCCACCGCCGTGAATATCAAACTGATCGCCCAAATATTTGGTGCTCATTGCGGTACATTCTAAATGCCAGCCCGGAAAACCATCGCCCCAAGGAGACGACCAACGCATGATGTGTTGCGGAGAAGCTTTTTTCCACAACGCAAAATCCTGCGGGTTTTTCTTTTCGTGTTGTCCGTCTAAATCGCGGGTGTTTTCAAAAAGTTCTTCGATATTTCTGCGCGAAAGTTCACCGTAATTCAAACCTCGTTTATTGTATTCCAACACATCAAAATAAACCGAACCGTTACTTTCGTATGCAAAACCTTTATCAATCAGCTTTTGAGTAAGTTCTAACTGTTCAATAATATGCCCAGTCGCAGTAGGTTCGATAGTAGGAGGAAGCAGGTTGAACAACTTTAATACGTTATGAAAATCAACCGTATATTTCTGAACAATTTCCATTGGTTCCAACTTCTCTAAACGAGATTGCTTTACAAAACGGTCGTTATTCACATCACCATCATCGGTTAAATGTCCGGCATCGGTAATGTTTCGTACATAACGCACCTTGAAACCCATGTATTGAAGGCTTCTGAAAATAAAATCAAACGAAAGAAACGTACGCACATTTCCCAAATGCACGTTGCTGTAAACAGTAGGTCCGCAAACGTACATACCAACTTTATCTTCGTGTAAAGGTTTAAAAAGCTCTTTCTCTCCCGTTAAGGAATTGTATATTTTTAGGTTTGATTTCATAATTGTTGCGCAATTGCGAATTAGCAAATTCGCGTTAAACTAAAACTGTGTATCTAATTTAATGTAATCTAAAAATTCTCTGCGGGTAACATCGTTTTTAAAAGCTCCACTGAACTCTGCAGTAACGGTTGAACTTTCAATATCGCGAATACCACGAGAATTTACGCATAAATGTTTGGCATCAATCACACAGGCAACATCATCGGTTCCCAATACACGTTTTAACTCATCAACAATCTGAATAGTTAAACGCTCTTGAACCTGCGGGCGTTTTGCATAATAATCTACAATACGGTTCATTTTAGATAAACCAACTACTTTTCCGTTTGATATATATGCCACATGTGCACGACCAACTATAGGTAATAAGTGATGTTCACAAGTTGAATAAACAACGATGTTTTTTTCAACCAACATTTCATTATACTTATATTTATTGTCAAAAGTAGATGATGAAGGTTTTTTAGCAGGATTCAATCCGCCAAAAATTTCCTTTACAAACATTTTAGCCACACGGTTTGGAGTACCTTTTAGACTGTCGTCTGTTAGATCCATACCCAAAGTGTTTAATATATTTTCGACATCTTTTTTGATCAATTCGATTTTTTCTTCGTCAGAAATAGAAAAAGCATCAGCTTTTAACGGCGTATAATCGCTTGTTCCTATATGGTTGTCACCCATGTCTTCGTGTAACGCGTCTGATTTACACATAATTTTAATAGTATTTATTTTAAAAAATAGTAAGTTGCAAATATAATGAAATGCACTAAATAAACTGTTTTTATTAGTAATTTCATTGCAAATAACTCCTTCATTATATATAGGTGTATATAACCCTTATGTGTTAAAGTTTAACTTGTTTGATTTTTTTTGTAAAAAAAACTTAATGGTTTCTTAATTTTATGTAAATTTCGCTTTTTAAACTTAAAGCGTTTTATGCTTTATTTAACTCATAAAAATTTATATTAACTAACTATGAGAAACAAATATTTATTAATACTGTTTTTAGTAACCAGTTTTCTTGGATTTAGCCAACAGTACAATTATGTTGATATTGACAATACCTATACTGCTGAACAGTTGGTAAAAGATGTCTTGGTAGGCTCTAAATGTGATCTGGTATCTAATGTTAGGTATCAGTATTGTGACGGAAGTCCAGCTTCGAGAGCTATTTATCCATTAGGGTATTTTCAAAAAAACGGATCTACTTTCCCATTTGATGATGGTATTGTAATTAGTACAGACCGTTCAGAATTTATGGAAGGACCTCTTACTGGGACTAAAAATTCTGCACCTTTAAATAATGCATTTCGTTGGACTGGTGACCAAGATTTAAATGATTTAATAAATGATGCGGGGGGATGGCCAGCAGGGGGTGGAAATGATATTAGATCTGCTAGTATTGATTTTGAGTTTGTGCCAATGCAGAATACGGTAACTTTTGAATACTTGTTTGGAAGTAATAGTTATCAAGGATGTTGGGGAACCTGTCAAAACGCGGCATTGTTTGGTGCATGGTTAATTGATATGACTACAGGAGTAGGTGAAAATTTGGCTATAGTTCCAAATACGAATGACCCAATATCCATTGCTACAGTTAGAGACGGAAATAAGTTAAATACAGGTTGTGCAACTTCACCTAATCCTCAGTTTTTTGGCAATGCTCATGGAGGTGGTGCAAATCAAGTGCCTGCAATAGCGGCAGCTGTTAATTTAGCGGGGCACACAACAGCTATGCAATCCTTAACTGCTAATGTTGTAGTTGGTAGAAAATACCGCATTAAGTTGGCTATTATAGATTTTTGTAATACAGGAAATCATACTAGCGCAGTATTTTTCAAAGCGGGAAGTTTTGATATTGGGGATTTAGATTTAGGAGCGCCACAATTAATAGGAAATGGAGATGGTTTGTGTGTAGGCGATAGTTATACCTTAAAATCAGGTTTAGATCCTCTTTTATTTACATTTGAATGGTTTAAAGACGGTGTTGAAATTCCCGGTCAAACAGGACCTGAGTTAATAGTAACAGAAACCGGTGATTACAGTGTAAAAGGATTTATTCCAAATGTTAGTAGTTGTGTAATGGAAGCAGATCCGGTACGGATTGAATTTTTCAATTATGTAAGTATCTTACAGCCTAAAAACTTGTTTTTATGTCCAAGTGCTGGTACCACTACCCGTTTCGATTTAAAAGACGCAGTAGTAGGTGTTACTACCAATCCTAATATTTTGTATAAATTTTACGAAAGCAAACAAAATGCAGAAGATGATGTAAGTTCAGTTTCAGATTTATAT
>JAVXSC010000021.1:0-23674 GCA_036643355.1 Myroides sp.
TCCACACAAACGGAAGTTCAACCAATCCGTTTTCAACATCGATTTTTAAAGCTGGTAAGGTTTTGTAACGTTTGTAAGGTGCAGTAGGAATATTATTTAAAGTATAAAAATCTTTCTGATTCCCTTTGTTTGATATTAAGCGCAACGTTTTTGGCGATGGATAAACTTTTTTACCTTCGTTTTCCAAGGTTTCCAACGCTTCCAAATTTACGTTTTCAATTTCAATCGTTAAAACATCAACCTGATTTCCCAAATTAATCACCGTGTCGTAATCGTTTAACGAACCTTGAAAAAATTTGGTAGCACCAAATTGGCAAGGTGCTTCGGCACTTGGATCCACTACATACGTTTGAATATCAAACTTTCGGGTTTCGGTCAGCATCATTTTACCTAATTGTCCGCCACCTAAAATTCCCAATTTAAAATCAGAAGAAAAATAATTCATTATTGCTGTTGTTTTAAGTGGCAAAGATACTGTTTCAAACCACATTATAAAAATGTAAAATTATGATTTTTGCTTATGCAAAAGTTTCAATATTTTCTTCCCTCGACTTAGAAACGATGGTTCCTGCAACAGCAAATTTTGTTCGATAAGCGCGATTAACTGCTCTTTAATCCAATCTTCTTGATCGACCAAAAAATACAGAATATTAATAGCATTTACGCGGGTTGCAACTGCCGATGGTAGAATAATCCAATCGAACATTGTGTGAACAATCTGCTGTTTTTGGTCTTTACTGTAAAGGTTTTTATTGTTTTTTAACTGATGAAATATCGTTCGCGATACACAGCGTTTGGTAGATTCATGGGTTTCGTTCAACGCTTTTTCCAGATACAGATCCAAATAATCATTCAAATAATCAATATGGCGTTCTACCAACATATCCAACGCATGATAAAGAACAATTTTCTGTTTATCATCAACAAAATAAATTACTTCAATAAAAGCATCAGCCAAAATGCCCTGATCTAAAATATGATTCATAGCCAAAGTTCGGCTTGGTGTACTTAAGTTGTGGTGATGCGTTGAGAAATAGGTAATTACATCCATATAAAATTATTAAAAAGGAAATTTAAGTTAAAAATAAAAATATATTTGGCAAAACTGCGAATAAACTTTAATTAAAGTACGCGTATTCGTATATTTGCACGGTTAAAAATAATATGGAAATTCAAATCTTAGATAAAACCTTTGTACCCTACCTTTCGGCATTAGAAATTGATGCGGAAGTACAGCGTGTGGCAAAAGATTTATTGAATGATTATAAAAACGAAGTTCCTGTTTTTTTAGTAGTTTTAAACGGCGCGTTCATTTTTGCTGCCGATTTAATGAAACATTACACCAGTGCGGCAGAAATTTCATTTATAAAAATGGCATCGTACAACGGTACAGAAACTACAGGCAACGTAACAGAGCTTTTAGGTTTGGATATTGATTTAACCAACAAGCACGTTGTTATTGTAGAAGATATCGTTGATACCGGCAACACCATTGCAGCGCTGTACAATTTAGTAAACAGATTTAAGGTAAAAAGCATAAACACAGCAACCTTGTTTTTTAAACCCGAAGCTTACAAACAAACTATTGATATTAAATACACAGGTTTTAGTATCGAAAATAAGTTTATTGTTGGTTACGGATTAGATTACAACAAACAAGGCAGAAATTTAAGCGAAGTTTATCAAATAAAATAACATACAAAAATGATTGCAATAGTTTTATTCGGAAAGCCGGGTGCAGGCAAAGGCACGCAGGCAGAGTTTTTAAAAGAAAAATACAATTTAACGCACATTTCTACGGGCGATGTTTTCCGTTTTAATATTAAGAACGAAACAGAGTTGGGCAAGAAAGCGCAAGAATTTATTAATAAAGGCGAACTGGTTCCCGATGCAATTACGATTGATATGTTAAAGAACGAAGTAACCAACAATATGGATAAAGCAGGTTTTTTGTTTGATGGATTTCCAAGAACAATTGCTCAAGCCGAAGCGTTGGATGCTTTTTTACAATCGATTAATTTAGAAGTAACAGCAACCGTTGGTTTAGAAGCTGATGATGATGTTTTGGTAGCTCGTATTTTAGAGCGCGGTAAAACTTCGGGCAGAGCTGATGATCAAGACGAAACAAAAATTCGTACACGTTACGAAGAATACAACGAAAAAACGGCTCCGTTAATTGAGTATTATACCAACAAAAACAAATACCATGCAGTAAACGGTATCGGATCCATACAGGAAATTACCGAAAGATTAAGCGCGGTTATCGATCGCTTTTAATCTTTAAAAAAATAATTTTAAATAATCTTATCCTTTTTCGTAATTTAGGATAAGATTATTTGCATTTAATAGAACAACAATAGTGGAAATTTTAATCATCTTTATTTTAATCATTTTAAACGGCATCTTCTCCATGTCAGAAATGGCATTGGTTTCATCTCGAAAAAACCGTTTAGAAATGGCAGCAAAAAAAGGCAGCAGCAGTGCAAAAGCCGCCTTAAAGCTGGTTGAAGAGCCCAACAACTTCCTGTCAACCGTACAAATCGGTATTACCTTAATCGGTATTTTAACAGGTATTTATTCGGGCGATAAAATAACCACCGATTTACAGACTACAATTGCACAAATTCCATCGTTACAGCCGTACGCATCGTCGTTAAGTGTTGGTGTGGTGTTGGTTTTACTTACTTTTTTTACGTTGATTTTAGGCGAGTTGGTACCAAAACGTTTAGGGTTGAATTATCCCGAAGCAATTGCAAAAATGGTAGCTATTCCAATGACGTTTATTTCTAAAGTTGCGGCGCCGTTTGTGTGGTTACTTACAAAATCGTCTGATTTTTTATTGAATGTTTTCAACATAAAACCAACTGCCGACGGAAAAGTGACCGAAGAAGAAATTAGATCGATTATTAAAGAAAGTACCGAAGTAGGCGAGGTTCAGGAAATTGAGCAAGATATTGTGGAACGCGTTTTTAATATTGGCGATTTAAAGGTTAATGCTTTAATGACCCACCGAAAATCGGTTATGTATTTAGATTGCGAAGACAATCTGCAGGAATTAAAAGCTAAGGTAATAGAAGATTTACACTCTTTTTACCCAGTTTGCGAAGGCGGATTAGATGAGGTAATCGGAGTAGTTTCTTTAAAAGATCTGTTTATTTTGTTTGAAAAAGACAATGTAGATTTAAAATCGATCATAAAAGAACCAACGTTTTTTATCGAACATACATCGGCTTACAAAGCTTTGGAAATTTTTAAATCGTCAAAAAATCATTACGCACTGGTTTCAGATGAATACGGTGTAATTCAAGGAGTTATAACCTTAAACGATATTTTAGAATCGTTGGTTGGCGATGCTTCTGAATTTTACGAAGAAGAATTTAAGTTAGAAGTTGCCGAAGGCGAATGGATTGTAGATGGATTTTATCCGCTGCACGATTTGCTTTCGTATTTTGAGTTGGATGAATTAATGCCCGATTACGATGTAACAACCATAAGCGGTTTGGTTATGAAAGAATTATCATACATACCAAAAACAGGGGAAAAATTAATTTGGAATAAAATGGAGTTTGAAGTATTGGCTTCAAACGGAGTAAAAATTGATAAAATAGGCATTAGCTTATTAAAAGATTAAAACAATGACAGAAGGAAATTTTGTAGATTACGTAAAAATATATGTAGCATCTGGTAAAGGTGGTAAAGGATCATCGCATTTACACCGTGAAAAGTTTATTGAAAAAGGTGGTCCCGATGGTGGAGACGGTGGTCGTGGCGGTCACGTAATTATTCGTGGTAACGAAAGTTTATGGACACTGCATCATTTGCGTTTTCAGCGACATATAAAATCAGGTCACGGAGGTGACGGTGGTAGTTCGCGCAGTACGGGTAGCGATGGTGAAGATCGTTACATTGATGTACCACTTGGAACAGTTGTAAAAGACAAAGAAACAGGCGAATTACTTTTTGAAATTACCGAAAACGGTGAAGAAAAAATCTTGGCAAAAGGTGGTAAAGGTGGTTTGGGTAACTGGCATTTTCGCTCGTCAACCAATCAAACGCCGCGTTATGCACAGCCGGGAATGCCTGCAGAAGAAGTTGATATTATTTTAGAATTAAAAGTTTTGGCAGATGTTGGTTTGGTTGGATTTCCAAATGCAGGAAAATCTACTTTACTGTCTGTTTTAACATCGGCAAAACCAAAAATTGGCGATTATCCGTTTACAACGCTAAAACCAAACTTGGGAATTGTAGAATACCGTGATTTTAAATCGTTTGTAATTGCTGATATTCCGGGAATTATTGAAGGTGCTGCCGAAGGAAAAGGATTAGGTCATTACTTTTTACGCCATATTGAACGAAATTCAACGTTGCTATTTTTAATTCCTGCTGATGCAGACGATATTAAAAAAGAGTACGAGATTATGTTAGATGAATTAAGAAGATACAATCCGGAAATGTTAGATAAAGATCGTTTAATTGCCGTTTCTAAATGCGATATGTTAGACGATGAATTAAGTGCAGAATTAAAAGTTCAGCTTGATAAAGAATTCGACGGAATTCCGTACTTGTTTATCTCATCTGTTGCACAACAAGGCTTAACAGAACTAAAAGATAAATTGTGGCAAATGCTGAATTAATTTAGTTATCATAAAAAAAATAAAAGGAGCTATCTGTAAAGATTAGCTCCTTTTTTGTTTACTTATTTTCGTTTAGTACATATTCTTGAATAATGTATCTTGAAATAGGTCTTAATGTTTTTCCGGTTTCTGGTTGCAACCCAGGCTGATTAAAAAATTCTAAAGTTCCATTAGGGTTTTTAATATACCAAATTTTCGGATTTCCTTTTTTATCAAAAAAAGAAGTTTTACTATCAACTTTCATTTTTCTAAACTCTTCAATCAGTTTATCGTCTTTTGGTAAAGTTGTTTCTGCAAAACTGTTAATTGTTTCACTGCAATCTACGGCTTCATATTTATCGCCTTTCCAAATCATACAATCTTTAGTTGTTCAGGTTTTAAAATTCAAAAAGAGCGAAATTCCAATAATCACAGACACAATTCCAATAATTCCGATTTTTTTTAACGGAACCTTATTTTGATTTTTCATAGAAATTTCTTCAGAAGCACCTATAACTTTTGGAGTATTTATTCCGATTTCTACAACGTCACTTCTTTTATCAGCAACCTCTTCAATTTCTGGTTTTTCAACTTCGTTATTACTGCTTTCTACATTTGGTTCTTTTGAATCAAAAATTACTTCTTCCTTATCAACAATATCGTCACCTTCAGAAATCTTGCTGTAATGTTTTTCAAACTTACGGTATGGACGTTGATTAAAATCTAAAATCAAAGCAATCATTTCCAATCTTCTTAAATCGGAACCTCCACTTTTTTCTTTCAAAAAATTAGCTAAAGCTTTAAACTTATCAGTTTCGCTACGAAGCTTGTTCAAAGTAACTTCTGTAAAAGGTATATCAAAAAAGTTTTCAATAATTCTTTTGTCGGAATCATTTAATTCTTCTTCCATCTTTAAAATCAGCATACCTCTTAAACCTGCAGGAGTTGGATTTAATAAAGAGCTGATTTGATCACCTTCTTTTTGTGTTTCATAATAATCTTTCAGTGCTTTCTTATATGATTCAATCATAAGTAAAATGTTTTATATCGGAATTTATCGGAATTCTTCAGCATTTATCGGAATTGTCGGAATCATCGGAATTCCTTGATATTAAGGCGTAAAAAGCGCCGTTACTTTGCTTCAGAAATCAGAAGATGTCTTGTTGCGAATGTCGCAAAAGTACAAAACTAATTTCTAGAAAATAAATGCTTGGCTTGCGAAATCTTTCTCTGGGGAGTAGCAAAAATTTTGCAAGCCGTGCATGAACACTTCCCAATACAGAGCGCTCTGTTTTTTTTAAGGTGTGCAAAACTATCGACGAATGTCGAAAAGCACACTATTGTTTAATCTCAAGATTTAATTAAAATGACAAAAAAAGGCTTTTTAGCAGGCTTGTTCCTGCTTGGTATTTCGGTAACTGTTTTCGCAAAAAGTAATGAAACAGTTAAGAGTGAAAATAGTATATCAATTAATAATATTATAGAAGTAATAGATCAAAGCGGCGGCGGAAACGGCGGCGGTAATAGTAACAGCGGAACGGTATTAATACCTATTAAACCACCGAAACCACCGGTTATTCTTAAATAAAACTATTGCTTAACTAAATAAAAGTAATAATTTAGGGTATTTTAATTTCTTTAGAAGATTAATGAAATTTAACTACTTTATTTTATTACTTTTTGCTTTGTTATGTTTTTCTTGTAAAAAGCATAATGGAGTTTTTGATAATAAAAACAAACCGTATTTTAAGATAGATTCACTTTATAATCTGTCCTTTTCTGATGATCTTAATTTGAATAATCGAATAAAAGCTACCAATGAAGGAA
The DNA here is from genome assembly GCA_036643355.1 of Myroides sp. Lineage (GTDB taxonomy): Bacteria > Bacteroidota > Bacteroidia > Flavobacteriales > Flavobacteriaceae > Flavobacterium. The sequence continues at coordinate 6,441 of JAVXSC010000021.1, forward strand.
TTCTTCTTGCCGAAAAGAATCAGATTGATTCCTTACAGTTAAAAGGAATTAGTAACAAAGCCTATCATTATATTGATGTATTTCCAGACAGTTCAAATTATTACATAAACGAGCTTATTACAACATCTAAAAAGAAAAAGAATAAAAAATATCTTGGTTATTCTTATTCTTTAAAAGGAAATTCTTTTTACAACAATACACAATACGACAGTGCTTACCACTATTTTAAAAATGCGAATATTGTATACAATGATGTAAATGACAGTGTATCTTTAGGGTACAACCAACTTATGATGGCGCGTATTCATTATTTTTATAACGATTACAATACAAGTGAAGAATTAGCAACGCAAGCTATTGAATATATGCAGGCTAAAGATACTTCGTATTTAATAGAAGCCTACAATGTTTTGGCAAATGCCTATTTAATCACAGAAAAGTACGATGAAGCAAATCACTACTATACAAAATCGTTAAAACTTACAGAAAAAAGTTCGATAGCAGAATTATCATTAAAGAATAATATTGCTTCTTTACTTATTAATTCGGGTAAATATGATGAAGCAAAAATTATATTGCAAGAAATTCTTAATTCTAAACTAATAAATACAAACGCTTTACTGAAATCTACTGCATTATTTAATTTAGGATACGCCTTATTTAAACAAAATGGTAATCAAGGTCTTGAACAAATACTAGAATCATTAAAAATAAGAGAAGAAGCAAATATGGAATTGTCATCAATTGAAAATTACCTAAAAATTGCTGAATATTATCAGTTAAAAGATCAATCTACAGCTACAAATTATCTAAAAAAAGCATTAGTATTAGCAACTAAACATAAAAGCATTGATAATAAAATTTCAGCTTTAAAAAAGTTGATTCCATTAACAAAGAATGATGCTTCATTAAATTATTCCGAAGAATATATTCGATTAAATGATAGTATTACAACCGTTCGAAATCAGGCAAAAAACCAGTTTGCTAAAATTCGGTTTGATTATTCTAAAGAATTAGAACAAAATCAAACACTTAAGTCAAAAGAAATTGAAAATCAGTTAACTATTCAAAAGCAAAAAAACACAAATCTACTATTATGTTGTGTTATAGCTCTTGTAACTATATTGTTTTATTTCATTTATTATTACCTGCGAAACAGACATACAAAAGAAAAAATCGAAGAAAACTATAAAACCGAACAGCGTATTGCAAGCCGAATTCATGATGAATTGGCAAACGATGTATATCACACTATTTCTTACGCAGAAAACACCGATTTATCTGATGGAAACAACAAAGTAAAGTTATTGGATCATTTAGAAGATGTTTACAACCGCACACGGAATATTTCAAAAGAGAACAGCTTAATCCCAACAGGAACGGAATATGTAAGTTATCTGAAAAATATGCTTTTAGAGTTTCAAGATGCGCAAGTGAAAATTATTACCGCAGGTATTGATGATTTTTCTTGGGATAGTTTAAATGAAATCAAAAAAGTGGTTTTGTACAGAATTATTCAAGAATTATTAGTGAATATGAAAAAACACAGCGGGGCAGATTTGGTGGTTATAAAATTCTCGAAATCTAACAAATACGCCGAAATTCAATATACCGATAATGGTATAGGATTCGATAAAAATGACAAAAAAATTAAAAATGGACTTCAAAATGTGGAAACCCGCATAAAAACTATAAATGGAACTATTACTTTTGACTCGAAAGTAAAAAAGGGCGTGAAAGCAGTGTTGCGTTTCCCGTTATAAAAAGGATAAAATGTTTAAAAAAGTTTTAATAGCAGAAGATATCGATACCATTAGTTTTGGTATAGTGACAGCTTTGGCGGAATATTCAAATATGGAAATTAACCATGCTAAATATTGCGACGATGCGTTATTAAAAATAAAAAAAGCGATCCAAGAAAACAATCCTTATGATTTGTTGATTTCCGATCTTTCTTTTAAAGCCGATCACACCAAAACCATTTTGCATTCGGGCGAAGAATTGGTACAGGCGGTAAAAGAAATTCAACTTGAAATTCACATCATCGTATATTCGATAGAAGACCGCATTGCAAAAATTAAAAATATGTTCGATAACAATTTAATAAATGCCTATGTTTCTAAAGGACGTAACAGCACGCAAGAATTAAAAAAAGCCATTGAAAATGTGTATGCAAACGGCGGAAAATATGTTCCTGAAACCCTTCAGAGTATGTTTCGCGAAGCTTCTATATTCGAAATTGAAGAACAAGATATTGAATTGTTGAATCTTCTATCAAAGGGATGTTCTCAAGAAGAAATCAGTGTGCACTTTCGCAATAAAAATTATACATCGGCAAGTCCAAGCAGTGTAGAAAAGCGTATAAATAAGCTTAAAATTCACTTTAATTCGCGAAACATTACACATCTTATCAGTCAAACCAAAGACATTGGATTAATATAAAAATCATTTTAAAATATTAGATTGAAACACTTTGTTGTTGTTTTCTTAAAAGTTGTTTGTTTTAAGAAAATGTTGAAATCCGGCTTTTAAGTCGGATTTTTTTTACTTTTTTTAACAGAATGAGGAAACCCGTAAGGAATTGGTTTTTATTCCGAATACATTTGCTTAAAAGATACTACTAATGGAACCACAACCGCAACTGAAAACGAATAAAATTACGTATTCACAATATGGATTTAGATCAGCTCAAAAATCCCAATCACAACCAGCCGGAATTGACGGTTATCTTGACAATGTCTACGAACAATTTTTAGAAGAACAAAAATTAGATGAACAAGGGCTTAAAGACCGAATTTCAAAGCTGAAAGCAGAGTTACAATCTGAAAAGACAAAAAAGAACGATGCTAATGCAGAAATTTCTTCCTATAAAAGTTTTAAGGAAGATAAGGAAAAACAAATTGAAGAATTAGAACTTGAAAAAATAGATATTAGGAATGGAGATGGAGAAATTGGTGATACTTCTTCATTTGTAATTGGTGCCTTTATTACATTGCTTTTGACGATGTATTTATTTGTTTTCTATTCTTCATCAGGCTATTCAGCATTTTATGGAATAAAACCAGGAAGTTTAGGTTTTATAAATCCAAATGTTTTTTCAGATGCAATCAATAAAGGTGGTGGTGTTATTGCCTTAATTATTTTATTTCCTGTAATATTTCTTGCGATGGGTTTTTATATTCACGTTGCAATAGAAAACAACAAAAAATTAAATTTAGAAAATAAACCATCAAAATATGGAATAATCAGCGGATTGCTTTTTATAACATTAATTGCAGATATTTTTATAGGTTACAAAATCTCTCAAGGAGTGCATACAAATGAATTCAATGCTGGTTTAATTAACGAAACTTGGAAATTTAAAACGATATTTTCTGACATTAACTTTTATTTAGTATTAGTTTTAGGATTTGTTGTTTATGTTGTTTGGGGATATTTATTAAATTTTGTTTTAAGTCATTCTTATCTAAAAACAGAAAATGAAAAAGTGAAATTAATGATTGAGAATGTAAACGATAAGATTACAGAAAAACGAAAAGAACTATCTGAAATAGTCTCAAAGATACACAAATACGAAAGTGATATTATGACTTGTGAAAATAAAATTCAAGATAAAGAAAAAGATATTATTGGTTACGAAAACGGAGTAATACCTATAAACGTATCATCTTTAAAAGGCTCAGTAGGAGAATTTATGGGAGGTTGGTATAATTATACATATGGAATTTTTGATAGAGACAGCGCAATTAAATTAAATGATGATGCTGTAAAAGCTCAAAACCTTTGGCTAACCAATAAACTTCAAAACTTAAATTCTGATAATTAGTTAGTATGGAGCAAGTTCAAAAAAAAACCAAAAAGAAAAAAGATAAAAAGCCACTTTATATATTATTAGGTTTTCTTGTTTTTTTCGGAGTGTTTACTTATTCAATAACAAGACCATCAGCTCAAAGTAAAGCAATTAAAGAACTTGAAGCAAGTTTCAATAAAAAGGATATTGAAATGGTTTGGTATAAATACAAAGCGGATTTATATCAAGATGAAGAATTTGTATTTGAAACTCGGAAGAAATTATCTTCTTTTAATTTAACAGAAGAAGAAATAAAAGAATGTAGAAGCTGGCTACCACCTGCACCTACAAGTATTAATTTAATTATTGTTCCAGATTTATCAAGAAGAATCATTGACACAATCAATAATCCAAATCAAATAAGCAACGACATCTTTGTATTAGAAACAATTTGGAAACAATTCGCTGATAATTCAAAATTAAAGCAAAACACAAAAGATAAGTTAATAATTGATGTTACTGATATAGATCAAGCAAAGGGTCAATTTGGAGCAGTTGCTAACAACCTACAATTTGACTTATCAACTCACAAAGGAAAAAGTAACAGGCTATACTTTACAAATGAGAGAGACAAGCAATTTGAAACAAGTATTAGAGAAATGTATAGTTTAGCCAAGGAGAAACCACTTGGTGCAGATTATAGATTTTACTTGCGTAGGTATCTTATCAACCATCTCAAAAAACCGACGCTTTTTGACAATTATATCAATAAGGTTGTGATAGTAACTGATGGATATTTAGAAGCAGAAGGAAAACCAGCAGACACGAAAATTAAAGGTTTTGAACAGCTTTTATATCAGTCTGTTACAATTGGAAATGTACTTGATGTAATCACGTCAAAAGGTTTAAATATTCCAAAAGTTGATATTGATTTATCCAACTCTGAAATTCTTGTTTGCGAAGTAAATGAACGTAGAAAAGGCAAAGGATTTGATTATGAGATATTAAAAACATATTGGGAAGATTGGCTAAAAAGAATGAATGCTAAAAAAGTTATTTTTATCCAACGTGAACAAGCAAACGAATTGACAGCCAAAAGAATAAAGGAATTTCTAAAAGAATAAATAGTTAATGTAACTGTCAGGCTTTTTGAAAAGTATGTTAGTGTTAATTGCTCTTAATCAAATATCTAAAAAAGAAATTAAATTTCAAAATCCATCTTATGAAAAACCTAATCCCATTATTTTTAATTCTTACAATCTTCTCTTGCCAACAAAAACAACAAGAAGTTCTAATTGCCCAAAATTGTCATACAGAAGCTGAAGCTACTTGTACAGGTAGCAAATCGTGTAACGCATGTAAAAATTGCAAATACTGCAAACACTGTTCTAAAAGTGGTAATAGTTGTGGTGTTTGTAAATAATGCTCATTTTTGTATTTTAAAACAAACCACATGAAACAACTTTATTTACTCTTTTTATTTGTATCCTTAACCTTTTGCAGTTCAAACAAAAACGATTTTTCTGAAACCGCAGAACAATTTCAAGAATGGTATCCGGTTACAAAAGTGGTCGATGGGGATACTTTTTGGGTAGATAACGGAACATCAAAAGGAATAAAAATTCGATTGACAGGTATCGATGCACCCGAATCGCAAAAGCGTTGGAAAAAGGAAGAAGGTTATTACGGTAAAGAATCTAAAGCATATCTAACCAAATTGTTGAAAAATAAAAAAGTTCGTTTAGAAACAGATATCGATTCATTAGACCGATACGGCAGAACCTTATCCTACGTTTATTTAGAAGACGATACTTTTGTAAATGCCATTATGATAAAAGAAGGCTATGCAGTAATTATGACAATAGCTCCAAATGTACGGTATTCCGATCTCTTTTATAATCTGCAAGTGCAGGCTCGTGAAAATAACCGAGGATTGTGGAAGAGATAATCAAAATGAAATCTATACAATAAAAAAATCCTCTTTAAATTTTAAAGAGGATTTTTCAGTTTATAAATTAGGTATTCTTAAAACCTGACCCGGATAAATTTTATCAGGGTGGCTTAACATGGGTTTATTCGCTTCGAAAATAGTGTTGTATTTGTTGGCATCACCATAAAACTCTTTAGAGATTTTCGATAATGTATCTCCGCTAACAACGGTGTAAAATTGTGCTTGCGGTGCAGGTGTAGCAACAGTCATTAAGTTATCAACCTGATCAACACCTTCAACATTACCAATAGCTAAAACAATTTTTTCGGCATCTGCTTGTACAGCAACTTCACCTTCAACCTTAACATCATCATCAGTAACCGATAATTTTAGTTTGTTGTACGGCAAACTAAGTTGTTTTACATAGTCTAACAAAGCTTGTGCCTGCAATGTTTTTTTCTCTTCCACAGGAGCTTCCTGTTCTTTTTTGCCAAAAATTTTAGCGCCCTTTTCTTTAATAAATGAAAATAATCCCATAACGTAATTAATTTTTTAAATTTTAATAAATGTAATAAAAAATATATAATGTGATCAAATTTTGTAAATGAATTTAATATCGTACCAAATAAAATGTCCCTAAAATTTTAGAGACATTTTTTATTAATAACTATATTGTGCTGTATGGCTGTTTGGGTTGGTTACCGTAATGTTTTGTTCGTCTTTTACAACCGTTCCATTAATTTCTGCTTTGTAAGAATACGTAATGTTTTTATCTGTAAAAGGGATAAACTGCATACTTAAACTTGCAGCAGGTAATGGTGAAATACTTTCAATAACATACGTTTTAGTAGATCCTGAAAAGCTTTGTTTATCTAAAGAAATACCTGTTTCGTTTGCACGTTCTGTTCCATTCACTTTCCAAATAGTATTGGTGTTGAAAGAAGAACTTACTGCAACAAACGAAATATAATCGTCCATAGTTACATTATCAATAGTAATGGTAAATTTCATGTTTTTACCTTCCATTCCCGGAATTCCTGGATTAGCACCATCATCACTACTGCTACAATTTACAAAAAGAACACTTGTTACAACGGCTAAAGTACAGAAGCCAATAAAATTTTTGAATATTTTCTTCATGGTTTAAAATTTTTAATAAAACCATTTACTAAAACTGAACCATTTCTTATAAAATTATAATGTGTATGGTTTTTTAAATTGATATTTAATAGTATCCGTTACAAAATCAGCTGATTATTGTTTGATGATTTTGAAAATGTCAATTTAGAAGAATCTAAAAGCAGATGGTTTTACTGATAGATTGTAGCTTTTTGTGGAGAAATTCCGCATAAAGTTTATTTTTTATTAAAAAAGTAAGTACATAAAACTAATAACTTACAACTAAAAACAATTTATTATCTTCGCTGTAAAGAAAAAATCAACAATAAGAATGAAAAAATTAAGCTTAATCCTTTCTTTGTTAATGCTTGCAATGCCTTTAGGTATGTTTGCAAACGAAGGAATGTGGTTTTTAATGTTCATTGAACGTCTAAACCACCGCGATATGCAAAAAATGGGGTTGCAATTAACTCCTGACGAAATTTACAGCATAAACAACCACTCGTTAAAAGATGCTATTGTACAGTTTGACGGCGGTTGTACTGCAGAAATTATTTCGGATCAAGGTTTGGTTTTAACGAATCACCACTGTGGATACGATAAAATTGCAGAACTTTCTACTCCGCAAGACGATATTTTAACAACAGGTTTCTGGGCAAAAACAAAAGCCGATGAACGTAAACCTAAGGATATTTCGGTACGTTTCTTTGTTCGTATGGACGATGTTACCAAACGAATTTTAGGTGTTGTTAATAAAGGAATGACCGAAGCTGAACGCGAAAAAGCGATCAATCAGGAAATTGCAAAAATCGATAAAGAAAACAACGAAGGCGGTAAATACACTGTTTCTGTTCGATCTTTCTTCCAAGGGAACGAATATTACTATTTTGTTTACCAAGATTATACCGATGTTCGTTTGGTAGGAACTCCGCCAGCATCAATCGGAAAATACGGTGGTGATACAGACAACTGGGAATGGCCACGTCACACAGGCGATTTTTCATTGTTCCGTGTGTATGGTGATGCGAATGGAAATCCTGCAGAATACGCTGCAAACAACGTTCCGTTAAAACCAAAACACTTTTTGCCTGTAAATATTCAAGGTTTAAAACAAGGCGATTTCTCTATGATTTTAGGATATCCTGGTAGAACAAACCGTTGGATGCCGGCAGAAGGAATTCAGCAAAATGTTGAATTTGCTTATCCTGCTTGGGTTGAAGGATCTCGTTTAGGTTTAGACGTGATGAAAAAATACATGGATAAAAGCGACGAAGTTCGTTTGGCGTACGCAAGTAAATATGCAGGTGTTGCAAACTACTGGAAAAACCGCCAAGGTATGATTGATGCGTTAACAGAGCAAAAAACGGCTGATGAAAAACGTAAAAACGAAGACAAATTTAACAAATGGGCTAACAAGAAAAATAATAAAGAAGAGTACGGAACAGTTGTTGCCGATATCAATGCATATTACGCTGCAACAAATGAGAAAGCACGTCACGATAATTATTTAATGACCATTTTACGTACATCAAACTTGGCAGCATTGCCTTACAGTTTTGGTCGTGCGTTGATACAGTATGCTGGTGAAAACGAAGCAAAACGTGCAGAAATGCGCCCTATGTTAGAAGAAGCAATTAACGATTCGTACAAAGAATTTCACGGTCCGTTAGAAGCAGAAATGTTGGCTCGTCAGTTAAATCTGTATGCAACAAAATCAACAGGATATGATGTAGCACCTTACGTGAAACAATTAGGAGAGAAAAATAATTTCGACTATTCTAAAATTGTTGATAAAGCATTTGCAGGCAGTATCTTTTCATCAAAAGATTTATTGTTGAAATATTTGAAAAATCCTGAAAAATCAATGATCGAAAACGACGAATTATACAAAATTTCGTCAGATTTATTAACAAAATACCGCGAGCAATCAGCAACATTGGCTCCGTTACAAGAAAAATACAATGTAGCATTCCGCAAATTGGTTGATGGTTTACGTAAAGCAAATCCAAAAACTAAATATTATCCGGACGCTAACTCAACATTGCGTTTAACTTACGGAAAAGTGATTGATTTACCTCGCCGTGCAGATCGTCCAAACGATGCTACCGATAACTGGTTCACGACTTTAAAAGGAACTATTGCGAAACACAAAGCAGGCGATGAAGAGTTTGAAAACCCGCAACGTTTAATTGATTTGTACAACGCAAAAGATTACGGTCAGTATGCTGATAAAGACGGAACCTTACACGTAAACTTTTTAACAGATCACGATATTACAGGTGGTAACTCTGGTTCACCGGTTTTAAACGGAAAAGGAGAGTTGATTGGTTTAGCTTTCGACGGTAACATTGAAGCTATGGCTGGTGATGTTATTTTTGATCCTAAATTACAACGTACCATTAATGTTGATATTCGTTACGTATTGTTCATTATCGATAAATACGCTGGCGCAACCAACTTAATCAATGAATTGAAGATTATTAAGTAATACCGATAATTTCAAAATAATAAGAAATCCAAGAGCAATTTGTTCTTGGATTTTTTTATTGATATTGATTTTTTTATGATATAAGTTTTGTCAAGCTGAACTTGTTTAACTTCGTTCTGTTCGCAAGCTCGGGTCAGCTTCTCATCATCAACATCATTCAAATTCAACTTACGTAAGTTCAGATATTCATCATTGGAAAAATAATTAAGGATATAGTATTTAACATTAAAATTGATTACTTTTAATTGAAATTAAATGCTATTAATTATGAAAAATATCCATTTTAAAAAAATCATACTACTTCTTTTAATTGTTGTTGGTCAGCATGTTTTGGCACAAAACAAAAAGGTTAAATCAGTTTCGCATGATGCTTTATCCAAAGCGGGTACTTATACCGAATACGTTTCTAAAAGTGGAGCGACAGTTAAAGTAGGCGATAGTCTGCAAATTAACAATCCGAGTAATTTTGAACGTTACATGTACATCACCCAAAACGATGCATATCTGCGTGCCGAAAATATGAACAAAAAACTAAAGCTGAAAGCCATAAATGTATCTGGCGATGATAAAAAAGGTTACAGCGTGTTTTTTACCTGTAAAGGTTTGGGTGCTACGCCTGTTTTTGTGCGGTACGAAGATGCTTTACAAACAAACGAAATTAAATTGTTAACCGAAGATAACGCTACTTTGCAGGAATAGTTTTTTCTTTGCATTATGAAAAAGATTTGGTTGTTAATGTTGCTGGTTTCCTTATTGGTAGCTTGTTCGGCAAAAACAGAAAAAATAAGCACGGCATTTTACTTTTGGCGTACAACGTTTAGTTTAACCCAAACAGAACAGCAGTATTTAAAAGATCTGGATGTCAAAAAACTGTACATTCGGTATTTCGACGTGGCTTTACAGAACAATGAAGCTATTCCTGTTGCTCCGGTAGTTTTTAATCAGAAACCATCGGGATATAATGTTGTTCCGGTTGTATATATTAAGAACGAAGTTTTTTTGCAAAATGATGCTACTGATAGTTTGGCGGTAAAAGTGTACAATTATATCCAACAGATCAATAAATCGGCTAATGTATCGGTAAATGAAATTCAGTTTGATTGTGATTGGAGTCTTAAATCAAAACAAAACTACTTTAAGTTTATAGAAGAATTTAAAAAACTGCATCCCAATTTATCGGCAACCATTCGTCTGCATCAAATAAAATATCCCGAAAAAACAGGAATTCCTTCAGTAAAAACAGGGGTGTTAATGTATTACAATATGGGCGTTATAAGTGCGGGTGACGATAATTCTATCTACAGTCAAAAAACAGCAAAAAACTACATCAATTCGTTACAAAATTACAATCTGCCTTTAAATATTGCGTTGCCCGTTTTTAGTTGGGGCGTGCACGTTCGAAGCAATCAGGTTACCAATTTAATCGGTGGTTTGCGTGTGAGCGATTTATCGGGAAATCAATTTGAAAAGATTAGCGAAAGCCAATATAAAGTGGTAAAAGATGTTGTTTTTAAAGGCAGGTATCTGGCAAAAGACGATGAAATTAAAATTGAAGCTGTAAGCGCAGATCAGTTAAAGGAAATGATGCACGATATTAAAAAGAACAGCAAACACAAACCCAATGAAATTATATTTTACGATTTAAATGAAAATAATTTAAAAGCTTATGAAAAAGAAGATTTTAAAACTGTTAGCCGCTGGTAGTTTAACTGCTATATTAGGTTACGGAGCTTACGCTTACGGTTGTGCCGATGGCTGGTGGGGAGCGGGCTATACTTCGGTTTTTTCTCCAGAAATTACGGTGAACAATAAAGATTATCAACCGTTTTTTTACGATGATTACTTCATTTTTTATAATGGATACAATGTACAGTCAACAGGCGATTTGTTCAAGGATGAAAACGTTGCAGATTGGACAGGTTATTTAAAAAAATATACACCCGAAACGGTTGAATATTATCTGTACAATAAAGAGTTAGATACCCCTTTAAGAACAATAAGTCAGGCTAAAAATCCGGAAGCCGAGTTTAAAAAGCAGAATTTTAAATTCACTTTGGATACATCTGACGAGAAAACGCAGAAATTTGTGCTGTTTACCATGTTGGCGCGTGGTATCGAAACTTATTCAAACCAAACCTACAATTATTGGGATTATGACAATCGTGTGCAGTTGAATGCCGATACCGATTTTACCGGTAAAGTAGAAAATCTGTACAAAAAACAGGCATCGCAAAAAGACGATTTCTTTAAGAACCGTATGTGGTTTCAGGTGGTTCGGTCTAAATTTTATTCATCGGACAGAGCTTCGGTTATTACTTTTTTTAACGATACACAGAAAGATCAGCCTAAAAACAATTTGTATTATCAGGCGTTAAGTTATGTGGGTGGTGCTTATAAAAACCTGAAAAATTACGTAAAGGCAAATGCTACTTTTGCGCAGGTTTTTAATCAGTGTAAGCCAATGATGCCGTCTGCACTTTTTGATTATAAACCTTTAGATGCCGCTGCTTTTAAAGCATCTTTAAGTCAGGCGCCAAATCAGTCTGCAAAAGAAGCAATGTATGCTTTGCAAGGCTATTACACCAATGAATTTAGTGCTATGCAGGAATTGTATAAGCTGAATCCAAATTCGCCACATATTGATTTTGTGTTATCGCGCTGGGTAAATATCAATGAGCAAAGTATCAATATTTATAACGAATACGAGAAGTTGGATATTGATGCTAAAAAGGTGAAGAAAGAACTGAAAGATAAGGTAAATGCAGGTGAGTTAAAATGGATTAACGAAGTTGCGAACGATTCAAAAGTTCATAATCCGTACATCTGGAAAGCAACTGCAGCGTATTTTAATTCGTTGGCGGGCGATTATTCTAAAGCCGATAATTTGCTGAAAAGTGCACATACTTTGGCAGAAAATTCCAATCAAAAAGGACAGGTTCGCAGTTTGCGTTTGCTGAATAATCTTTTAAGTGTTGATCAGATTGATTTAAAAGCCGAAGGAAAACTGATTGAAGATGTAAATTGGTTGTTTTACGAAGAAACATTTCCGGTGAAAGATTATGTAAGCGAAGGCAGAACCGATTATTTACAATCGTTTACAAAAAAATACATTAGTGCGCTTTATAAAAAACAAGGCGATGGGTTGATGTCGGAATTAACCTACCCGATTAAAGGATTTTTTAAAGATCAAAAACAGAGCAACGCTATGGAAAAACTGTTGTTAAGCAGTCAGCGTTCTGCTTGGCAGGATATTTTTGTAGGAATTTATCCTTACAAACTAGCAGATATTTACGAAAGCCGTGGAATTTATCTGTTTTATCAGGATAAGATCGATGAAGCTATTGCAGAATTCGAGAAGATTACTCCGTTTGAAAGTAAAACCTATAATTGGAACAAAGAGCAGTACGAAACCGAAATGGTTGATTACAAAACGGCTCAATTTCCTGGAAATCCATTCAACGGAAAAATAAAAGATTGTAACGATTGCGATCATGCAGCAAAACAATCGGTAAAATACTCGCAATTGGAATTTCTGTATAAGGTAAAAGAAATGAAAGCCAAAATTGCTGCCGGCGAGGATGTTTACAGCAACGCACTTTTGGTTGGAAATGCCTTTTACAATACATCGTTCTTTGGTAATGGTCGATTTTTTTATTACAACGAAATCATTAACGAATACGGTAACAGCATCAGCAATGAACACAGCAAAATGTTATACGGTATGGAAAACGTGCAGAAATATTACAACATAGCCAAAAAGGTAGCTGCAGATAACGAGCAAAAAGCTAAAATGGCGTATATGCTGGCTAAAACGCAACGCAACGATTTCTACTACAACAAATATTTTTCAACAACTACTTATTGGGGATATCCTGATGGACCAGTAGTTCAGAAATGGCAAGGCTTTGTAGATTTAAAAACAAATTACAGCGATACCAAATATTACCAAGATGTAATTGCAGAATGTGGTTATTTCCGTAAATATTTAGGGTTGCAATAATTAGAAAATAGAATATAGATAAAAGAGTAAAGACGATTTGTTTTTACTCTTTTTTGTTGTTTTAGTTTGTTATTCCGACGAAGGAGGAATCTCTAATAAATGATTGAAAAAAGCATTAATTAAAATCTCTAAACTCAAAGCTTTTATCAATTCTCTAAAAATCATTATCTTTGAAAGAAATACATTAGAGCTATGGATACTACATTTCGATTTTCATCTGCAAATGAAATTACAGAAGAGTTTATAGAAAAACTAAAAAGTTTCTATAACGGAAAACCTGTGTCTATAACAGTTACAGAAGGTTTTGAAATTCCACCTGTTAATGGATCTTTAATTCCAAAAGATTTTATCACTGAACTTACAGAAAGAAAAGAAGATTATGAAAACGGAAAAGTTCAAGGTTTGTCATGGGAAAATTGTAAAAAAGGATTGTTAGAACGGGTTAATAAATGAATTATCGTTTAGTAATTTTACCTAAAGCGCAGGCTGAAATGGCTGATGCTGTGGATTGGTATGAACTGCAACGAACTAAATTAGGTAAGCGTTTTATTTCAAGTGTTGACAAATTGTTTAATGTAATTTTGAAAAATCCGTTTCAATTTTCAGAGAAAATTCCTCCTTTTAGAGAAGCATTAGTAAGTAAATTTCCTTATTTAATCATATATCAAGTAAATGATAACGAAATAATTGTTTACTCTGTTTTCCATACTTCTCAAAATCCTGAAAGCTGGCAAAACATTTAGTTTTTCAGAATTAATTTTCCCCTTTTCTATTCCCTTAAAAAAATGTAGTTTTGTTACTAAAATAAAAAACAATGCGCGTACATTTTATAGCAATAGGCGGTAGCGCCATGCACAATTTGGCTTTAGCCTTACATGATAAAGGCGATGTAGTTACAGGTAGCGATGATGCTATTTTTGAACCATCGAAATCACGTTTGCAGGCAAAAGGTTTGTTTCCGGCAGAAGAAGGATGGTTTGCAGAAAAAATTACCAGCGAAATTGATGCGGTAATTTTAGGAATGCACGCAAAAGCCGATAATCCGGAATTGTTAAAAGCGCAAGAATTAGGATTGAAAATATATTCGTATCCTGAATTTATTTTTGAACATTCAAAAAACAAAACCCGGGTCGTTATTGGCGGATCTCACGGTAAAACAACAATTACTTCCATGATTCTGCACGTAATGAACTATCACAATGTAGCGGTCGATTTCTTGGTAGGCGCACAGTTAGAAAGTTTTACCAACATGGTGCATTTAACTCAAGAAAACGATTTTATTGTGATTGAAGGTGATGAATATCTGTCATCTCCAACCGATTTACGTCCGAAATTCCATTTGTACCAACCAAATATTGCCTTGATAAGCGGTATCGCATGGGATCATATCAACGTGTTTCCAACGTTTGAAAACTATGTAGATCAATTCAAAATATTTATAGATAAAATTACAAACGGCGGAATTCTGGTTTATAACGAAGACGATGCTGTTGTAAAACAAATTTCCGAAGAAGCCGAAAAACCAATCCGTAAAATGCCGTATTCGTTACCCGAATATGCTATCGACAACGGAATTACGTATTTGGAAACGTTAGACGGAGCAATGCCTATCGAGGTTTTCGGAGCCCATAATTTGAGTAATTTGGCAGGTGCAAAATGGATTTGCCAAAATATGGGAATTGATGAAGCCGAGTTTTACGAAGCCATTGCATCGTTCAAAGGCGCAAGTAAACGATTAGAAAAAATTGCCGTTACAGAAACTGCTGTTGCGTATAAAGATTTCGCCCATTCGCCAAGTAAGGTGTCGGCAACTACGCAGGCAGTTAAAAAACAGTATCCGCAGAAAAAACTGATTGCTTGTTTAGAATTGCATACATACAGTAGTTTAAATGCCGAGTTTTTAAAGGAATATCAAGGTGCTTTAGATGCTGCCGATGTTGCTGTTGTGTTTTATTCGCCCGATGCTGTTGCAATTAAAAAGTTGGAAGAAGTTACAAAGGAACAGATTGAACAAGCGTTTAACCGCGAAAATTTAATTGTTTACACCAATCCAGAAGAGTTTAAATCGTTTTTATTAGTACAGGATTTTACCGATTCGGTTTTATTGCTGATGAGTTCCGGCAATTACGGCGGACTTAATTTTGATGAGGTTCAACGTATTATTGAATAATTTAAAGCGACTTTTTAATTATAATTTATCCTGCAAGGTTTTTAAAACCTTGTAGGATTTTTTGTTTAAAAATTAAAGAAGATGATGCAAGTTTATTATATTTCATCACAAATAAAAATAATATTTCTTGTTTTCCTCGCACACTTTATAAGCGGTTTGAATGTTGTTGATGCCTTTTAAATGATGCAAAGTAATTGGAGTTAAACCATACCAATGATCTTTTAGGTTGTCTGAAAAATCTTCGGAAATTAAAATATCGGCATTGTGTTCTTTGCAAGTTTTCTGAAGACGCGATCCTAAATTTAAGACGTTTCCGTGATAGGCAATTTCTTTTTTGTAATCGCCAACCAAGGCTACAGAAACTTTTCCGCTATGAACGGCACAACGAAAGTTGGGTGTTGTCTGGTATTTCTGCATATAAAAATCGGTTTTACTTTCTAACAGTTCTTTGTAGGCAAAATAAAGCGCAATACATTTTTCATAATCGAAATTTTTTGAAACTTTCCACGTAATTACAGCTTCATCGCCCACAAACTGATAAATTTCGGCACCGTATTTAAGTGTGATATCCGATAAATCCCAAAAGCAATCTTGAATAAATCGGCTAAAATTTAAATGTCCCATTTTGTTGGCAATAACCGTTGAATCTTCCAAATCTAAAAACATAAAAACTCGATTTTCTTCTTTCGGATGTCTGTAGGTGTTTTTAATGGTGTTAATGAAATATTTCCTACCTAAATTGCGTCGTAAAAGTATGATCAATCCTACCAAAAATTCAGTAACAAAAGCGTACAACAAAATGTTTATGGTTCCGGGATCGTTAAAACCCCAAATCATAAATTGAGTGTTCATAGAATATCCGTAAGTTGTAAGCAGCGCAAAATAAACTATGTGAGAAAGCAGACAAAAAACGATAATTCTAAATAAAATATTGAATAAAAGTTTCTGGGTTCGTTCAATGTACGGATATACAAACACATGCAGAAATCCTAATACCGAGCCAAAAGTCAACCCAATGAAAAGTGCCGCTTGATACATAAGCTTTTTAGAAATACCACTTTTAAGCTGATAAATTTCTACCAAAAAACTTTCGGGAATATCGTTAAACTTTAAATAGACAAAAAACAGTGTAACAAAAACCCAAATACCCACAATGTAGCAAACCTGACGTAAATTGTAGGCTAAATTATTGTTGATTTTGTTTTTAAACCAGGCTGCGAAATCTTTAAACATGGGTGCGTTTTTAGGTTAATGTAATTCTTCGCACAAAAAACCGTTGGTATCCATTAAAACAACCAGCTCGTTCGTGTCAAAATCGGTACCATCAATACGCAAGATTTTATCGCAATCTTCCAGATCAAAATTAATTTTAAAGTGCGGGTATTTCTGCTGCAGAACATTTTCTAACAAATGGTTTCCGTCTGTAGCATGTGTAACGTTTGTTTTAAAAATCTTTATCATGATCAATCGTCTTAAATTTAAAGCAAGGGTTATTTTAACTGATGAAGGTTCGATTCAAAATAACTCAACAGGAAAATTTTACTGTAATAATTGGTTAAATGGTTGTCTTCTATAAAATCGATAAACTTTTTAAAAGGTGTATTGATAGTTTCTTCAACAAAAACAAACCAAAAATCGTCTATGTTTGTCTGCGATCTAAAAAATTCCGACGAAAACGGAGTGTACAACCACGGGTTAAAAGAATCTCTTTTCAGTTTCTTTAAATCACAAAACAAA
>JAVXSC010000022.1:0-3039 GCA_036643355.1 Myroides sp.
GTCGTCTGCATTGTAGTAATATATTCTTTTTACTTTAGAGCATGATGCGTAATTATTTTGTTCTGAAGTAATATTCATATTATATTCCGGTTTCCAATTTATATATTCATAATAAACTAAGGAATCTAACTGTTTTATTTTAACAGGATTTGTTAGGTTGCTTGTAACCCCCCATTTGATTTGTGTTATCAGCCTCCAAAAACTTCAATTCACTATTTTCTTGTTCTTTTATATTATCGTCATTATTACAGCTAAATAATAAAAACGAAAAGAATGCTAATGATAAGTATTTGTTTTTCATAAGATTGTTGTTTTTAAAACCTAAATATAAACAAAAAACCTCAAACATTTCTGCTTGAGGTTTTTCGCATTTATGAAAAAATCTATTACTTTACTTCTTCGTAATCTACATCTTGTGTAGCATCGCCACCGTCTTGCGCTGGTTGTGCTTGTTGCGCACCGCCTTGCTGACCGTCTTGTGCTTTGTACATTTCTTCTGAAGCTGCTTTCCAAGCTTCGTTGATTTTGTCTAAAGCTGGTTGAATTGTAGCTACGTCACGAGTTTCGTATGCTTTTTTCAATTCTTCCAACGCACCTTCGATGTTCGATTTGTTAGCGTCTGACAATTTATCGCCAAACTCTTTCAATTGCTTTTCGGTTTGGAAAACCATTCCGTCTGCCTCGTTTAATTTATCGGCAGTTTCTTTCAATTTATTATCAGCTTCAGCATTTGCTTCTGCTTCTTTTTTCATTTTTTCGATTTCTTCCGGAGTTAATCCTGAAGAAGCTTCGATACGGATATCGTGTGATTTTCCTGTTCCTTTATCAGTTGCCGATACTTTAATGATACCGTTTGCATCAATATCAAAAGTAACTTCAATTTGTGGCACACCTCGTTGTGCTGGTGGTAAACCGTCTAAATGGAAACGACCAATTGTTTTGTTATCGTTTGCCATTGGGCGCTCACCTTGCAATACGTGAATTTCTACCGATGGCTGATTATCTACAGCCGTAGAAAACACTTGCGATTTTTTTGTAGGAATGGTTGTGTTCGATTCAATTAACTTTGTAAAAACACCACCCATAGTTTCAATTCCTAATGATAAAGGTGTAACGTCTAACAACAATACGTCTTTAACATCGCCCGTTAAAACGCCACCTTGAATTGCAGCTCCTAAAGCAACAACTTCGTCAGGATTTACTCCTTTTGATGGTTTTTTTCCGAAGAATTTTTCTACTTGTTCCTGAATTACCGGAATACGTGTTGATCCACCTACCAAGATTACCTCATCGATATCAGAGATTGATAAACCTGCATCGTTTAAAGCTTTTTTACATGGTTCCATTGAACGGCGTACCAATTCGTCTGCTAATTGCTCGAATTTTGCACGAGTTAATGTTTGTACCAAGTGTTTTGGTCCTGTAGCTGTAGCAGTTACATATGGCAAGTTGATCTCAGTTTGAGCTGAAGAAGATAATTCGATTTTCGCTTTCTCTGCAGCTTCTTTCAAACGTTGTAATGCCATTGGATCCTGACGTAAATCTACACCTTCTGCACTATTAAATTCGTTTGCTAACCAGTTAATGATTACTTGGTCAAAATCGTCACCACCTAAATGTGTATCTCCGTTTGTAGACAATACTTCGAAAACTCCGTCACCTAATTCCAAGATCGAGATATCAAATGTACCACCACCTAAATCGTAAACCGCAATTTTCTTGTCTTGTCCGCCTTTATCTAAACCGTAAGCTAACGCAGCAGCAGTAGGTTCGTTGATAATACGCATAACTTCTAAACCAGCAATTTGACCGGCTTCTTTAGTAGCCTGACGTTGTGCATCGTTAAAATATGCAGGAACCGTGATAACTGCCTGTGTAACTGTTTGTCCTAAATAATCTTCGGCAGTTTTCTTCATTTTTTGAAGTGTCATTGCCGATAATTCTTGCGGAGTGTACAAACGACCGTCTATATCAACACGTGGTGTATCGTTATCACCCTTAACTACTTTGTAAGCAGTGTGGGTTAATTCTTTCTGAACTTCAGAAAATTTCTCACCCATAAAACGTTTAATAGACGCTATGGTTTTTGTAGGGTTTGTTACCGCCTGACGTTTTGCAGGATCACCTACTTTAATTTCGCCACCTTCTACAAAGGCAATCACAGACGGCGTTGTTCTTTTACCTTCTGCATTTGGAATAACCACAGCTTCGTTACCTTCCATTACAGCAACACAAGAGTTCGTAGTTCCTAAGTCAATTCCAATTATCTTACTCATATTTTATATCTTTTTATTTTGTATTTATTGTTTTTGTGATTTGTTCACGCATTCTATTAGTCAATTGTTGTGCCTAACTTAAAAAGTATAAAAAAATGTCAGAAACCGTCAGAATAAAATGACATACTGTCAGAAATCGATCCATAATTAATCAACAATAATGTCAAAAAGTATCCGTTGCAAACATTTGTCATATCTAACAAAATTTTAAAAAACTTCCATTTATTTTTGCCTATCTTCGCTTTATTAATTGTTTGATTTTTATGGAATGTATTTCGGTTTTTGATATGTTAAAAATTGGCGTTGGCCCATCGAGTTCCCACACATTAGGACCTTGGAGAGCCGCCGAACGCTTTATTGCCGAATTAAAAGAGTTGAATATTTTTGATAAAACAGAACGTGTTACCGTTGATTTATACGGATCGCTTTCGTTAACAGGAATTGGTCATGCTACCGATTTAGCCGTAATGCTGGGTTTAAGCGGTGCCGATCCTGAATACGTTCCTGTTGATGATATCTCCGGAATTATTGATCAAATCAAGCAAACAAATATTCTAAAATTGGGAAATGCTGTCCACATACAGTTTAACCCAAGCGAAAACATTGTTTTCAACAAAAACTTTTTACCTTTTCATGCCAACGGTTTAACGTTTACGGCATTTTATCAGGGTGGCGAATATGTATCAACCTTCTACTCTATTGGTGGCGGATTTGTTGTAAAAGAAGAATCGGCAGAAAATTCAGAAAAAGACGAAATTAAAGC
>JAVXSC010000022.1:3049-22835 GCA_036643355.1 Myroides sp.
CTATTGATAAAGCCGATGAGCTTTTGGCTTTCTGCAAACAAGAAAACAAATCGATATCTGCACTGGTTTACGAAAACGAATTATCGTTACGATCTCCCGAAGAAATCGATCATGAATTAATGCGCATTTGGAACACCATGTTAGAATGTATCTATATTGGCTGCCACACCGAAGGAACACTTCCGGGCGGATTAAATG
Organism: Myroides sp.; assembly: GCA_036643355.1. GTDB lineage: Bacteria > Bacteroidota > Bacteroidia > Flavobacteriales > Flavobacteriaceae > Flavobacterium. Next base: position 3,248 of record JAVXSC010000022.1, read on the forward strand.
TTCGCCGACGTGCTTATGATACGTATCAAAAATTAAAAGGAGATTTACCTTATAACAATCCGCAAGAATGGTTGCAAACCATTCGCAAAACAAAAGTTTATTTTCGTCAGATCTTAAAATGGGTAAGTTGTTTTGCTTTGTCGGTAAACGAAGTTAACGCATCTTTAGGTCGCGTGGTTACTGCACCAACCAACGGAAGCGCTGGCGTAATACCTGCCGTTTTAATGTATTATTTAACTATTGAAAACCACAAAGCGGGCGATAAAGAAATTAAACAGTTTTTAATGGTTGCCGGCGAAATTGGTTCGATCTTTAAAAAAGGAGCTACTATTTCTGCTGCAATGGGTGGTTGTCAGGCAGAAATCGGTGTATCGTCTGCAATGGCTGCTGCGGCATTGTGCGAATTAATGGGCGGAACTCCTGAACAAGTTACCGTTGCTGCCGAAATTGCCATGGAACATCATTTAGGTTTAACGTGCGACCCAATTGGCGGTTTGGTACAGATTCCGTGTATTGAACGCAACACCATGGGTGCCATTAAAGCGATTAATGCAGCCGAATTGGCGTTAGACACTGATCCTAAAAACGTAAAAGTTCCGTTAGATAAAGTTGTGAATACTATGTGGCGAACTGCGCAAGATATGAACAACAAGTACAAAGAAACATCAGAAGGTGGTTTGGCAATTGCCGTAAATATGGCCGACTGTTAATGCATTTTATCAATGAAAAAAGCACTTTTATTTGTTTTACTTTCAACAACTCAATTCTGGGCACAACCCAAACATCCTGTTAAACCATTACCTCGTTTATATGTGGTAACTCCCACCGTTGCATTCAACAACGAAAAAGGATCAAAAGCTGTGGGGATTTTTCTGCGTGGTGCACAAATAGATTCGTATGAATTTCTTCAGGATAAATATGTTTATAAAGTTTACACACCGCATACCGAAACCATTTACATTACCGATACTTACAATATAAAAGATCGTTTAAATGCTAGCGACGATTACGAAAAATCACCGGCAATTATTTTAGAAAACGATGGTTATTACGGATCGCCACATTTGTTTACAACCGTTGCAAGTCTTAAAATTCGCGAATTACCTAACAGTTCGTCTGCATCTGTAGGAAATCTATTAAATGGAACACCAATTCCAATTTATTACTATCCGTACAATGCGGAATCTTGGATTCCGGTTCAGATTGATGATAAAAAAGGATATATTCCTGTGAAATATGTTGGTAAACGACCAGATTTAAACGCTTTAAAAAACGAATACAAAAAAGCTGAAACTTTAGAAGATCAAAAGAAATTTGCCGAACGTATTTTAGAATTAGGTTGGAACAGCAATCCCGAAGAAAACGAAGCTGCCTTGCGTTTATATGCCGAATTTGCATCAAAAAATAATCAACCGCAAGTTGCCGAGATTTCTTTATTGCAAGCCGATGTTTTAAAGAATATTCCGAAAGATGATTTTAACCTACCGACAAAATTAATCGAGCAAAAGAAATTTGGCTTTACATTGAATAACGAAGTAGAACCTGAAAAAGGATTTAAAAAATCGTTTTTGGAAACTAATTTAGGAAAGATTAAAGATCAATACACCAATTTAGACGATTGTGGTTTGGGCGATTATGAAACCAACGTATTTTTTGGTTCGGTAGAATGTATTGGACACGATGTGAACAAAACCTACCACATACGATCTATGGAAATGGTAAATACCAACGGTTTTAAAATTAAAAACACCTATTTAAATAATACAACAACTCCTACCGAATTTCTAAAAGCCGGTATGGGATTGATTTCATCGATAAATCCGCTTACCAATTCGTATTACATCAGCAATGATTACATGACGTACGAATTTCAGTTTAAAAATGATCGCCTTTTTAAAGTGTCGGCTCATTATTATTGTTAAAAATGTTGTTCTAATTTTTGTTGATGGATCAATGCTCCAGACCAACGATCTATTAATTTCCCCGCTTTATCAAACAATAAAAATGTAGGTGTTTTATTTTCTTGGTATTGAACATACGTATTGGTTCTCGTGAAATCTTCTGCATAAACCAACGCCCCATTATCGGTACTTAACTTACCGAAATGTTTGTAAGTTTCCGCATCGTTACTTTCCAGCACGCTAACAACCTGCAATTTATCAGTGTTTTTATCCGCAAAATTTTTCGTAATAGGAAACGATTGATTACTACTTGGACAGCTTACAGATGATAAATCTAACAAAACAAAATCTTTCCCTTTTGCAAAATAATCACTCAATTTTTCTGCATTTAAATCTTTATCCAAAACTGCTACATCAATAAAACTGTCGCCTTTAGTTAAACGTTGGCTTTTTGATGCTAATAAATATTTCTTTCCTATTTCGGTTTGCTTTTGTTCGGCAGTCATTTTATCATATACCGCTTTATAAAACGTTTTATCAAATGCAGTGGTATTGTAAGGCAACAAAGTCCAAGTGTAAGCATTATCAAAATTGTTTAAAATAAAATCTGCTTCCACTTGTTTTAATTCAAACGTAAGTTTACTTCCTAATCCATTTTCTCCCACATATTTTTCTTGTACTTCAGGCTTTTGCCATTCGGGAGTTTGTTGCAATGCAATTATTTCTTGCTTGAATGCTTCTCCTTTTTTATGTAAAGGCATTTGCAATTCGTTTAGTTTTTCTTTTGCAAAATGGTGTTTAGAACCGTTAACCTTTACCTGATAAGGAAAATCTTCTTTAGCTGCTGTAATTTGTAAAGTTTCGTCGGCTACAAACAGTTCAGTAAAATAAGGCTGATTGTTATCTACAATATACATCATGTAGCTTTCTGGTGTTTCAGAAACTTCGGCTGTTAGTTCTACTATTCCTTGTGCCAGTGTTTTGTAAGCTATTGGTGTTTGTCCGCTAAGTAAATATACTACGGCAGTATCAGAAAAACCAGTAAGGTTTGCCGTTATTTTTATTTCGCCTGCAAAGGCTTGTATGGTTGCTGTTAGCAATGCTGCTAAAATTGTAAGTTTTTTCATTTATTTACTCTGTAAAGTTAATAACTTCAGGATCATTCCAAAATTCGGTTTTGTAAATAGATCCACGACTGTATAAAGTATTACCGTTTAGTCTTTCACTTTCGCTGTATGTACTTGTTGGTACACCCGCTTTTAGCACATAAAAAAACGCTTGGTTGTGTACTTTTACGTTTTCCATTTTTGCTAATTTTGAATTCGTAACCATTTCAATTGTTCTTTTTGCAAAACTTGGATAATAAAAATTTTCACCAATTATGTACTTTGACTGAAACTGTCTATCATCAATTTTTATTTTTCCAAAAATTAGATTAATAGTGGTGTTGTATTTTTTCTTTTCTTCATCAAAAGCATAATTAGTTTCGTAAATTAATTTCTTTTCTTCATTAAAAGTAAAATATCCTTTCATTAAGAAGCGGTTTTTCTTTTTTGATTTAGGACTAATGTAACAAGTATGTATAGTTTTGTCTCCCACTTGCTTAGCAGTTACATAAATTTCATACTTTTTTTTATCATTTATTAAGGTGCGAATTACGTTGAAGCGCATAGATGCTGCAAGAACTTCTCGAGGGGAAGACATTACTTCTCTGTTAAAGTCATCAACTTCGGCAAAATCTACCACATGCGATTGTTTAACCAACTGCAATACTTGTGTCGTGTTTTTGTCTATGTAAAAATCAACAATCCCTTCAGCATAACTTGCTATTGCTTTATTTTCGAAATAATTTTCGCGGTAATAGGTTTCTAATGAAGTATTATTTGTAAACGATTTTATAGAATTATCAATAATTTCTTCTAAAAACTGGGTTAAATCTGAATAAATAACAATTTCTTCCAGTGTTTCAGAATTTGGTGTAAGTCCCCAAGTAAAATTTTCTGATATAGAAAAAATTCTTTCACTTACTTCATATTGGTAATCATTAATAAGCAATTTTTGGTTAAGAATATTCTCAGGTAAAACCACCTCTCCTTTTTCATTGCTGGTTGTAAAAAAAGTATCATCTTCACTAATAATCGTAATTTGACTGATTGGTTGGTTCGTTTCAGCATTTTTTATAACTCCTTTAAATGTTTGAGAAAAAGAATATAAACACCAAAGAAAAGTAAATATTAAAAGGGTATTTTTTTTCATTTTAAGTGTTCTTTTAATTATAATTGTTTTAATTTCAAATACTTATTTCGGCCAAAAGTTAGATAATATCCCATGGTTGCTAAAATAGGAATAAACAATAATGATGTATACTGAAAATCAATCGTTATAAATAAAACAATATGTACTAAAGTTATAAAAGCAATGAAATAAACCGAAATTAGCCAATGTTTAGCGGTGTAATTTTCTACCTTAAAATTAACTACATCGTTTTCTTTTAAATTTACAATGATGTCCTTGCTTCCTGCCCAATCAATTTTTGTTGAAATGGCATGCGTACCCGGACTTACATTATATTCTTTTATTTCGCCTTCAGATATAATTCCTACTTGTTCATTATTAATAAAGACTTTATAGTTTCGAATTTTATCTACATAACCGCTGCCTCTCTGAATTTTTATTACTGCCATAGTTGTTTAAATTTGTTTCAGCAAAAATAATACAGTCCTGAACCAAAAAATTGTAAAATTGAGACATGTGACCTTAATCTTCTAAAAAATACCAATACAAATCTTCATTATCAATCTGTTTTATTTTAGGAAGCAACGTTTTGGGTGTTTCGTTTGTAATACTTTTAAAGTGTTTTATAAAATGCGATTGATCGTAATACATATTATAAAGTGCAACATCGGTTAAATTTGCCAACTCTTTATGCTTGATTGCATAATTTAACGAATTGCGAAACATGACCATTTTTTTATACTCTTCAATTGTGGTAAGGGTGTGTTTTTTAAAAAGACGAAGCAACGTTTTTCTGTTTTTGCCTGTTAGTTGCTCTAATTCTGAAATTTTGATTGCTCCGTTAGATTTGATAATCTCCTTAATTGCTTTTTGTAATTCGACTTCTTGAAAAGGTTCAATTATTGATAATAACGCATTTTCAACGATTTTTAATTTTTTATCGGCTGATAAATCGTCGGTTAGTTGTGACAGTTTTTCGTAAAAACTTGGATTCAAGGATACTTCCTGAATCTGCTGCATTAACAATTCGTTTAAAGGTTTTTCTGTAAAATGATTTATTCCCAGCGGATAAAACACAATACCAATTTTATTAAAAACGCCGTTCATTTCTACATGGCATTTATCCTTTAAGTTTATGGTATAAATAACAGTGAGTTTTTCTTTATTGTTACTTTCGGTTATAATTGCACTCTTATTTTGAGTGACTAACAAAATTTCATTTCCCTGATAAATAGTTAAAGCGTGCAGGTAATTAGGATAAAAATAGAACGATTCAGAATGTTGTTCGTTATCCGATGTATGAAAGTAATAATAAGCAACCAACTTTTTTAGTTGCTCGTTTTGTGGTTTTAGTGTTATTAATGTAGTTCTTTTTTTCACCTTTTAAAGATACAAAAAATATCGAAAATCAGTAGTAATACCAATTCAGCATTAATAGACAATTAAAAAACTAAAAATTCTATTTATTAATTATATTTCCTTTTTCTTAAACTTTTTATCTAATTTTACCACAACTAAACAACAATTATTACAGTATGTCTGTTGCAAAAAAAGATTATAAAATAGTGACTACCAAGTCGCTTTTTGATATGAAACAAAACGGAGAAAAAATCTCTATGCTTACCGCTTACGATTACACCATGGCTAAAATTGTAGATTCTGCTGGGGTTGATGTGATTTTGGTGGGCGATTCTGCCAGCAACGTAATGGCGGGTCACGAAACTACCTTACCTATAACTTTAGACCAGATGATTTATCATGCATCGTGCGTGGTTCGTGGTGTAGATCGTGCATTGGTAGTGGTTGATTTACCTTTTGGAACCTACCAGTCTGATTCTAAAAAAGCATTGGAATCTGCTATTCGCGTAATGAAAGAAAGTGGTGCACATGCCTTGAAATTAGAAGGCGGTAAAGAAATTAAAGAAGGAATTAAAAAGATTTTGGGCGCTGGTGTTCCTGTCATGGGACATTTAGGCTTAACGCCACAATCTATTTATAAATTCGGAACATATACCGTTAGAGCAAAAGAAGAAGAAGAAGCAGAAAAGCTGATCGAAGACGCTAAAATGTTAGAGAAAATTGGCTGTTTTGCCATTGTTTTAGAGAAAATCCCTGCTGCTTTGGCTACAAGAGTCGCACAAGAAGTATCTATCCCGATTATTGGAATTGGTGCAGGTGGCGGTGTTGACGGTCAGGTTTTGGTTGTGCACGATATGATTGGAATGACGCATGAATTCAGTCCTAAATTTTTAAGACGATACATGAATCTTTACGAAGACATGACAAAGGCTATCGGTCAGTATGTTGATGATGTAAAATCAAAAGATTTTCCTAATACAACAGAGCAGTATTAAAGTTTTTAATTCAAACGAAATAGAATAAGTTCTCGACTTCGCTCGAACTGACAAAGTAAACTGTCACATCGAGCGAAGTCGAGATGTTTTTTAGGATCATTTTAAAAATTGAAAACAATCGAATATTTCAATCTATGAAAATCTATTCAACAAAAGAAAATTTACAGGTTTTATACGAAGACAACCATATAATTGTGGTAAATAAGCGTGTGGGCGATATTGTTCAGGGCGATGAAACCGGCGACAAACCTTTAAGCGATGTTGTAAAAGAATACATAAAAGATAAATACAGCAAACCGGGCGCGGTTTTTTTGGGCGTGGTTCATAGATTAGACAGACCAACATCGGGCATTGTGCTGTTTGCAAAAACATCAAAGGCATTAACCCGACTGAACGATTTGTTTAAAAATCGTGAAACGCAGAAAACTTATTGGGCAGTTGTAAAAAATCAGCCTCCAAAAGAGAGCGATACGTTGATTCACTACCTAACTCGAAATCCAAAAAACAATACATCAAAAGCGCATTTAAAAGAAGTTAAAGACAGTAAACAGGCGGTTTTAGATTATAAGATCATTCAAAAATTGAATTCTTATTTTGCTTTGGAAATCAATCTGCACACAGGTCGTCATCATCAGATCCGTTGTCAGTTAACTGCTATTGGCTGCCCAATTAAAGGCGATTTAAAATATGGTTTCGATCGAAGCAATCCAAACGGCGGTATTCATCTGCATGCTCGAAAATTGGTATTGAACCATCCCGTTACCAAAGAAGAAATAAAAATTATTGCTCCGGTTCCCGATGATATTATTTGGAAAAATGTAGAAAAATAGTATATTAGATTAAAAATTTTAGATATGAAATGGGAAAGAAAAAGTAGCGGTGGTTTTGAAGACCGTCGCGGAATGTCAGGCGGTGGTAAAGCTATTGTAGGTGGCGGAATCATTGGGGTTGTTGCTTTATTATTAACCATGTTTGGTGGTGAAACCGGTCAGGTAATCGGTAACATTTTAAACCAAACACAGGGCACAACACAATCATCAGAACAAGTAAAAACAAGAGAATTATCAGACGAAGAAATAACATTAGGACAGTTTTCTGAAGCTAATTTTGTTTATAATAATGAAACTTGGACTCAAATTTTTCAAGAAAACGGTCAAAAGTATCAAGAGCCGGGAATGGTTTTGTTTGATGATGGAGTAAATACTTCATGTGGTTCGGCAACATCTGCTGCAGGCCCGTTTTATTGTCCTGCTGATCAAAAAATCTATATGGATTTACGCTTTTTTGAAGAATTGCGTACGCGTTTTGGAGCTAAAGGTGGCGACTTTGCCATTGCCTACGTAATTGCACATGAAGTTGGGCATCACATACAAACATTGGTGGGAACCAATCAAAAAGTTCGTCAGGCACAAGAGGGCAAAGGTAAAGCAGCAGCCAACAAATTATCGGTTGCACAAGAATTACAGGCAGATTTTTATGCGGGAGTTTGGGCAAGCCGTAACAAAGAAAAGTTGGAAGCCGGTGATATTGAAGAAGCGATTAGTGCAGCACAAGCTGTTGGTGACGATGCCATTCAGAGTAAAATGCAGGGACACGTTCAACCCGAAACTTTTACTCACGGAACATCGGCAGAGCGCAAAGCTTGGTTTATGAAAGGATATAACACGGGAGATATCAACCAAGGCGATATTGAAACCATATATAACAGTATTCGATACTAAAACAGCAAACAATTAAAAAAATGCTTCGTACTTTTGCGAGGCATTTTATTTTTATATGAGTTACGAAATCGATCAGCTGAAATTATCAGAACAAATAATTTCCCTTGCTAAAAAAGTATCAGTTACGGCTGGTTTGTATATTTTTCTTACGTTTATCATTGTTTCGTTTATTTATATGGTTGGATTGATTTCTTTAATAGGATCGCCCAACGAGTTTATAAAACTTTCTAACCAAACAATTGCCGAAGAATTTATTGCCAGAAATGCAACCGAAATTATGATTGTAAACATGGTAGCAAGCATAATTCTACACTATTTTTTTGGTGGAATTTACGGTATGATCAAAAAAGTAAACGTACAACCTTATGCAGATTTAGGCAGCGCCTTTACAACCATTTTTAGTAAAAAGGGACTAAAAGCATTGAATGTAATCATCCTTATTCAAATTGTAACTACCGCAATATCTTATTTTTTGGAACTTGCTGGTTTTGGTTTGGTTGGTTTGGGCATTAGTCTGCTTATACAACTTTTAACTTATTTTGCCGTTCCAAGCATTTACATAAGCAATTTCAACATTAGAAAAAGTGTGAATTTTAGCATACAAACGGTCAATCAAAAACCGGGATTTTTATTTGCATTCATCGCATTTACCTATCTTTTGTCGTTTATTGGGATTCTATTTTTCGGTATCGGAATCGTCTTAACTCTGCCTTTAAACTACATAGTTGCGTACAGTTTATACACGCATATAACCGAACAAAACGCTTAATTGTTTGTCCACAAATCACGGTCTAAACTTCTATACTGAATAGCCTCGGCAATATGCTGGGGTTTTATTTTATCGGCAGTTTCCAGATCAGCGATTGTTCGGGCTACCTTTAAAATTCGATCGTATGCTCGGGCAGATAAATTCAGTTTTTCCATGGCTGTTTGCAATAGATTCAGTGAAGTTTCATCGAGCTCGCAAAAAATCGAAATGAGTTTTGTAGGCATTTGTGCGTTGTAATGAATTCCATGATACTCTTTAAATCTTTGTGATTGAAGCGATCTTGCTTGGATGACACGATTTCTTATAGCATCGCTTTTTTCGGCTGTTGATTTATCTGCTAACTTTTCAAACGGAACAGGATTTACTTCGATATGAAGGTCGATTCGATCCAACAAAGGTCCTGAAATTTTGTTCAGATATCGATTCATTTCCATTGATGATGACTGACTCAGTCCTTTATCATTCATAAAATAGCCACTCGGACTTGGGTTCATACTTGCTACTAGCATAAAAGACGAAGGATACGAAACCGTGAATTTTGCCCGTGAAATAGTAACTTCACGATCTTCTAACGGCTGACGCATTACTTCCAAAACTTCGCGCTTAAATTCTGGTAATTCGTCTAAAAACAACACGCCGTTGTGTGCCAGAGAAATTTCACCCGGTTGCGGATAACTACCGCCACCAACCAAAGAAACCGATGATGCTGTATGATGTGGCGCGCGAAAAGGGCGTTTTTTTATCAAACCCACATTTTGAACCTTACCAACAACACTGTGAATCTTCGTTGTTTCTAAAGATTCTTCAACCGTCATCGGCGGAAGGATACTCGGCAATCTTTTAGCCAGCATGGTTTTACCAGAACCGGGCGGACCGATCAATAAAATATTATGTCCACCAGCTGCTGCGATTTCCAATGCTCGTTTAATGTTCTCCTGCCCTTTTACTTCGGCAAAATCCAATAAAGAAAAATCGTTGGCAACATCAAATAAATCATCCTCTTGAAGTTCGACTATTTTAAGTACTGTTTTCCCTTCGAAATGATTGATTAAATCGGCAATATTTTCAACAGCATAAACATTCAGTCCGTGCACAATAGCTGCTTCCTGAACATTTTCTTTAGGCAGGAATATTTCGGTAAAGCCATCAGCTTTCGCTTGAATTGCAATAGGTAAAGCTCCTTTTATTGGTTGAACAGATCCGTCTAACGACAATTCTCCCATAATCATACAATTAGAAAAATCATCTTTTTTCAACTGACCCGATGCAGCCAAAATACCAATCGCTAAAGGCAAATCGTAAGCAGATCCTTCTTTTCGCAAATCGGCTGGTGCCATGTTTATAGTGATTTTTTTACCCGGAAGATTATAGCCAATATTCGCCAACGCAGCTGCAATGCGGTAACTTGATTCTTTCACGGCATTATCCGGCAAACCAACCAAATGGTAACCAATGCCTTTATCAATATTTACTTCGATCGTAATTGTAGTAGCATCGATCCCAAAAACCGCACTACCAAAAACTTTAACCAACATAATTTATTTTTTTCTAAACTAAATATAGTCAATTAAAATTAAAATCGGTAAAAGTTATAGTTTATTGTATGGATTTAGGGTTCATTCTCATTGACCTAAAAAAAGGTTGCTTTACAGCAACCTTTTTTCAACTAAATATAAAAACATAATTATGAAAACTATTTTTAACTACGCACCAATTTTGCAACGCTTTCTAACAATTGTGGCTGATCTTCTAAAGCAATTTTGGCTACGGCATAAAATTCGTTCACCCATTTTGTAACGGCATCAAATGCTTTGTTTTTGTCTTGAGTTGCCTGTTGGCTTTCGCCTTTTTCGCGAATATAGTCGGCGTACGCCTGCTGGGTCTGCGTTACATTTGCCAGCTGATTATTAACGTGTTGTGGTGTAATTTTTAAGCGTTGTAAGGGTGTTTGCAGCTCGGGGTAATTGTTTAGCGTTTCGTAAAAAAGCCTCATGGTATCTATTAGTGTTGCGTTGCGTACGGGCGCCGACCCTTTAAGCTGCAGGTTTTTTAGCACATCGGGTTGGTCTTTAAAAACAATTTTTGCCTTTTTACGGTCGGTGCTGTAAATAGCCAATGTGTTTTCTAAAGCAGTATCAAACACTGCATAGGCGGTGGTTTCTTGTGCGCTTTCGGTTTTGTTGGTGTTGTACTTTTCTAGTAAGGTATTGTACAGTGCTTCGCCTTGTTCAATAGTTGCGGCATCGTAGCCATACTCTGCCAGTTCGCCCGCCAATACACTCTCGAATTTTGCGTTTTTAAACAACACGCCGTAGTTTTGAATTAACTGTGTTTCTGATATTTTCTTGCCCATTTTTCTAAAATTTTAAATTATTTATTCGCCTTTCTATTTTATTTTCGTTGCTACTACCTTATCCTGCGTTGCTACTACCTTATCCTGCGTTGCTACCACCTTATCTTGTGTTGCTACTGCCTTATCTTGTGTTGCTACTACCTTATATTGCATTGCTACCGCCTTATCTTGCGTTGCTAAAACCTTATCTTGTGTTGCTACTACCTTATCTTGTGTTGCTCATGACTAATTCTGTACAACTCACATTTAAAGTGCTTTAAATTAGTTTTTTATTTTGTTTTTTGCAACTTTTTATAAAAAAACCGCAACTGGTGAGGTTGCGGGGTATATTTATGGCACTATAGTAATGTCTGACAGTTAACTAATTTGCTGTACATTTTTTGCAACTTTTATAAAATTACCTACTTGTCCTGTATATAACTCGGTAGCTTTTTCTATAAGCTTTATTACTTTATCTTCATCTATTTTTTGATTAATACTTTTAAATCGATCAATAGGTTGATAATGAGGTTGAAGTGCAGGTAGTCCTTTAATGAATAATTGATATATATATCCTGCTTCTATATGCTTTTCTTTGCTTTCCCAAAAAAGAAAACCTTGTTCTTTTTCATAATCTTCTTTATAAGGTTGGATTTGCACATAAAAATCTTTTTCAAAATTTTTTGTTGCATCATCAACTCCTCTTTTATAACTACTTTCTCTTTCTTCAATAATCTCTTGTTTCAAATCATTAATTTGATTTCTTAGATTGTAAGTTATTTCTTCAAGTTTTACTTGAACTTGATGATCAATATTTTTTTCTGACTTTGATAATTTTTCAATTAAAATTTCATTTTCATTTTTTGATTTTGTAAGTAAACTTTTAAAAATAAAGACTATAACAATAATTATTATGATAAAGACAGACACTAATCCTAATATGTATAAATTTTCCATTATGATATTAATTTTAAGAATTATTTAATTTGAGAACTTAATTGAGCTGTAAAATCAGTTTGAGAATTTATATCGTCAATGGATCTAATTTTCAGTCCATCTCTCCATGTAGAATTATTTTCCATATTTGTTTTAATTGCTTCTAAAAATTCTATTCTAGACTTCACTTGCTCTTCGGATAATCCAACATCTTTATTATTACAGTTGATTCCTACTTTTTTTAAACTCATTAGTAGATTTTCTATATTTGATAATACTTCATCAGATGAATTAGCAGATTCAGAAAGATATAACTGATCTCCTAAATTTGTAACACCTGACTGAAAATACCTAACTGCATTTAAATCTTTTTCTACATCATTATATTGTTTTAATAAATGACAAGTTAACTCTTCTAATTTTTTCACATCATTTGATGTAAGAGAATATTGTTTTGGTTCTTTATCTTTGCAAGATATTAGAACGATTGAAAAAAACAATACTGTAAAAAACTTTTTCATAAAATATAAATTAAAAATTACTAACTGAACAAATTATAAATTGTTACACCTAATAAGCCTATCAAAGCAATTAGAATCCCACCTAGAATCCATAATATCCACTTGATAAATCCTAATACCGAAGCAAAAAATTTATTAGAATCTTTCACATAGGATTGGACTAAGTTTAAAAGAGTTCCGCCTGTTATTACTAAATCGTCTATCCAGCCTGCTATTGGGATCACATCTGGTAGAATATCAACAGGGCTGATTCCATAAACAGCACCTAATGCAGCTAGAATTATTGGAAAAACTTTATTTGATTTATTTTCTTGCATCTTTATTATTTTAAAATTAATTACTCATAAGGTCTTTTGTTTCTAAAAAAGCCCTCAACTTATTTTTTTCTTTTACCCAACCTCTTCCACACTTACAAACCCCGGATTTAAAGCAAAATTTCCTTTAAGATCTATACCATACACACGCAAAAAAGCGTTGTTTATGGCTTCGGTTCCTTGGCCGTTACCGTCCCACGGAATGCCAAAGTGGCTAAATTGTAAGGTCATGCCTTTTTCTATGATGCTGCCATCGGGCAGACGTTCGGTTTTTGTAATGGTTGCTTTGTATAGTGCCATGTTTTGGTTTAATTGTTTATTCGTTGAACTGTTTAATTGATGAATTGTTTAATTGATGAATTGTTTAATCGTTTTTTTACTTCCCTACCCCTCCTCAAGGAGGGAATTATTTTGTACATATATCTCGACTTCGCTCGATATGACAAAATTGTGTTTCATCTATTCTCTCTATACAACTTTAATGCTTTCTGGTGTTCTTGTTTTACTTCTTGTCGCAATGTTTTTGGTTGTAACACTTCTACTAACGATCCGTATTTAAGTACTTGTTGTTTTAATTCAAAGTTTGGTTTTACCAAAAGTTGTATTGTATATTCGGTTTCATTATCGGCAAGTTGCTGTTGCTGTCTGTGTATTGGTACCGATTGTACATAGCTTTTTTTGACTTGGATGAAACCGTAACACTACTTTTTCTACAGGCTGTTTATCGCTGTTTGTTAATCCTACCACATTGCGGAAAAGCTGTTTTACCTTGTCTATATCGGCTTTAAATTTTTTAGCGGTTAGTTCTAAATCTTCAATCCGTTCTAACGCAAATGCTTTATACGTTTTTTCGTGTTCGGCAATAATGTACCAGCGGTTTTGATATTGCTTTAAAAACAAAGGTTTGGTTACGTATAATTCAGACTTATTTTTTACGTACGACTGATACCTGAACTTGATCTTCTGCTTTTTTTGGGTGGCTGTTAACACCTCTTCAAAAACATTGTGAAACATAGAACTGGGTTGATTTTCAAACTCTAAATACGTGAGATACTTTGTGTTTTCCGAAAACAAACCGCTTACCGAATTTGCCGTAATCATTTCCTGCATTAACTGTAAAAACCTGTTGGTTTCGTGGTGTGCATCGTTAGCATCGTCAATAAAATAACCTTTGTTTACGTTGCAATATGTAATGGGCATGTTGTAGCCGTCTATCAACGCTTTGCGGTCGCGGTAAAAGGTTCGGTCGGTAATTGTTATTTCCTTCTCTTCAAACAATTTTATTATATCGTTCATAGACGGATAGTGCCTGTCTGCAATCCATTTTACCAAATAATAATACCGTATGTAGGGCGATTTTTGTTTCATTTTTACTAATAGTACAAACCTATGCGTATTGACTGCCAAAACGTGTCAGTGCTTTTACGATTTTTTACATTTTTTTGTAAATCTATCTTTAAACAGGTAATGCTTTAACTATTATTGGGTGAACTGCCCTGTTTTTTGAGTGAATGATTAATCTAATTGCAACAACTGTTTAAATTCTTGCTGTAATTTTGGATTATAAGCTGATAATTTCAAGCATTTATGAATATAAACTTGTGCTTTTTCGATATTATTTTCGGCTAAATAACACAATGCTTTAAGAAAATAACTGCTTAAAAGTGCCGGCGTATCTACTGCTTGTTTTTGTATGAGCTTTATATTGAAACTGATGATTCTTTTAGCCTCGGCAAACCGGTTGGTACAATACAAAAGTGTTGCATACGCATCGTTAAACATATAATTTAAATGATAATGCCGATGTTGTTTTACAAGGAAGAGTGCCAAAGCAAACTCTTTGTTTTCGGTTAACTGATTGATTTTTTGAGTAAGTGCATGTACGTTCATAAGTAAAAAAAGCCTTTTGGTTTTACATTTTTTATCTGTACAAAAATAAATACTGTAGCTTTTTTATGTTACAAAATTGGGTGAATTGCTGTTTTTTTTGAGTGAATGAAGTTTTTGAGTACTACAAATAAATAATTATCTGTGTGCCTTTGTGTGAAGTATTGATTTGTATAGGTTTTTGAAGTTTTTTCTGGGTAAGATCTAATCGGGTTTGTACAATAGAAATTCCTTTAGATTGATGTACAGTTCCCGTTTTTTGCTGATAACCAATGCCGTTGTCTGTAATTGTAATTTTTATTGATTGATCTTCTTTTTCGATTTTAAGTTCGATTTCGGGCTTTAAAACCGATGGCGGAAAAGCATGCAGAATGGCATTCTCTATAAAAGGCTGCAGTAATAATGGAACGATTTTAATTTGTGTAATATCTATGTCTTCGGCAATATTTTCAGTAAATGCAATTGCATGTTCGGCACGTAGATTTTCAATCTCCACATATTGTTTCAAGTACGCAATTTCATCGTAAATTGTTATATCTTTTTTGTCGGAATATTCTAAAGTGGTTCGCACCAAAGCAGAAAATCGTTCTAAATAATACAAGGCATTATCAACATCTTTACAAATAATAAAATATTGAATAGAACTTAACACATTGAACAAAAAGTGAGAATTCATCTGACTTTTAAGCGCCTGTAATTTTACATCTGCTAATTGTTTGTCAAATAAAAGTTCCTTTTTTTCCTGTTGATTCTGCAATTCAATAACAGCCAGTTTCTGTGTTTGTTTTTGCTTTAAATAACTTATTCGAATTCTGTACGCAGCATAACTAAAACCTGCAACCAACAGAATACAGCATGTTAAAAACCACCACGTATAATAAAACGGCGGTTTAATGGTAATGTTGATTAGTGTTTGGGTTGAAACGGTTCCCGTGTCTTCGTTGTAAATCTGTAATTCTATAGGATAATTGCCATCGTTAAGATAGTTTAAGCTCAACTGATTTTCTGTAGTTAATTCCTGCCAAGGTTCTGATGGTTTTAAACGAAACTTAAACTTCAATTTATCTGGATATTTAGCATTATCAACCTGAAAATTCAAACGGATATTATTCTCGCTATAAGAAAGAATTATCTGATTATTGCTGTAGTTTTCTTCTGATTTTCTTTTGTTGTTCACAAACAAATCGGTAATAGAAAGCGTATTATTAAACGATCTTTTTTGCACGAAATAATCATTATTCAGCACAAAATAACCTTCTTTTGTTCCTACAAATAAACGCTTACTATTATCTGTTGCACACAAACTGTTGTAGTTGGTAAATCCTTGCGCTTTATCAATAAAAAAATAGGTATCTCCTTTAAAAACGTTCAATCCTAAATTGGTTGCTATATACAGTACACCGTTCATTTCGTGCACAAAATTGGTAGAACTTCCTTTAATTTCGGTATACGGAATGTGTTTTTCAATTTTTATTTTCGGTTGTGAAACATCTAAAATATACACATCGTTATAATCGGTTACTACAACCAGTTTTTCATCTTTTGTAGTGCAAATACGCTTAATTTTAGGTTCGGTAAACGATTTATCCAACAAAAACGAACTAAATTTCCCGTTTTTAAATTCGTACAAACCACTTAATGCCGATGCAAAATAAACAGCCTTTTTTGTTTGTGTTATCGATACAATTTCGGCAGGAATTTCAGGGTTTTTCCAATCGTGAAAATAATCGTACTTAAATTGGTCGATATCCTTAAAAATTCGGACACCGGCATACGGAACTGCCGTAATTAAATCGTTATGAAAAAAAGTAAAATAGTAAACATGAACAGGATAATAGTTTGTAATTTCTCCGTTCAACGTAAGTTTAAAAATACCAATATTGGTATTTACCCACAACTGTTTTTTATAGATTTTCGAACTGTAAAAAATAATTTTATCGGCGGGTGTGCTGTAATCTATCGGATAAAAATGATTTTGAATAACCGCTTGTTTGGTAAATTTTGAAGGATTTTTTTGATGAAAATTTTTAAATGTGTTTTTGGAAAGATGTTTTATTTCGATTGAATTTTGATAGATCGAAAAACCATTGCTGTGAAAAACATATTCTTTTTGATTATCAACAGTAATTGCAGATACTTCCTTAGGCTGTTTTTGATGATAAACCGGTGCATTCAAATTTATTTCTGCTAAACCGTTGTTCTGCGAACCAAGATACAAAAGCTGATTATTCTTATCAAAAGCGATACTTTTAAAATCGTTAAAAGGTATATTAAAGTCCGTTGTTTTATCGATAAAATCATCGTTTTCTAAAACAAAAACACCGCCTTTGTTTTCAACAACACCAGACGACACTAGGTAAAGTTTATTGCTTACAGACAGAAATTTGTGTGTACTGCTTACATTAAACGTACGGATAATTTTAAAAGATTCACGATCTAATTCAAAAAGATTATCTTGTGCGCCAATAAACAACCGATTGTTAAATACAAAGCTTGAGAACGTTTTTTTTAGGTTAGAAACTTGTACGAGTTTTTGCGGTGTAACTTCAAAAATTCCATTGTTAACCGTTGTTAAATATACTTTATTGTGTAATGTAAAAAAGCTTGTTACATTAAAAAAGTAATCGGGATGATGTTCAAATTCAGGATTTTTTATTGAAAAATCTTTAGTTGATATAATAGAAACTCCGTTTAAAGTACCAGCGTAAATTTCATTGTTGTGATAAAAAAGCGAACGAACGCGATCATTAATCAATCCGTTTTTTTCGTTGATCAATTGGCTTTTTTTCTTATTGAAATATAAAATTCCCTGCCCAAAACCGGCAACCCACATACCCTTTTCGGTATCTTGAGAAATATCAAAAACATTATTGAATTTATACTTTGTTGCTTCTGGCACATTTTTATACGAAGTTCCGCTTCTTAAAACCAATCCTGCGCGTGAACCCAGCCATAAATTTCCATCTGCATCAACAAAACCAGCCTGAATGTTATTGGAAATTAAACCGTTGTTGGCAGTGTGAATTTTGGTATCGACAAATTGCGCCTGAATAAACTGCGTGCAAAGAAAAATACAGAAAGTAATTAAAATCCTCATAAAAACATTTTTCTGATCGCTTCTTTATAAGTTGCAGAAACTGGAATTTTCTGTATTTCCTCACCGTTTTGATTGATTACCAACAGGTTTTTATCTTTTTCAAGATACGAAACATGATTCATATTTACGATAAACGATCTGTGCACACGCTGAAAGAATTGTTGTGGGAGCTTCTTTTCCAAATCGCCCAACGTTCTGCTTAAAATATGTTTTGTTTTATCGTTTTTTAAATAAATTTCGCAGTAATTATCGTCGGCTTTGCAAAACGTAACATCTTCTAACTTTATAAGCGTTCGTTTATTTTGTAACGTGTTTGCTAACTTCAAGTACTTTTTTTGGATGTTTTTTTCCTGATAACGTTCAAAAATCTTCAACAATTTTTCGCGTTCTAATGGCTTTTGCAGGTATCCGAAGCAACCAATTTCGTTAACCGATTTTTCTAAAAACTGTGAATAAGCCGTTACAAAAACAACTTCAAAACTGTCTTTATTTACTTTGTTAAACAATTCAAAACCGTTGGCTTCGGGCATTTCAATATCCAAAAAAACCAAATCGGGCAAATAGGTTTCAATAGCCAACGTGCCTTCTTTTACAGAATTGCACAAAATCATTTCAAACCGATTGTTTGGAAACAAAATGTTTATGTAGCCTTTTAAAACTTCGCGCGCTTTAGGTTCATCGTCGATAATTACCAAAACCAAGTTATTCATAAATTGTATTATAGCTTTAAGGAGAAACTGATTTATTAGTGCTTTTGAACATACTTTAAATTTAAGCCGTTCATGGCATTTGGCTGCAAATTGTGTACATTTTTCTGCGTAAAACGCGCCACTTTATCGTAAAACAAAATAATTACCGGAACCTGATGTGCGGTTATAGCATCCATTTGCTGGTATAATTCGGTACGTTTAGTATCATCAACTGTATTTAATGCCTGCTGATATAAATTATCGTACGTTGAATTTTTAAAGTGCGTATAATTTGGTCCGTTTGGTGTAAAGTTATTGCTGTAAAATAACGACAGATAATTTTCTGCATCGGGATAATCGGCAATCCAACTTCCTCGGAAAAACGACAGTTTATTTGTAGCAATTGCCTGACGTAATGTACTTGGCGGCATTACATCAATCTTGACCTTAATTCCCAATTGTTCCCATTCGCGCTGCAAATATTCGGCAATATCCAAATACGTATTGTTGGTACTCAAAGTAATTTCAATAGGTAATTTTCTGTTCTTTTTGACTTGATTGATCAGTTCTTTAGCTTTAGTTGGATTGTACAAAGGATCTTTCGCAGGCTGAAATCCAGGCAAACCGTTAGGAATCATTCCGTTTATTTTTCCATCACCCATTCCGTTTCGCAGATAAGCAACCAATTTTGTTCGATCGAATCCATGATTCAATGCCTGACGAATTCGAATATCGCTCATTAACGGATCGTTCATGTTAAAACCCAAATATTCGGTATTCAAATACGGTCCGGTAAGCATTTTTATTTTGTCTTGATATTTCTCTTGAAGCG
>JAVXSC010000023.1:0-22202 GCA_036643355.1 Myroides sp.
TCAATATTTACGATTTAAAGGGAAATCTCTTAATAACATCGAAAGGAAATTTTATTGTCGATAAAATAAATAACGAAGTTATATCGCCCAATATTCTGAAAATAATTGAAACTACAAGTACCAAACGCTTCATTGATTTACGAATTATTGACGGTGTAACGTACCGATCTGCCTACAATTACATTAAAGACAATCAGTTTAAACCACTGGGAATAATCAGCATGCCGGTTGCCGAAGAAACATCGTATTACGACGCACAGGTCAACAGTTTCTTCATCCTTTTTGCACAGATTTATCTTTTTATCATCATCTTGGCAATTATTCTTGCCTTCATTTTATCGAGCTATATCACCAAAACGTTACAGTTTATTAGTGAGCGTATTCAAAAGACAAGCATCAACCGAAGAAATGAAAAAATTAAGGTTGAAAATGCTTCTTACGAAATTGAAACGCTGATAAATTCGTACAATCAAATGGTTGACAAATTGGAAGAATCGGCAGATAAACTAGCTCAAAGCCAGCGTGAATTGGCTTGGCGCGAAATGGCAAAACAAGTGGCACATGAGATTAAAAATCCGTTAACGCCAATGAAGTTGACCGTTCAAAGTTTCCAACGAAAATTCAATCCCGAAGATCCCAAAGTGAACGAAAAAATAAAGGATTTCTGCGAAACCATGGTACAGCAAATTGATACTATGAGTGGAGTTGCATCAGCATTTTCAAACTTTGCATCCATGCCGGCACAACAAAACACAACGTTGAATGTTGTTAAGGTAGTTCAGCTGGCTTTGGATATTTTTAACGAAGATTTCATAAATTTTGAATCAACCGAAGAAGAAATCATTGCTATATTTGATCAATCGCAAATTATTCGGATCATAAACAATCTGGTTAAAAATGCTATTGAAGGAATTCCGAATTATGAACCTTTTCCAAGAATTTCGGTCAAAGTTAAAAGAGAAGGTCAATCGGTACTAATAACCGTTTCCGACAATGGATCCGGGATTCCCGAAGATATTAAAGAGAAGATATTCGAACCAAAATTCACAACAAAAACAAGCGGAATGGGACTTGGTTTGGCAATGATTAAAAACATGATTGAAAGCTACGGCGGAAGCATCCGTTTTGAATCGGTTTTGAATAAAGGAACAACGTTTTACGTAAAACTACCAATTAGTAACTAAAAAATAAAAATATGTCGTTTGAAAACATTTTAGTAGAAAAAAACAATGCAGTAGCTACTATTACAATTAACCGCCCAACAAAATTAAACGCTTTAAACAAGGCAACAATTGAGGAATTACACAATGCTTTTAAAGAGTGTGAAAGCGATAGCGAAGTGCGTGCCATTATTATAACAGGTTCTGGCGAAAAAGCATTTGTTGCAGGTGCAGATATTTCGGAATTTGCAAGTTTTAGTACTGCGCAAGGATCAGAACTGGCAAGAAAAGGACAAGAATTATTGTTTGATTTTGTAGAGAATTTACAAACTCCGGTAATTGCTGCTGTAAACGGATTTGCTTTAGGCGGCGGATTAGAATTGGCAATGGCTGCACATATTAGAATTGCATCAGACAACGCTAAAATGGGCTTACCAGAAGTTACTTTAGGCGTAATTCCGGGTTATGGCGGCACACAGCGTTTACCTCAGCTTATTGGCAAAGGTCGTGCGAACGAACTTATTATGACGGCACAAATGATTGATGCGCCAACAGCATTGTCTTTTGGTTTAATAAACCACATGGTGGCTCAACCTGAATTGTTAGACAAAGCAAACGAGCTGGCATTGAAAATTGCTAAAAATTCTCCGGTTGCCATTACGCAGGCAATTAAAGCGGTGAATGCTAATTTTAAAGATGGAATCAACGGATTCAATACCGAAATTGATCGTTTTGGATATTGTTTTGGAACTGCCGATTTTAAAGAAGGAACAACTGCATTTTTAGAAAAACGCAAAGCCGATTTTAAAGGGAATTAGAATCAAATATTTTTCTACTGATTAAAAGATTGATTTTCATTTAAAAATTTAATTATATTTATATAATTGATTTAAAAAAAACACAACTATATGAAAAACATTATTTTAATTACAGTACTTTCTATTTTCTTAACAAATTGCAAGGGAGATGATAACGTGATAGCTCCTGAAAATGAAATTTTTGAAATTTTAGCTGCTGGTGCTTTTGCTGGTGATAACATTACAACAACCGCACAAAACAACGTGATAACAGTACAAGCCGATTGGAATAGTTTAGTAAGTTTACTTGCCACAGAGCATCATGATTTAAGTGGTGTAGCAATAAACTTTAATCAAGAAAATATAGTATTTATAAGAGACGAACCTCGTCCTGATGGGCAATATTCCATTACAATTGATAAAGTATTATACACCTCAACAGAAGTGCAAGTGTATATTAAAAAAAATATCAACAATGGTGGTCATCAAATGCCTATTCAACCATTTTGTGTTGCAAAAATTTCTAAAACAAATTTGCCTATTAATTTTTATTAGGAATTTGAAGTTCTCGACAAGCTCGAACTGACGAAAGACTCAATTAGTTTCGCTTTGTCATAAATTAAAATAAACATTATTTAACTGTGTCAAAGTTTTAAACTTTGACACAGTTTTTTTAAGCTGATCCGAATTTGCAAGTTGATCGAAGTTAAACAAGTTCACATTGACACAAGTAAGATACTTTTCAGTAAAACAAAATCCTGTATTTTGCAATACAGGATTTTTTTATCAAACTAAACTAATTAGTTATTAGTTTTCATTTTATCTAAGGTTTTGTTGTAACCTTCTTCAACATCTTTACCTACTTTTTTAGCTTTTTCGCCAACTTTATCAGCACCTTCTTCTACCTTTTCTGCAGCATTGTTAATTCCATCTTTAACATCGGTAGCTGCGTTGTTAACTCCAGTTTTTAACTTCTCCCATGAAGTTTTAGCTTCGTCACGAACCTTTACTGCAGCTGCTTCGGCTTTCTTGTCGCCTTTTTCTACTGCTGCTTTCACATCAGCTTCAGCTTTGTCGTATTTTACCTTCGCTTCGTCGATATTCGCTTGAACAGCAGGATCAACCGTAGTTTCTTCTGTAGTAACCGTTGTAGATTCTGTGGTTAATGTATCAACCGTAGTTTCTGTTGTTGTAGTTGTTTCTTTTTTACAAGCCATTACAGATAATAATCCGGCAGCAACAGCCATTAATAACATGTTCTTTTTCATAGTTCTAAATTTAAATTTATTAGTAAAGTTACAAAAAATATTGAAAACACTTATTATGTCTTATTTTTCGTAATCGGGATTTGAGTAGAAATTCATCTGACGTTTAATGGCATTCTTTCTTCTTTCGATATAACGCGAACTGTTTTTAGCCTTATAAACTCTTGGGTTCGGAAGAATGGCAGCAATTGCAGCCGCTTCTGCCTTTGTAAGATTTTTTGCCGATTTATTAAACCAATGTTGCGATGCAGCTTCGATTCCGTAAATTCCGTTACCCATTTCAATTGAGTTCAAATACACTTCCATAATGCGCTCTTTTCCCCAGACAACTTCAATCAAAACCGTAAAATAAGCTTCCAGTCCTTTTCTTAAGTAACTTCTGCCCGGCCAAAGAAAAACATTCTTAGCAGTTTGCTGACTAATGGTACTTCCACCCTTAACCTTTCTTCCTTTTTGATTATTTTTATAGGCTTTTTCGATCGCTTTCACATCAAAACCATTATGAGTCGTAAACTTTCCGTCTTCGCTGGCAATAACCGCTTTTTGTATCGATGTTCCCATTTCATCAATAGAAACCCAATCGCGTTTCCAAACAACTTTATCGTTGCTTCCGATCTGTTCAAACGTTCTAATAAACATCAAAGGCGTAAACGGTACGGGTATAAACTTAAAAAGTATAACCAAACCAATGCTTATCCCTAAAAAATAGAGGATTACTTTACCTATGAATTTTAAAATTTTCTTCACCATAATGCATAAAAAAAGGGATGTAAATATACTCCCTATTTTTTATTTTTTGCTCTTTTATTATTTATCAGTTTAACAACAAATGGTACCGTTGTTATGATGATGATTACCAGAATGATGTATTCAATGTAATGGGTAAGATCAAATCCGTAGCTGTCTAGTAAAAAGCGGTACAGATAATGTCCTGCAAAAATCAGCGAAAACGCCCATGCTACAGAACTTACAATGTTATAGAACAAAAACTTTTTGAATTCCATATTTGCTACACCTGCAATAATTGGCGTAAACGTACGCACAACAGGTAAAAAACGTGCAAATATTATGGCACGACCACCGTGTTTTTCAAAAAAAGCTTTCGATTCTAACAGATATTTCTTTTTAAACAAAAATCCGTCTTCTTTCTGATATAAGTAGTTTCCACTTTTAGATCCAAACCAGTATCCGAACAAATTACCAATGATTCCTGCCACAGCAACTAACGATGCCACGCCTAAAACGTTTAAAAAATCGCTTTCAATTACAACAATTTCGCTCATTAAAGCCTTGCTGTAAATTCCCGACAAAAACAATAAACTATCCCCCGGTAAAAAGAAGCCTGCCAACAAGCCCGTTTCGGCAAATACGATGAACAAAACAACGTATAATCCAATTTTATGCCCGGCAATTTCTAAATTTATGTAGAATTCAGGATTGATTAAGTCGCCCCAGTTAAAATCTTCCATTCTAAATTAATTGTGTAGTATTTTTTCGTTCGTGAAATTAGTCATAATTTTTCATTTTTCGATCCTTGAAAAAACATAAAACAAAACTTTAAGGAATTTTTATCATTTAATATTTCGTAAATTTAGCCGCAACTAAAAATAGGTGTAAAAATGAAACGTATTTTATTAGCTACTTTATCTGTAATTGCGCTACAGGCAAATGCACAAGATAAGGTAATGACAAAAGAATTACTTTGGCAGTTAGGGCGTATAAACCCGGTTGGCATCACAGAAAAAGGCGATTTTTTAATTTATAAGGTTGGAATTCCGATTGTGGATAAAAACACGGTGGAGTATAAAACATATCAGGTTACTGTTGACGGAAAACGCATCAAAGAACTTGAAAATACCGATGGATTGATTAAAGACCGAAACCTTTCGCCCGACGGAAAATTTAAATTATCTGCCGAAGAAGTTAAGGTAAATAAGGTTTTAGGAAAAGACAGATATCCTGAATTGAAAGAATCGAATGTGTATGTGTACGATGGTTTGGACTATCGTCATTGGGACAAAGATAACGACGGATCTTTCAGCCACGTTTTTGTTACGAACTTGGAAACCAAAGAAAAAACCGATCTACTGAAAGATGAACCTTATTACAGTCCGCAGGCTCCGTTTGGTGGCGAAGAAGATTATATTTGGCATCCTAGGGGAAAATCGGTTATTTATGTATCAAAAAAGAAAGCAGGAACAGCTTATGCAACAAGTACGAATACCGATTTGTACGAATATAATTTAGATACCAAGCAAACCGTTAATTTAACCGAAAAGAATTTAGGTTATGATACGCACCCAACGTTTTCACCAAACGGCGATTTAACGTGGTTGCAAATGAAAAACGATGGTTATGAAGCCGATAAAAACGATATTATTGTGCGTCATAAAGGCATCGATATTAATTTAACCGGCGGTTGGGACGGGACAGTAAACAGTTATGTTTGGAGCAACGATGGTAAAAAAGTTTATTTTATTGCTCCGATCGATGGAACTACGCAGTTGTTTGAAGTGAACTTTCCAGGCGTAACAAGAATTGCTGTGCAGGTAAAACAATTAACCAACGGTATTTTTGATGTAGTTGATATTGTTGGCTTTGTAAAAGATAAAGTTTTAGTTACACGTACCGATTTTAACACGGCTTCTGAAGTTTATTCGTACGATTTAAAGAAGAAAACGTGGAACCAAATTACGCATGTTAACGATGCTGCGTACAGTAAAATTGCAAAAAGCAAGGTTGAAAAACGTTATGTAACTACAACCGACGGTAAAAAAATGTTGGTTTGGGTAATTCTTCCGCCAAATTTTGATCCTAATAAAAAATATCCAACGTTGTTGTATTGCCAAGGCGGACCACAGTCTATTGTATCGCCTTTTTATTCGTTCCGATGGAATTTTCAGTTAATGGCAGCAGAAGGCTATCTAATTGTAGCACCAAACCGCAGAGGTTTACCAGGTTTTGGTGTGGAATGGAACGAAGCTATTTCTAAAGATTGGGGCGGACAGGCAATGAACGATTACCTTTCGGCTATCGACGATGTTTCTAAAGAAAAATATGTAGATACGGCTCGACGTGGTGCAGTTGGCGCAAGTTACGGCGGATATTCGGTTTATTATTTGGCAGGGATTCATCAAAATCGTTTTAAAAGTTTTATTGCTCATTGCGGTGTTTTCAACTTACACAGTATGTACGGAACTACTGAAGAAACATTTTTCCCTAACTGGGATGCAGGCGGCGCGTATTGGGATGCCGAAACAAATAAAGACGTTGCAAAAACCTACTACCAGCACAACCCAATTTTATTAGTAAAAAACTGGAACACGCCTATTTTGATTTTCCACGGTGGTAAAGATTACCGTGTACCGATCGGTCAAGGTCAGGAAGCATTTGCAGCAGCACAGTTGCAAGGTATTAAAAGCCGATTTGTTTATTTACCCGATGAAAACCACTGGGTGCTTAAACCACAAAACGCAATGGTTTGGCAAACCGAGTTTTTTAAATGGTTAAAAGAAACGTTGTAAGTTTAAACAAAAACTTTGACAAAGTTACTTACTAATACAAATCCTTCAGGTTAAACTTGAAGGATTTTTTTGTTCAAACTTCCTTTCAAATTTTTTAGACAACAAAATATGAGCCAACAATGCCAAGACGGTGAATAAAACACCTATACTGCATACACCTGCCCATCCGTAATATTGCCAAGCGATAGAGCCCAAAAGTGTCCCTAATGATCCACCTACAAAATATGATACCATATAAACCGTATTTAGGCGGTTTGTTGCTTTAATATTTATTGCAAAAAACACACTTTGGTTCATAATGTGAGTTGATTGTAATCCAAAATCAATTAATATAAAACCTACTACCAATCCCCAATAAGTATAGCCTGCAAAATACGTAAACGTCCAACTTAGCAATATAATCAATAGAGACAGACTTATAATTGTGTTTTTAGAAACAAAACGCGTAAACCTACCCACTAAAGCTGCTGCAACAGCTCCTACTGCACCAATCAAACCAAACATTCCCGCAACACTTGCATCTGCTAAAAAAGGAGCTTCTTCTAAATGAAAAACCAAAGTGGTAAAAAGTGCTGATAAAGCTCCAAAACCCAGCGCTCCACGAAGAGATGCCAGCTGAAGTAAAGGTTCTGTTTTAGCAAAATGCGCGACCGATTTCAGTAGTGAGACATAACTTCCTTTAAAGTGAGGATATGTTTGCGGTAACAATAAATAAATAAAAACCGTAGTAAGTATCATTAAACCAAACGCAACGTAAAACATAAACCTCCAACCAAAATAATCGCCAACTATACCACTAATCATTCTTGAAGCTAAAATACCTATTAGCAAACCAGACATAACCATACCTATATTTTGTGTACGGCTATTTTCGGAAGAAAGCTCAGCAACCATGGGGATAAAAAGTTGCGGAACAACTGAAACTATTCCTAAAGCAAAACTAACCGCATATAATAGCATCAAGTTAGTAACTGTTGCTATAGTTATCAAAAAGAGCATTGTAAGAAACATGCTGAATAAAATCAACTTTTTACGTGCTATTTTATCCCCCAAAGGAATTATTAAAAACAACCCTAGCGCATAGCCCATTTGTGTAAGCATAGCAATTTTACTTGCTTTACTTTCTGTAATATTAAAATCTTTTGCAATTAAACCCAACAATGGCTGGTTGTAATAAATATTTGCAACAATTAAACCTGTACTAATCGTTAAAAACCACAATATGGGTTTTGTTAATATAGTTTGTTCTTTAATTTCCATAAAAAATCCAAAAAGTAAAGTTAGTGCAAAACGAAAACTGCTACTGCGTTTTTTAAAATTATATTAAAGATTTGATTAGTTATGTAACAAATTCCATAAATTCGTACTTACTATTAAAAATATTCAAATAACAATATGTTTCGTTTAAAATTAAAACCATTATTTGCGGCGGTATTAATTGCTTTAGCTGCAACTTCAAATGTATCGGCACAAGACGATTTAATGAATAAGGTAAAGGCAAACCAAAGTGCCAACAGTAAAGATCATTTTACGTTTACCGATGTAATTAATTTAGAAAATACTTCGGTTAAAGATCAAGGTTCGTCTGGTACTTGCTGGAGTTATTCAGGAAATTCATTCATTGAATCTGAAATGATCCGTATGGGTAAAAAACCTGTCGAGTTAGCTCAAATCTTCACGGCGCGTAATGCGTATGTAGAAAAAGGTAAAATGTATGTAAAAATGCACGGTGCGGTTACGTTGGGCGAAGGCGGTGCTTTCCACGATGTAATGAACATGTACAAAAAATACGGTACGGTTCCAAGATCTGCTTACACTGGTTTACAAGAAGGACAAACTCGTAACAATTTCTCTGAAATGAGTAAAATGAGCGAATCTGTTTTGGCATCGGTTATCAAAAACGATAAATTGTCAGAAAACTGGGTAAAAGCTTACACTTCGGTTATTGATACGTATTTAGGTGAGGCTCCGACAGAATTCACGTACGAAGGTAAAAAATACACGCCTAAAACGTTTGCAGACCAAGTTGTTGGTGTAAAAGCTGAAGATTATGTTGAAATTTCTTCTTTAAAAGAATATCCTTATTACACAAAATTCACTTTATTGGTACCGGATAACTGGTCGTTTGATCAAGTTTACAACGTAAAAATGGATGAATTGGTTGAAACGGTTGACAATGCTTTGAAAAACGGATATACTGTTGCTTGGGCTGGAGATGTTTCTGAAAAAGGATTCAGCTGGAAAAACGGTGTAGCTTTTGTTCCTGAAATCGATTTCGCTCAAATGACAACTGAACAAAAAGCTGAAATGTTCAATGGACCAAAAGCAGAGAAAAAAGTTACGGAAGACGATCGCCAAAAAGCGTTTGACAATTACGAAACTACCGATGATCACGGAATGCATATTACTGGTATTGCAAAAGATCAAAACGGTAAAGAATACTACATTGTAAAAAATTCTTGGGGATTGTCTAACGATTACAAAGGATACATGTACATGACCAAAGAATTTATGAAATATAAAGCAACAGGAATTATGTTACATAAAAACGCGGTTCCAAAAGCAATTGCTAAAAAATTAGCGATCTAAAAAACCATAAATATTTTATAAAGAGAGATGTGATAAGCATCTCTTTTTTATTTTTGTAAAAAATTTAGAACATGAAAAAAGACTCTCTAATTGCCGTTACAAAAGACACGATTTCGTTGGCAAAAGAAAAAGAAGAATTGCTAAATGCTGTTAATCCTGAAAATATGAAGGAAGGAATTTCTTCTGTTGTAACAGATGTTTCCACGCACATGGAACGATTCATTACAATGCTTATAGATGCAATCCCGGCTGTTGTAAAAGCTATCCTTTTTCTTATAGTAGGTTTATTTATTATAAGAACCGTTTTAAGAATAGTTAAAAATCGATTCGAAAAACGAAACGTAGATATGTCATTAAGAGGTTTCTTAATGTCTATTATCAAATTTGTTTTATATGCTTTATTGATTTTATCGGTAGCAGGAAACCTTGGCTTTCAAACAACCGCAATTTTAGGAGCATTATCAGGTTTGGTCTTGGCAGCAGGTTTGGCATTACAAGGATCATTATCAAACTTTGCAGGTGGCGTGTTGATTTTATTATTCCGTCCGTTTGAAGTAGGCGATTACATAGAAAATTCTGCCGGAACCGATGGAACCGTAGAAAAAATCGATTTGTTGTACACCACTTTAAACAACGCACAAGGAATAAAAGTTTTTAGTCCCAATGGAGCTTTGGCAAATTCTGTGATCAGAAATTTCTCAAAAATATCAAAACGCAGAATTGAATTTGCTTTAACCGTAAGCTATGCAGATAACATTCAGAAAGTACAACAGGCAATAGAAGCAAAATTAGCTACAGACACTCGAGTTTTACAAGATCCAAAACCAGAGATTTTTGTAAAAGAATTAGCTGCAAGCGGTGTTGTTTTAACCGTTCGTGCATGGGCTGGAAAAGCAGATTTTGGTTCATTAAACTTTGAAATACAAGACGAAATTAAAAAAGCCATTTACGAAGGCGGATTTAGTAATCCGTTTGCTGCATCACCTATCCGTGTTATTAATGAAACACCTGAAAAGAAATAAAGAAAATGCTCCTTAAATAAGGAGCATTTTAATTTATCATTTATTTGAATATCAATCTATCAAATTTTAAAAGACTTGAAGTGCAATATGCGCACAAGCTTCGGCATCTGCTAAAGCGTTGTGATGGCTATCCAAATTAAAACCCAAATACTTTGAAACTGTCGGCAGTTTATGATTTGGTAAATTAGGAAACATTTTTTTTGCAGCTCTGTAAGTGCATAAAAACTTATTTTGATGTATTGGTAATTCATAAGCCTGCAAAACTGCTTTTAAACATCCTTCATCAAACATACTGTTATGCGCTGCTAAAGGCATATTTTTTATTTGTCTGGAAATATCGATCCATAAGTTTGAAAAGTCTTGTGCGTATTCGGTATCGTTAAAAACCAATCCGTGAACTTGCGTATTCCAATAACTGTAAAAATTGGGAACCGGTTTTATAAGCTGGTAATATTTATCTACAATAATTCCGTTTTCTACAAAAACTAAACCTATACTACAAACACTGGTGCGGTGCTGGTTGGCGGTTTCAAAATCTAAAGCGACAAAGGTTTTCATATTTAATTTATTTGGTAAACATAAATTTCAGAAGAACAATTATTCTTATATGTTGAAAAGGCAATACCCTACGCTTTCCCTTCCCATTCGTTATAAAATTGTTCTAAAAAACCTTCCATATATTGGTGACGGTTTTCTGCTAGTTTTTTTCCTGTTTCAGTATTCATTAAATCTTTAAGTAGTAATAATTTTTCATAAAAATGATTAATAGTTGTGCCTTTATGATTCTTGTATTCTTCTTTAGTCATTTTTAATTTTGGCTGAATTTCCGGATCATACAATCCATTGTTTTTGTATCCGCCGTAATTAAAAGTTCGGGCAATACCAATGGCTCCAATAGCATCTAATCGATCGGCATCTTGAACAATTTCTAATTCTTTTGAATGAAACGTTTTGTTGAAATTTCCGCCTTTAAAGGAAATGTTCTCAATAATTTTTACGACATGATCTTTAACATGATCGTTTATATTAATGGATGTCATAAAATCCATTGCTTTTTTGGGACCTATGGTTTCATCGCCATTATGGAATTTACTGTCGGCAATATCGTGCAGCAAAGCTCCCAAAACAACAACCTGTTCATTGGCTTGTTCGCTTTTTAACAGGTTCAATGCATTGTTGTACACGCGTTGAATGTGAAACCAGTCGTGACCGGCTTCGGCTCCTTCTAATTCTTTTTTTACAAAAATTATGATTTGTTCTATGTAATTCATCTTATTGTTTTAATTCTACTATGGATTTTTTGTTAAAGTTCTCGACTTCGCTCGAACTGACGAATTGTACTTTAACACGTGACACACGATTTACTAAAGATTAAAAAAGCCGATATTTCTATCGGCTTTATATTATTTTATAATTGCTGGTGTTACCCATTTAAAAATGTGCGACTCGTCAGAAATCTTCATACGGTCGGCTAATTTTGCCATACGATCTGGTAATTTCATAAGGTAATCACGGGCTTTTTCAGCTTCATCCGTCAGGTTGTTAATCTTGTCGATTTCCCAACGTTTAATCAGCTTATTTAAAATATCAACATAATCCATAGCAGTATAAACGCCGATACGTTGTGCCGATTCTGAAAAATTGTGAAAAGCATCGCCTATTGCTCCGCCCGATTCACGAATTAAATTCGCCGGCATGGTAATCTTTTTCTTCATCATGTAATGAAAAGCTTTCATCATTTCCGAAGGATCTACCTGAAAAATACGCTCAACAAACTCTGAATATGCATGATGGTGACGCATTTCATCGCCCGCAATCAGTTTACATATTTTTGATAATTTATGATCGCCGTGTTTTTTTGCCAATTGTGCTACTCGGTTGTGCGATACATAAGTTGCTAATTCCTGAAAACTTGTAAAAACGAAGTTTTTGTACGGATCACGGTCTGTTCCCGGATCAAAACCATCGTTAATTAAATATTGTGTGGTAATTTCAACCTCGCGCATATTTACACGTCCTGAAAGGTACAGGTATTTATTTAATAAATCGCCATGACGGTTTTCTTCACCTGTCCAGTGACGTAACCATTTTGCCCATCCGTTTCCACCGCCATCTTCGCCACCTTTTTGATCCACACCTTCTACATCCATCAACCAAGATTCGTACGTTGGTAACGCTTCTTCGGTAATGGTATCGCCTACTAAAACCACCCAAAAATCGTAAGGTAATTCTTTGGCATAAGCTTGTAGTTCACGAACTTCTTCAAAAAAGTTTTCGTTTCGTGAATCGGGTAACATATCTGAAGGCTGCCAGATCTTTTCTACAGGAATCAAGTAATTCTCTACAAAAGTATCTATGTTCTTCTCCAAGAACTGCATCACTTCTAATCGAACATTTTGAATTGACATTTTGTTTTGTTTTATACAACTTGCGTTGTGTTATTTTATTGACGAAACGATTGCTTGTTCTGTTTTTTCGAACAAAGTTTTAAAATCGTAATCAGAAACTTTCATGGCATCATGAACTTCTAATGTTACTGCGCTTCCCAAACCCATTGGAAACATTCCGAAACGAAACATTTTCCATGAATTATTTATTGTTAAAGGCACTAAATAGGCATCGGGTGCAAATTTGCAAAGCATTTTTACACCGTTTTCTGAAAAGCGTTTTGGTGCTCCGTTTTTAGATCGTGTTCCTTCTGGAAAAATTACTGCAGAACGGTTGTATTTCTGTATGTATTCTCCCAAACTTTTTATTGCTGGTAGTGCTTGTTTAGGATCGTTTCGATCTATTAAAACCGATCCGCCGTGTTTTAAATTATATGAAACACTTGGTATGCCGCTACCTAATTCTTTTTTACTGACAAATTTTGGATGTGTTTTTCGTAAAAACCAAATCATTGAAATAATATCAAACATTGACTGGTGGTTAGACACATATATAATTGGCTGGTTTACAGGCAATTTTTCACTACCGTTTACCGTAAAGGTTGTTCCTAAAACATTTGCACTGCGCATTAAAAACCATTGCAAAACAACTACACTGTTTGTATGTGCCTGATATCCAAACAAATTAAAACAAATCCATTGTATCGGATGAAAAATTAACAAGCTTAAGCTTAATAACAAATAATATACAATACTTAACGGATAAGATAATATTTTGTGCACTTTACGTAATTTATGTTCAAATATACGACAAATAAAAAAATCTACCGAAATTCAGTAGATTTTTATGTATTTTTTACGATAAAGAATTAACAATGTTCGTTGTAAGCTTCTTTAAGATTTTCAGCAATAATTTCAGCCGGATTTCCTTCGATATGATGACGCTCTAGCATGTGCACCAATTCTCCGTTTTTGAACAATGCCATAGATGGCGATGATGGTGGAAATGGAAACATTTTCTCACGTGCTGTATCAACCGCTTCTTTGTTTACACCTGCAAAAACTGTTACAATGTTTTCTGGTTTTTTACCGTTTATTAAACTCATAACTGCTCCCGGACGTGCATTTCTTGCTGCACAACCACAAACCGAATTTACTACAACTAATGTTGTTCCTTGTTTAGATAAAGCGTCGTTAACTTCATCTGCTGTATATAATGCTTCAAAACCTGCCGAAGTTAATTCAGCCTGCATTGGTTTTACTATTTCTTCTGGATACATGATCTGCTTAAATTAAAATTGTTTACAAATTTAATCATTTTTTGAATACATTTAAATACATGAAAACTTAAAGAAATGTTATTTAATTCAATCTATAGAAAAAGTATCCTAAACGTTTTCTAAATATCAATTAAAAACTATTTTTGTTTAAAATTATCATCATGAAAATTCCCGCATATTTACAAAAAGGCGATACCGTTGCAATGGTTTGTACCGCAAGAAGTTTTACAAGAGATAAAGCGCAAGAAGCTGTTTCACTTTTTGAATCGTGGGGATTGAACATTATTTTTGGATCAACTATTGACATTAACGCAAATCAGTTAGGCGGAACAGACCAACAACGCACTGATGATTTACAGCGCATGATGGACGACGACACCATGAAAGCCATTTGGATTGCACGTGGTGGTTATGGAACGGTTCGGATTATTGATCAACTCGATTTTTCTAAATTCATACAAAATCCAAAATGGGTGATTGGTTTTAGCGACATTACCGTTTTACACAGCCATATTCACAATTTGGGCGTTGCTACTTTGCACGCTATTATGCCGTATTCTGTGCCAAAAGCGTTGACCGAAGCTAAAGAAACATTGCGCCAGGCTTTGTTTAATCAAAATTATACAATAGAAATTCCATCGAATTCAAGCAATAAAATAGGTTCTACAGAAGGTTTACTTGTTGGCGGAAATTTATCAATTATCTATAGTTTGTTGGGATCAAAATCATCTATCGATGCAAAAAATAAAATATTGTATTTGGAAGATTTAGATGAATACTTGTATCATATCGACCGAATGTTTTACAACCTGAAACGTAACGGATATTTTGATGATTTAAACGGATTAATTATTGGTGGAATGACCGATATGCACGACAATCAGATTCCGTTTGGATA
Source organism: Myroides sp. (assembly GCA_036643355.1). Classification (GTDB taxonomy): domain Bacteria; phylum Bacteroidota; class Bacteroidia; order Flavobacteriales; family Flavobacteriaceae; genus Flavobacterium. The sequence goes on from JAVXSC010000023.1 coordinate 14,923, forward strand.
CGATGTTAAACAGATCATTCTGGATCTCTGCAAAGAATACGATTTTCCAATTTGTTTTGATTTTCCTGCGGGTCATATTCCTGATAACCGTGCTTTAAAACTGGGAACTAAAATTTCTTTGAACATCAATAATGAATCTACATCTCTAAAATATATTTAAAATGGCAACGCATAACGATATCGGAAAACAAGGCGAACAATTGGCTAAAGAATTTTTAGAAACCAACAATTATGTTATTCTTGAAACAAATTATCGTTACAAAAAAGCTGAAATTGATATCATCGCTGTTAAAGAAAACATTTTGGCAATTGTTGAAGTCAAAACCAGAACATCAACCCATTTTGGCGAACCCGAAAGCTTTGTGAACAACAAAAAAATCAAACTTATTTTAGAAGCTACCAATGCATACATCATGGAAAAAGATTTAGATTTAGAAGTAAGTCTGGATATTATTTCAGTAGTTATAGGCAAAGAAAACGAGATAAATCACATTCCAAATGCCTATTATTTCTTTTAGTTGCTAAATTATTTATTTGTTAATATTCCGTTTAAATTAAAAGTCCATTGAAAGATTTTTTGTAATTTTAAACAAAAAGCATGAACTCTTTTCGGACAGAAACTGATTTATTAGGCGATTTACAGATACCCGAAAATGCCTACTACGGCGTGCAAACGCAACGCGCTATTAACAACTTTAAAATATCGAACCACAAATTATATCAGTATCCCATTTTTATAAAATCGTTAGCGGTTGTAAAACTTGCAGCTGTTGAAACGAATTTTGAATTGGGGTTGATCAACGAAACGCTGAAAGATGCTATTTCGCAGGCTTGTTTAGATCTTTTAAAAGACCAGTATTTTGAACAATTTCCTATTGATATGATTCAAGGCGGTGCCGGAACTTCGGTAAACATGAATGCCAACGAAGTAATTGCGAACATTGCACTTGAAAAATTAGGTCACAAAAAAGGCGATTATCAACATTGTTCCCCAAACGATCATGTTAATTTATCACAATCTACCAACGATGCATATCCTTCGGCATTAAAGCTGGCATTATTTCAATCATCGAAACAAGTTACCAATGCGTTAGAAAAATTGTTTTTTGCTTTGGATAGAAAAGCGAAAGAGTTTGAAAACGTCATTAAAATGGGACGAACCCAATTGCAAGATGCCGTCCCAATGACTTTAGGTCAAGAATTTGAAGCGTTTGCATTTACCCTGAAGAAAGAAATTCCGTATTTGCAGGATCAGGCTTTTCAGTTTTTAGAAGTGAATATGGGCGCAACAGCAATTGGCACAGGATTGAACGCTCCAAAAGGTTACGCGCAATTATGTGCAGATAAATTAGCCACACTTTTAAACGAACCCGTTAAACTAGCTGAAAATCTGGTAGAAGCAACATCAGACACCAGCAGTTTTGTAGCTTATGCAGGTGCATTGAAAAAATTAGCTATAAAATTGTCTAAAATTTGTAACGATTTGCGTTTACTGGCATCTGGTCCGCGTACCGGTTTGTATGAAATTAATTTGCCACCAAAACAACCGGGATCGTCAATTATGCCAGGTAAAGTAAACCCTGTGATTCCCGAAGTTGTAAATCAGGTTTGTTTTAAAATTATCGGAAACGAATTGACGGTGAGTTTGGCTGCCGAAGCCGGGCAGTTACAATTAAACGTTATGGAACCAATCATTGCACTGACTTTGTTTGATTCTATTGAAATACTAACAAACGCCATTGACACTTTACGAATTGAATGTGTGGACGGAATTACAGCAAACACCGATCATTTAAGAAACGAAGTTTATAATAGTATTGGTATTGTTACCGCATTGAACCCGATCATTGGCTATAAAAACAGCACCAAAATTGCCAAACAGGCACTAGAAGAAAACCGCAGTGTGTACGATTTAATTTTAGAACACAATATTTTAACAAAAGAACAATTGGATACTTATTTAGATCCAAAAAATATGTTGAGTTCGCATTAAAACAAAACCAGAGCCTTTAAAAGCTCTGGTTTTTTGTTTACTTTTAAAATGTATATCCTAATACAAAAGAAGTTATTTCATGTGAGAAATTCACATATTCAGAATTTGCTCCTTTTCTATAGTTTACTTCTGCAAAGTAATGATTTTTAAACTTGTAGCCCATTGAAAATCTCAACCCTAAATTTGAAGAGTTTTTATGTGCTTTTACTACCAAGTTATATGTTTTTTCATAATAATTCCCAAGACCATCATACCCTGAATCAAAAAAGTCATAGCTGACCTGATTCTTTGATGTAAAGAAAAAATTTGGAGCCAGACTTGCTGATGCGTAAATTTTAGAATTGGATGATATATTGAAATATCTTTTATATCCAAAATTTATCATCATAATATTAGATTTATATTCAAACTTAATATTACTTGCCACAGGGTTATAATAGTCTAAATAATAACTCGTATTATAATTCATAAATCCTAAGTCAATAAAAATCGCATTCAAGTCATTTTTATCTAAAAAAGCTTCACCCGAAACACCAAAGAACAATGGCGATTTCTCTTCTAACTCGTAATCATTTAAATACAGACTGTTAATAGCTGTATCAGCAAAATATAGTTCTTTATGAAAATTATTTGCCAAACCACCAAAAACTGATAGCTTAATATTTATTTTTTTAACACCTTCATTCTCTTCATAACCATTAAGCTTGTTAAAATGCTTTACTAAATCATCATACTTATATTCTAACTTTTCATAATCATTAAATACGTAAAAATACAAGGGAACATCTTTACGTAATTGACTGCGAAAATGATTGTTTTTTTTAACAGAAGAACCTGTTGTATATTCTTTATACACCAATGGTTTTATTTCGTTAGCACTCTTTACTTCATAATAAAATTGGTTAAAGTTACTTGACGAATATTGATACAAATTATAATCTCCCTTAACTAACACTTTTAATAAAACCCAATTTTCTTTATAATTCGGTTCAGACAAATGATCTAAAAAAGCTATATTCTTTGTTAGTGTGGCATCATTTGATACTTTAGCAGCCACAAAAGATTCATCGTTAATCTGAATATCTTTTATTTGAGCTATATTAAAATTTAGATCCTCATTGTTATCATTTTTTACAATAATATATTCTTGCAAATTATTCAAAGACGTTTTTAATTTTCCTGTAATAATTTGTTTGTTGTATTCAAACTGAATTTTGTTTGACTGCGCAAAACAAATCAATGTATTTAAAAATACAAATACTAGTAGTGTTTTTCTCATGTAGTGTTTATTAAGTTTATTCTTCGTCATTTAAAGCATTCCAACCGCGTGCTTTTAGAGGAAGTTTCGTGTTTTCGCGGGTTATTAAATTAATCCCCTCTTTTTCGGCTGTCATGTGACCAATGATTGATAAATGCGGATTTCCCTTAATTTTTTCGAAATCATCCATTGAAACAGTGAACAACAATTCATAGTCTTCTCCGCCGTTAATAGCAATGGTTGTACTGTCTAAATTAAATTCTTCGCATACGTTTATTAACTGCGGATCTAACGGCAATTTGTCTTCATACAAATTACAACCTACGTTTGATGATTTACAAATGTGCATGATTTCAGAAGAAATTCCGTCTGAGACATCGATCATCGAAGTTGGTTTTACATCTAATTTCTGTAAAAGATCTTTAATATCGTTACGCGCTTCAGGCTTTAACTGTCGTTCAATAATGTAAGAGTAATCTTCCAAATCGGGCTGACTTTGCGGATTTACCAAAAAGACTTGCTTTTCGCGTTCTAAAACCTGTAAGCCCATGTAAGCCGAACCAATATCGCCCGATACGACCAATAAATCATTTTCTTGTGCACCCGAACGGTAGGTAATTTCTTCTTCTGTTGCTTCGCCCAATGCTGTTACACTAATGAGTAATCCTGTGGTGCTTGATGTGGTGTCACCACCAATTAAATCGACTTTATAAAAATCACAAGCCAAACGGATACCTTCGTACAATTCTTCGATTGCTTCTAATGGAAATCTGTTTGAAACCGCAATAGAAACCGTAACCTGTGTTGGTGTTGCGTTCATCGCACAAATATCTGACACGTTAACGACAACCGCTTTGTACCCCAAATGTTTCAACGGCATATAACTTAAATCGAAATGTACGCCCTCAACCAATAAATCGGTAGAAATAACGACTTTTTTCGACTTGAAATCTAAAACGGCAGCATCGTCTCCTATAGCTTTTACGGTTGATTGTTGCTGAATTGAAAAGTTTTTTGTGATATGATTGATTAAACCGAATTCGCCCAATTGTGCCAACGAGGTTTTGCTTTGATCTTTATTTTCTAACATAATTATTGTTTCATTTAATAGGCAAAGACGGTATTTTTACCGTCTTTACTAAATTTATTGGTTTACAGAATCTTTTGTTTGCGAAGTAGAATCTTGTAACATTTGTTCTTCCTGCTGCATCATTTCTGCTTGTTCTTCCTGTTGTTGTTTATAAGCATTTAAGTAACGTTGAAAATACTTCTCAAACGGTGCTATTCGTTTGTTTAAAGCCGCTACGGTAGCTGCGTCTTTATGCATTTTAGAATTATCAATAATGCGGTAAGCGGTATTAAAATTATCTATAATATCATAAACAAACTCGCGCTGTTCTGTAACCTTCATTCCTTTATAAAAATTCAGATTTTCTTCTGCTTTTATAAACAATTTGGTTGCAAGTTCTGCAGCTTTTTTGTTATCGCCAACCATATAGTACAAATCTGCATAAGGCTCAAAAAACTCATACTTTAAATGATTATCATGCGGAATATAATAATCTATCGGGAAGTTTTTCATAGTTAAATCAAGTACGCTCTTGGCTTTTTCCATGTTTCCGTCTGTAATAAACTGTTCTGCCAAACGTGCAAAATTTATCAGATACATTCTTGATTCTTTTCTTGTTTGTTGATCATGATAAATATTTGGACTTCCAAAATTACCCCAATACCAGCTGTTCACTGTTTTATACATTTTATCAGCATCGATCGAACCAATATAATAAGGATGATTGGCGTTAACTCTATCAACTTTCGCTTTTACCGGAACCAACTTGTACACCAAACCATTCAACTGTAAATAGTCTTTTAGCCACAACAATGCTTCGTCTGAAATATCGCCGGCTGTAAAATATATTGGTCGATCCCAATTGTTGTTCGCAATAATATCGAACATAATAATTCGCATACGGTATAAGGCATTTGCTTTAACATCGATAGGAATTTCAGAAACAATATCGTTTGCAAATTTCTGTGATACCGTTCCATTTTTCAACACTTTTTCTTTGTTAACAGGTATACTGAATTTATTGGTAGGGATACGAGTTAAAAGCATTCCGCTTTCGGTTTCCATTTTAGATTCCGGACGATCTGATGCGATGAATTCCAAAATGGTGTTTATATCGAAACGTTCGTCAACTGTTGGAGCCATTGCAGCATAGTACAGATTTTCACCAGAATATTGCTTATGATTAAAACGTATTTTTAATGGATCTGATTCATACGATTTCACTTTCATTTGGTCGATATACCATTCTGCCTGCAATAAAGTGGTACAAACCACGCGGACATCGGTACGGTAACCTTCAACTTCCTGCAAATACCAAAGCGGGAAGGTATCATTATCGCCAATTGTGAAAATAATCGCGTTTGGTTCTAACGAATCCAAATAGGCTCTACCTAATGCCAAAGCCGTATATTTTTCTGAACGATCGTGATCGTCCCAATTTTCTTTTGCCAACAATACGGGCGATGCTAAAAACGTAACACCCAACACCAATGGCAAGGCTATTTTCGCATTTACTTTGCTCGATAAAAATTCGTAGATCGCATACACACCATAACCAACCCACATGGCAAAAACCATGAACGAACCAACTACCGCATAATCGCGTTCGCGAGGTTCAAACGGACGTTCGTTTAAGAAGATTTTTAATGCAAAACTTGTAAACAGGAACAACGCCAACAGTACATAGAATGTTTTTGGATCTTTGCGATAATGAAAGATAAATCCAACCAAGCCCAAAATAAACGGCAACATAAAATATACATTTCGCCCTTTATTGTTCAACATATCACTGGTTAGGTTTTCTTGCGATCCCAAACGAATTTCGTCTAAAAATTTGATACCCGAAATCCAATTTCCGTTCATACGATCGTTTTCACCTTGAATATCACTTTGTCTTCCAGCGAAATTCCATAGTAAATAACGGGTGTACATGTAACCGAATTGGTAGTTGAACATAAACCCGATATTGTCTGAAAAACTTGGCTTTTCTACTTCGATATACTCGCCCATCTGTCGTAAAACGCCATCATATTCTCGCATAGACATTCTACCCGACTGCACCTGCGCCTTTAATTGTGTAGCCATTTCAATAGCTTCAGGTTCTGATGCGTAATCAGGTTTTAGTTTAAAATCGACAGGTTTTGTAAAACTCATGTAGTTTGCAGCCATATCTGGTTCCCACAAACGAGGTAAAAATCCTTTAAAACGATTTGCATAATTAGGTTCAGAGTTTTTTCCGTCGTTAATAATGCTGTATTTTCCAGTAGCATAATCTCTTTCGTAATCAACTTTACCATCTTTATAAGGCTGTGATGGATCTAACGCGCTACCGTATTTAACCGTGAAAAATGTATCATAAAACAACGATCGCGAACCATATTGTTTACGATTGTAGTAATCTAATAATTCGGCAGTATCCGATGGTTTGTTTTCGTTGATTGGAATTTGGGTATTTGCACGAATTGGTAACATTAACCAACAAGAAAATCCAATAAAAATGAATAATACCGAAAGAATCAATGTGTTTGCAAACTGTTTTTTGTTTTCGCGCGTAAATTTTAATCCGAAAACAAAGAACGAAACTAACAATGCAAAAGCGATAATGGTTCCTGAATTAAACGGCAAGCCTATTGAATTGACAAAGAAAATTTCAGACTTTCCGAAGAAAATCATGGTATATGGTAGTAAAAATCCGAAAACAACCAATAAAACCGCAACTACTGCAACGTTTGCAATAATGAAGTTTTTAACGGTAACTTTTGGATATTTTTTAAAGAAATACAAATAACCAATTGACGGAATTGCCAGTAATGCCATAAAATGTACACCGAAAGACATTCCGACAACTAACGAAATCAGCAACAACCATTTGTTCCCTCGCGGTTCATCAATAGCATCAATCCAACGTAAACCTAGCCATAGCAATAAAGCCAACATAAAAGTTGCCATTGCATAAACTT
>JAVXSC010000024.1:0-21417 GCA_036643355.1 Myroides sp.
CGAAGCATGATTACAGCCAGTATTCTGCAAGCCAGAGGGTACAGAAACTTCACAGAAATAGCAGGAGGATTTAGTGCTATTGCAAAAACAGATATACCCAAAACTGATTTTGTATGTCAAAGCAAAGTATTCGTTTAAGTAAAAAACTAATTATATTAAAAATAAAAAAATGTTAGAAATTATCAAACAGCCCTGGCCTTGGTATATAGCGGGTCCGCTGATCGGTTTAACCGTACCGGCACTATTAATTTTAGGAAACAAGTCGTTCGGGATCAGTTCCTCACTTCGTCACATCTGTGCCTCGTGCCTACCCGCCAATATTCCGTTCTTCCAATACGACTGGAAAAAAGAAGTATGGAACCTGTTTTTTGTATTCGGAATATTTTTAGGAGGCGCAATAGCCATAAACCTATTGTCAAACCCTAATCCAATTGATGTGCATCCTAAGTTAGCCGAAGAGTTGACGGAATATGGGATCACCAATTACAACAATTTAATTCCTTTAGACATTATGAACTGGCAGTCGCTTTTTACACTTAAAGGTTTTTTAATAATGGTGTTCGGAGGTTTTTTAGTAGGCTTCGGAACCCGTTATGCAGGTGGCTGTACAAGCGGACATGCCATTATGGGATTGTCTAACCTGCAGTTACCGTCACTGATTGCCACGATAAGCTTTATGATTGGCGGTTTCATTATGGCGAATCTACTATTACCCCTTATACTATCACTCTAAACTAAAATCCAATGCAACAAAATAAAGAAACAAATAAAGCCTTTGAATTACATACATTAGATACAACATGTGTAACAGAAAGTACGTCTAACATTAAATTTAAAAACAATATAAAATATCTGATTGTAGGTATATTTTTCGGCATCGTTTTCGTAAAAGCAGAAGTAGTCAGCTGGTTCCGTATACAGGAAATGTTTCGATTACAGTCATTTCATATGTATGGGATAATAGGAAGTGCCGTTTTGATTGGTATGATATCCGTTTACATTATAAAAAAATTCAAAATAAAAACTATTCACGGAGAAACACTAGAATTCCATGCTAAGCAATTTAACAAAGGACAGATTTATGGCGGGCTGATCTTCGGTTTCGGTTGGGCTGTAACAGGAGCCTGCCCGGGTCCTTTATTTGCACAAATAGGAACAGGTGCAACCGTTATTGCAGTCACGCTTTTCAGTGCCATTGCAGGTACGTGGGTCTACGGGTATTTAAGGGAAAAGCTACCTCATTAATTGTGAATTTCATAACTAAACATATTAATTTTTAATTTCATTAACTAAGATATCTGCTAAAAGAAAACACATGGTTATTTAGTAACTGCTCATAAAACATATTAATAAACCTATTAATTATGTAATCAGGTTACAATCTAGATAAAAGTATTTTTATATACCAAATAAAAGTAATTGCGCGTAATAAATAGGATAAATCTCTAGCAATAAATTTAATTAATAAAATTAATTAGTATATTTATACACTTATTATTATATAATTATTATATTTACGTAAAAATAGAGACTGTTACATTAGGTAACTAAACTAGAAGTATAAATGTTAACTGAAAAATTGTAAAATGAGTAAAGCAACCTTATTATTTCTAAACGCATTAAGCCTTTTGGCTACCATTGTTTTAAATTATCTATTGAACTCCGGTCTGATGAGCGGGGTCACAATGAAAACAATTTCTGACAGGTACTACAACCTTTTTACTCCAGCGGGCTATGCGTTCGGTATATGGGGTATTATTTATCTGCTTCTGGTTGCTCACATAATTTATACCATCTATCTTTATAAAAAAGAGATGAATACTTCCATCATAAATGCCACAGGAAAACTGTTTATTGGTAGCAACATAGTGAATATATTATGGGTCTATTGCTGGTTAAATGATCTTATAATGCTCTGTGTAATCTTGATGGCTTTACTGTCGTATCTGCTACTTAGGATTCTGACACGAATACAGTCGATCAAACGCCCTGTTTCCTTAAGAAATTTATTAATCAGCTGTCCGTTCGCACTCTACTCGGGCTGGGTTTCGGTAGCACTGATTGCAAATATTTCTGCTCTGCTTACCAAATTAAATTGGGATGGATGGATATTAACCGAAGTTGTTTGGACAATACTACTAATTATAGTTGCGGGAATAATAAGCATTTATGTAAGCTGGAAATATAATGTTGCCGCTTTCGGTATGGCCGTACTTTGGGGCATTTGTGCTGTAACTGCTAATAACTTTGGAAAAAACTTCAATATTACCCTTACTGGTATACTTACATGTATTGTAATTTTATCAGTATCCATATACATAATAACAACAAAAATAGACCCTGAACTAAAGGTCGATTGATTTGAAATTTAAAAATTAATATAAATTTTAATACAATTATTATGAAAAGAAGAACATCCTTTAAAAAAAATGCCGGCGCAGCACTTGCACTTGCATTCTTATCACTGACGATTTCATGCAGTGATGACAACATGCCAAATGTTGAACCGCAGCAAAAAACAATTGCTGCTATTGTTAGTGATAACAGCAGCTATTCGCTTTTGAAAGCAGCAGTAGTTAAAGCCGACTTAGCCGAAACATTGAGCGGTACCGGACCATTTACTGTTTTTGCACCGAACAACGAAGCTTTCATGGCTTCGGGAATAACACAAGAGGCAATTAATAGTATGGCAGCAGCAGATTTAAAAGACCTGCTTCTTTACCATACGCTTACAAGCAAAGTGACAGCAGCTAATGTACCTGCCGGGCCAAATGCAGAAGTAACCGCAGCAAACGGGGATAAACTATATCTTACAAAAGATAGTAGAGGTGTTTTTGTAAACGGCTGGAAAGTGACTTCAGCGGATATGGCTGCTTCAAATGGAGTAATACACGCTGTGGAACGCGTTCTGATGCCACCAAAAGGTACCATTGTTCAGATGGCTCAAGCAAATGAAAACCTAACATACCTTGTTGCCGCAGTTTTGCGTGCAAGCCAAGGATCTACAAATGTTGCACAGGTTTTATCTGCTGAAGGAAACCTTACGGTTTTTGCACCAAGTAACCAGGCATTTATAGATGCAGGTTTTCCTACAATTGCCTCAGTACAGAGTGCAGATCCTGATACGCTTGCTTCCATCTTAACCTACCACGTACTTGCAGCAAGAGCTTTTTCATCAGATTTATCAAATGGTCAGTCTCTTACTACCGTAAATGGAGGCACGCTTATGGTTGCTTTAGGAAGCCAAGCAACAGTTAAGGGTAACGGTAATGAAATGCCTTCTGTAATCACATCTGTTAATATGCTTGCTACAAATGGTGTCATTCATTTAATTGACCGTGTTTTACTTCCTTAGTTTAATTTTTAATTGTTGATTAAAGGCAGGTATTTTAAAGACACCTGCTTTTATCTTATATGTAAGAATGCAAATATTTAAATAATTCTATAATGTTTAAAACTTATTAGATATAGAGATTTTGTGCAAGTGACACATTAGTCTTATAATACGTGAGCAGAAGACTCTTTTAATATCATCAATTCTTTTAAACAGACTGCTAATAATTCAGATATTCATATTTGTAGCAACAGTACATTTATACTATTCAATATTACTGCATTTACGGAATAAAAAAACTGAAAACGCAACTGCAACACCAGTATTTGTAATTAAAATATTTTAATACTAATTGAATTAGTATTAAAAAAAAACTCTACTTAACCGTCTAACCAATCAAAATTTAAAGACACTATCTTCTATCTGAATTTGCCTTAAGTAGAATGTATCCTGCAGTACCGGCTATTATTGAAGTAAGCAAAACAGAAAGTTTAGCTTCTGATACGAACAAAGGATTCTGAAAAGACAGTATGGAGATAAATATGGACATGGTAAAACCTATACCTGCCAACATACCTACACCTATAATGTGCATCCAAGTACTTCCTTCTGGTAACGAAGCTATGCCCAATCTGCGGCAAACCCAAGTTGTAAACAGTATTCCCACAGGCTTTCCTAACATAAGTCCGAAAAAGATTCCCAGACCCAGCGGAGCAGTTAGTCCGTGCAACATTTCTGCCTGCAGCGTAATATTCGTATTTGCGAAAGCAAAAACAGGAATTATCAGAAAGTTTACAGGTTTAACAAGTGCATGTTCCAACCTTTCCAATGGAGACTCCACAGTGGTATCGTTGGTAGGAAGCGTCATTGCAACCATAACCCCGGCAATTGTAGCGTGAATACCCGAATGATGGACAAAATACCAGATAAAGATACCGGGTATAAGATATAAGTACGGATTTTTAACGTTGAAACGGTTCATCAGTATCAGAACAGCCATTCCCGCAGCTGCGTACCCAAGATACGTTAATTCTATACCTCCGGAATAAAAAGACGCGATTACCAGAATAGCGATCAGATCGTCTACGATTGCAAGTGCTGCAAGGAAAATCTTCAGGCTTGCAGGAACTCTTTTATCAAGCAGGGATATTACAGCCAGTGCAAAAGCAATATCGGTTGCCATAGGAATTGCCCAACCGTGTATGGTTTCAGTGCCACTGTTAAATGTATAAAAGATAAGAGCCGGAACAACAGCACCACCAACGGCGCACAAGATCGGCAAAAGGGCTTTCTTTGGCGAAGAAAGTTCACCTTCGACAATTTCCCTTTTTATTTCCAGACCAACCAGCAAGAAAAAAATTGCCATAAGCCCGTCATTGATCCACATAGATACGGAATAATTAAGATGAACGGATCCGCTTTCAAAACCAACAACAGTATCCAAAATATTCTGAAGACCTTCCGCCAGTGGAGAGTTAGCTACTGTAAGGGACAGTATAACACAAAGAAAAAGGAGTATACCTCCGAAATTATTTGATTTTACAAAGTCCTTGAACACATTCAAATTAATCTTATCGCTCATTTTACAAAGAATTTTTCATTTAAAAGTTCCTCAAAGATACCATTACCCTTTTAAAGTTTTCCTATTTATCTGTACTATCTCCTTTTACTTTGGAATTCCAATAGTCGGCGTTTTCGAGATTAAGCACAGAACTATCGAACTGCGGATCCTTACCGGCAGCTTTCTGTGTTTCATAATCAGCCGCTATTGCAACAGCCTTTTTATAAAGCAACAGGATAGCTATAAGATTGATCCAAGCCATAAGTCCCACGCCTATATCTCCCAATGTCCACGCCAATTTAGCAGATTTTAAACATCCGAGGCATACAGATCCGAGTATTAAAATCCTTAATGCCCATATACCGTACTTCACCTTTTTACCCTTTAACAGAAAATCGATATTCGATTCTGCAATATAGTAATAGGCCATGATGGTGGTAAAGGCAAAAAACATGAGGGCAACTGCAACGAATTCATTTCCAAAGGAAGGGAAGTGCACACTGACGGCGTTTTGCGTAAAAGCAGTGCCCGCTTCGACTCCCGGAATATTTTCCACTATAAAGCCCGAACCTTCATCAAGTACGTTGTACTGGTTGGTAAAAAGGATCATAAGTGCCGTAGCCGTACATACGAACAAGGTATCTACATATACCGAAAACCCCTGAACGAGTCCCTGTTTGTAAGGATGTGACACTTCAGCAGCAGCAGCAGCATGCGGAGCGGTTCCCTGCCCGGCCTCATTGCTGTATATTCCCCGCTGTACACCCCAGCTTATTGCTGCACCCACCATACCGCCAAAAGTAGCGTCGAGACCGAATGCAGATTTAAAGATCAGCGAGAACATCTGCGGGACTTCGGATATATTCAAGCCTATGATCACCAGCGCCATCACAATATAGGAAATCGCCATAAACGGAACGACTACTTCTGCGACCTTACTGATCCTTTTCACCCCGCCGATTATAATTAGCGCAAGCAGCAGGCATACAGCGATTGCTGTATGAAGGGTACTAAAATTAAATGCTTTTTCAACTGCCAGGGCAATACTGTTGCTTTGAACGCTTGGAAGCAAAAAACCACAGCTTACTACCGTTGTAACAGCAAACAACACTGCAAAAGGCCTGCTTTTCAAGCCTTTTAAAATATAGTATGCAGGACCTCCCCTGAACTCACCCTTACTTACTTCTTTATAGGTTTGGGACAATGTAGCTTCTATTACTGCAGAGGCACTTCCCAAGAAAGCGATCGCCCACATCCAGAAAACCGCTCCAGGCCCGCCCATCGCAATTGCTGTCGCAACACCGGCGATATTTCCCGTACCGATGCGACCGGATATAGCAAGCGTAAACGCCTGAAAAGAAGAAATTCCTTCATCGGATTTTTTAGTACCGAACAACAATCTGATCATTTCCCTGAAGAGCCTGACCTGTGGAAACCGCAGTTTAAAACTAAAAAAAAGTCCTGTGCAAAGGCAGAGTATAACCAAAGCGTTACTCCAGACAATCTCATTTATCCAGTAAACAATCGATTCCATTTATATTTATTTTTTACTGATCCAGCCCAATATCGGGGTTTGTTTTTCAACTATTCTCATACATGCGTACAGATAAAAAAAAAGCTGATTTGAACAAATATAGGCACTTTTGAACAAAATATACATTCCCACTAAAGGGAATCATCAAAATAACTTTAACTATCTTTGATAAAAAACATACACGCCAAAATGGATAAAACCGACAAAAAACAGTCTTTCTTAAGCCACCTTGAAGAGCTAAGATGGGTATTTGTAAGATGTTTCACAGGAATAGTTATCTGTTCGATACTTGCCTTTATATTCAGCGACTTTATTTTCGACCAGATTATATTCGCACCGAAAAACACAGATTTCCCTACTTACACCATCTACAGAAATCTGGCTGAAACTTTAAGTATGGATACGACTTTGTTTGCTACGGAGTTCAATTTCGAACTTCAGAACAGAAAGATGGAAGGCCAGCTGTCCGTATTGATATGGACCTGCTTCAGTTTTGGCGTTATGGCAGCCTTTCCGCTAATTATGTTCGAATTCTGGAAATATATAAGCCCTGCTCTTTATAAGAATGAGAAGAAATACGGACTGCTTTTTTTATCATCTGCCAGCCTTCTTTTTTTTATCGGTGTACTTTTCGGATACTATGTCATTTTTCCTTTATCAATCAATTTCCTTAGTGGTTTCAGCATAAGCGATGTCATAGAGAACCAGATAGACGTAAATTCCTACATCTCGTTGGTGCGCACTACCCTTTTAGCCTCCGGTGTAGTTTTTAACCTTCCGGTGATTATTTATTTCCTTTACCGTACAGGTCTGATTTCAACTGCTTTTTTAAAAGAATACAGACGGTATGCCTATGTGATTATACTTATTGCCTCAGCCGTAATAACCCCCCCTGACATTTTAAGTCAGGTGCTTCTCGTAATACCGATGGCTATACTTTATGAAGCCAGCATTTATCTGACAAGTACCTTTCGCTTAAAAACAGTATAAAACCGCTATACCAAATATTGAAACTTTAAAGATTAAGATCAACAAAGTAAATTTTCCGGTGTTATTTTACTAACATATCGCTAAACATTATATTTGCAAAAAAAATCATGAGATCAACAATAGAAATAAACAGCTACATAGAACCGTTGAAGAGCAGCCTCGCAAGACATACACTTTATGAAAAGATCAAAACCCTAGAACACCTTCAGGTTTTTCTGCAAGTACATGTTTATGCCGTTTGGGATTTTATGTCGCTTTTAAAGGCGCTGCAATCAAAACTTACCTGTACAACAAGCCCTTGGTTTGCCTCACCTAACCCTGAAGTACGTTATCTTATAAATGAAATAGTGCTTGCGGAAGAATCGGACTTAACCCATGACGGCAAACGTTTAAGTCATTTTGAGATGTATGTGGAAGCCATGAAAAAGAGCAATGCCAGTACAGAAACGCTTGAAAAGTTTCTTGATACTGTAAAAGCAACAGACATATTCAGTGCGATAAAGTCAAGTGAACTGCACCCAAACATCAAGGAATTTCTCACATTTACCTTTGAAGTGATAGCAAACGGGAAATCACATGAAATTGCTTCAGCATTTACCTTTGGTCGTGAAGACCTTATCCCCGGAATGTTCACCGAGATGCTTAAAGAATTCAAAGCAACTTTTCAAGAAGCCGATTTAAGTGAGTTGGTGTATTATTTTGAACGTCATATCGAACTGGATGCCGATGAGCACGGTCCCATGGCATTTGAAATGATTAGTATTTTATGCGGAGAAGATCCTGTAAAATGGGCAGAAACAGCAAAAACTGCCAAAGAATCGCTGGAAAAGAGAATAAAGCTGTGGGATGCCATCGAAGAAATGATTCAGCAACAATAAATCTTACTGGTTTTAAAACATTTAAATTTAAGTAAGTATTCTACAAGCTCAATTAAATAATAACAAAAACCCGTATTCACGGGTTTTTGTTATTTATGCAAAAAGAGATACACTTAAAATTTAAAACCAAAACTAAAAAAAGTGGAATTCGGATTCTATTTTATCTGCCGCTTTCTCAGGGATATCATGCAAGTTGCAGAGCTGTCTGAAAATTAACGCAACCTGTGTAACTTCCTTTATAATTCCGTTGGCATCTTTTACACTGAACTGATCCGCAATTAAAAGCAGATCTTCTTTTGTAATTCCAGTCCGCTTTTTATTAACAGACAAAGCCCTTGTAACCCTGGTATAGTTCAGCAGGGCATCCAAAGGATATGTTAGATCGTACGCGGGTGCCAGATACCATCTGTCCTCCTGCTTATTATACATAAAAGAAAAATTCTTTAAATGGTCATCTGTATTTGCAAACACTAAATTAAAAACCATTCTTCTAAACAGCTGCCTAATATCTTTATGTGGAACCCGCAAGTCATTTGCCAGTCGGAAAAGATTCTCGTAAGAAGAATGCTCAGGTACGGTAAAGTCCCAACCAGTCATTCCTGAGGCTGTTAACACATGAATCTTTTCCCCCTGCTGCCTATCGAACCGTAACGTAGCAAAATGCTTATCTTCGATAAGTTTGGAAGGCATGATATCAATACCTGCAGCTACCGCCATTTTATAATAAATATATTCTACCTTTTCTTTTGAATACGTTTGATTTTCCTCAATACACAGCTTTATCAGGTAATGATTATACTCATTGGAAGTCACCAGATCACCGGGTATAAGATTGGCTGTTAACTTATGTTCTGAAATTAAAACTTTTGGTCTTGCCCCACCTGCAGACGTACCTATCTTAAAAATATTTAGCAAAGCGATATCCGTTAATCCTTTCTCTTCAACAGAAGTTTTCAAATCTAATACCTTTCGCACCACTTCGGTAATTTCACCAATGTTTATCTTTGAGCTCGAGTCCATTTCTTTTGCAGGAGCAAACTCCAAGGCGCCCATTGCTCTTTTCCCTACGTAGGTAAGCTGCTCTAAGGGTGATATACTTTTCAAGTCTTTACGGGCAGATTCCAACCATTCCCTAAATACGATATTCCCAAAATAATCAGGAAGCGAATCGGCAATCATGGGAGGCAGTCCTCTAAATGTTTCTCCTTCAAACTCTGAAAAAACCTGTACAATTGAAGTCCTTTTGATAATATAGGGAAAAAGTCTCTTGTAAATATTCAAAGCGAGAAATTCCGGGTTGTATTGAAAAGAAGCTTTTCTCCTGTTTTCATCATACCCGATCTTTGCAATTTCCACTCCTTGGAAATACAGTTCTATTACCTGATTTTCCGCCATAATTAATAAAGTGATTTATTTTCGTCCAGATTTCCGATTTCAGATAATATAAACCGATTCAATGATTTCATCTGATCGAAGTGCTGAATAACTTTCAACAGTGTTTCCAAGGTTGCGTTTTCACCGTTCTCCAAATTTGTAATGGTATATCTGGAAAGATCGAGTGCATCAGCTAATTCCTGCTGTGTTAACTTTTCAGATTTACGCATATTCCTGCACCATTTTCCAATGGTAGTCTTCACCTCTTTTATAGTTATAAAATCCAGCATAAAATGTTTGTTATAATAAACAAATATACAAAATATCAATAATAAGTGCAATATAATAAACATTTATAAAATAATAGAGATATGAAGGGCTATTAAAAATCAGAAAAGTACTTTGTAAAACAAGGAAAAGTTTATTTTTGCACCTTTACTAAATAAAAAATATCATGCAAGAACAAATCGGAAAAATCAACGCTGAAATGGCAGCGTTTAACGAAGATGCACAATTACAATCAGAAAAAGCAAACAAAGCAGCAGGAACAAGAGCCCGTAAATCAACTTTGAACCTTGAAAAACTTTTAAAAGAATTCCGTAAGATATCTTTAGAAGAATCAAAAAAATAATAAAAGCTCCCAACGGGAGCTTTTATTTATATAGGATCAACAGGAGACACAATTGCAAACTGACTTATGATTGTAAAATCATTTTTTCAACCTTTTCCTTCAGTAACTGAAATCCTCCAGGTTTGACTTTTCTTAAAATCTTCGTTCTTAAAAGATCTTTCGAATTTAGATCATTGTACAAATGTACCTACTAAAATGTTAACACTTGAATTATTTTTAATATGAAAAATGCTGACACATTATCAAACTTTATTAATATTTAAATAGCTAAAATGACCTGGTGTACGGCAACCATGCCACTGCTCTTTTAAATTGTAAATGAGAAAAGTGATTATAAGCAGTAATAATTAAACAAAAAAATATAATTAAAAAAAAACGTTTCTTGTAAAAGGAAAAATATATTCTTTGAAAATTTATTTTCCAACTACCTTTTTGCAACACATTGGCGATGTATCTGTCCCCAATTGGCAAGGGTTGCAATTACCGGTTTTACAGATTCGCCATATTCGGTAAGTTCATAACTTACCATCACGGGTTGTGATTTACCCACGGTACGTTTAACCAAAAAATTGACTTCCATTTCCTTTAATTCCCTGCTGAGCATTTTACCTGATATACCCTCAACTTCCCTTAGAATATCCGAATATCGTTTTGCACCAAACAATAAACAGGCTACAATTGAAATTTTCCATTTTCCGCCCAATACATACATTGCGTCATGCACGGCCCTTATAGAGTGTCTGCACTCTTCTGAAGAATGCGGTATTACTGTTTTTGTGGTTACCTGCATGTTACTATTACTTTTTGTTTGTTAGTGACAAAAGTATACAAATATTTTGCAACTTTGACAAAAATTAAAAAGATATGCAATTAATAGAAAACCTTAAGTGGAGGTATTCCACAAAAAAATTCAGTGACAAAAAAATTAGTGGAGAATTGATTGACCAAATTATAGAAGCCACCAGGCTTTCTGCATCTTCTGCGGGGTTACAACCTTTTCGCCTTATTGCAATAGAAAATGAGGAACTTAAGAAGCAACTTGGAGAAGGATCTTTTAATTCGCAAATTGCAGAATCATCTCACTTATTGGTTTTTGCTGCATTTGATGGAATTACATTAAACCATATTGAGGAATACATTGAGCAGATTGCCCATGTAAGAGGAATTAAAACAGAAAATCTGTCGGAATTTAAAGTAGCTTTAGTTAATAACATACTGCAAAGAGAAAAACATGAAAATTTTGTATGGGCATCGAGACAGGCTTATATTGCATTGGGAACCGCATTAATTGCTGCTGCGGAACTTAAAATAGATGCTACCCCAATGGAAGGTTTTGATGGCGAAAAGTTTGACACACTACTTAACTTAAAAGAAAGAGGACTTAAAACTGTTGTTATATTGGCGCTTGGCTATAGAGACACGGAAAAAGATGTGTTTGCAGGATTTACGAAAGTAAGACTTGACAAAGAAAAGTTTGTTACCTGTATAGAGTAAAACCTATCTACATTTGAAATTATGAATGATACCAACAAAGTTATTGACTTATGAGAATATCGAGTTATTTTAATGCTATGGCTGCGCATTGACGGCAGTTAAAATTCCATCGTAATTAGACCGTTCCTTCCGCAAATGAATGTAGTATTACAGTATTGTTTTTATTTTATGGGAATGAAAAATTGGTACTAAATGAACAATTTAACCGCTGACCCGATAAATTGGGACAAGTGTTCACTCTATTATAATTTGCAGCAGGGATATTTTATTTTGAAATATTGATTTTTCGTTATCCAATAAGACACCTTCCATTAATAAAATGCTTAAAAATATCAATTACATTTGGGATTACAATCTAGTCTTTACTATTTATACTTATGGTTTGAGCTATTTAAATATTAAAGACGAACAATGTTCGTCTTTAATATAATGGATTTACTTTATTTAGAGCTTAAATAGAGACGTTTTGCAATTATAGCAACATTTTAAATATACCGCTTACATATTTGGCCTTAAAATCATTCCGCCGTCGATCAGGATTTCAGTTCCTTTCACAAAATTAGCCGCATCATTATCAGATAAATAAACAACAGCTTTAGCAAAATCTTCTACAGATCCCATTTTCTTCAACGGAATTTTATTAATCATCTAATCATTCAAACGTTCCAATACTTTTTCATCCAATCCGGGTTTGGTCAGTATTTCAGTTTTGATTGGTGCGGGGCTTACAATATTCACACGGAGTTTTTGCAATAAAATTTAAAGCTGCGTACTTTGCTGATAAACCGAGCGGTTTGGTTTCTTATTTTTTTTATCTAAAAAAAACTAAGACGACGTAAATGAATAAATCCAGAAGTGCTGAACACATTTAAATTTTTATAATTACGGAAGCAAAATTACAATCTTAAACGCTATCTGTTTTAAGTGTTTTAGTTGCCCAGTCCTCAAAAAGTGTTCTGCCGGTATTAAATTGACCAGAAGGGACCAGAAGAGAAGTAGGAACATTAAAATGCATATAGTTACTTTCATTGTCTATAACGACCTTTTTATTCTGACCGGTAATATCGATATATTTAGAGACAAAATCCACCATTTTGCCACGTTGCGGCCCCGCAATTTCTACAATATCATTTTTGGGTTCTTCCAAAGAAAATCTTACGATAAAATAGGCAACATCTTCAAGTGCAATAGGCTGATAGTCCAGTTTTGATACAATAACATTATCACCCTTGCCCTGTACCTGTATGATAGCTTCCACATGGTCATGAAACTGTGTTGACCGAATAATTGTATAAGGTAACCCAGATTTTTTTATTGTATCTTCCTGAAGTTTCTTTGCTTTTAGATAACCAATCTCCAATGCATCATCTGTACCTACAATTGATAATACGATGTGATGCTTAACACTGGAAGTCAATTCTTCTTTAACAAGATTCTTTCCTGCGATCTCAAAAAAGCGGAGTGCATTTTCGCCATCTGGAGAAGATGAATTAGACAGATCAATAACTATTTCGGTTCCGTTTAAAGCTTTCTTGAGTCCTTTACTTGTAAATATATCTACACCATGCGAAGGGGAACCTATAATTACGATGTGCCCCAGTTCCTCTAATTTTTTTGTCACAAGTCTTCCTGTAAGACCTGTACCACCTATTACTAAAATTCTCATATATAATTTGTTAACTATTTATTGGAAAGCTGATTAAAATGAATTGAGTTGTACTACTCTACTCTTTATATTTTACAAAATTGAGAAATTTCAGTATTCATTTACACTCACAAATTGAGGTATAAGGTGGACAAAACAAGGAATTATACAATTACTATATTTCTAATCTGATTTTTTAGCGAATATTTTCCGATATTCACTTGGCGAACAACCCGATTTTTTTGTGAACAGTCTGACAAAATACTTTGTGTCCAGATATCCCAGCTGATAAGAAATTTCTTTAATACTGGCTTCTGAATAGTAAAGCAATCTTTGTGCTTCGTTCATCACTTCCTTTTGGATGATTTGTGAAGCAGACAGTCCAGTTACTTTTTTAAGTGTATCACTTAAGTGTGCAACAGTAATATTTAGCTTTTCTGCGTATTCGGAAGGGCGTTTAAAAGTTCGGAAATTTGATTTTACAAGATTCATAAATTCCTTGGAGATACTTATTGAACGTACACTTAAACTTTCAGAATTAATCAATGATTTATGATACAATACTGTTGCTTGCTCTACCATAGCCGAAAGTAAAGGTTCTTCAACTTGTCTATATATGCCCGCATTCAGGTCTGGCAATTTTAGCATTGAATCGAAGATGGCTCTAAACCACTCCTGTTCAATATTTGAGAGTACAATTAGCATGGTATCCCCTACGGATTTCCATAAACTTTCCTGTGCGGATTTAGTGAGGTGATGACTTTCAAAAGACACATAATAACCTGTAGCACCAAAAGTGTTCAGAATCTGATGGACCTGTCCAGGAGGAGAAACAAAAAATGTACCCCCCCGACATTTCTAAATGATTAAAATCGAATACAACTTCAAGCTTACCAGCTTCGATCAACATACAGGTATAGTGATCGTGCCTGTGAGGTTCAAGCGCTTTTATTATACCTGGTGTGGATCTGTCCCAAATACCGACATCAATTCCACTTCTGTAATCCATGGTATTTAATGTAATTGAATTGTTTTTAGGCATAGTAACTTCTTTGTAAATCTAATTTAGGTTTAAATTGTATACAGTAAACAATTAATAAAAATAAAAAACTAATTATAATATAATTAAACAAAATGCTACAACAAAAATTAGTTTTTTGTTTTCATCGACATTTTTAATAAATGGTAAAGTTCATAGATCTTATACAACTGTATAAATCATTTCAAATAATCTTAAAAATATCCACTACATAGTTAAGACCGAAGCACAACTTTTTTTTTATCGATAACCTAAAATTACGCAAACAATAAAATTTAATGATTAAACAGAATTATTTGATTAAGTACTTAACTGACAGCATGTAACTTAAAACTAAAAATAATTTTATTTTAATTTTTATATCACACTACAGGTAACTTCTTTAAATCAGGTATGAACTATTATGTTCCGAGATTGTGAAATAATATTTGGTTATTTTGTCGATTATCGAAAGCTGCTAACAATCTACTTTTATTTTTGTTAAGTCATTTTTATTACTATTTTTGAAACACATAATTATCAACTTAATCTATTTATTAATGGTATTATGTTTTTATAAGGAGGAAAGGATTGTTAATGCAAACCTTTTTTTATTATGAAAAAAATTATATATTTGAGTGATGACAGAATTAATGTAATTGTTACTTAGTGAAATACCTGTGAGAAATTGCAGGTATTTTTATAATTCCTTTCAGTATCATCAAGGTTTGATTTACGTTGTAAGAGGTGACATTTGTAACCTCTTTTGTTTTTTTACATATTGTGAAATACAAAAACACAGGCTTGAACCTGCACTATATTTTTTTGGTTATGGAAAAGCATCTGTGTTTATTAGCACGTGCTTTTTGCTTTTTGTTTAACACATTAGTCAGCTTGCAGAGAAAAAACTTTTTATAAACTGCTGCCTGTGGTAGGTCACATTCATTACACTATAAAAATTTTACAATTGAAACCTGCGCCTTTTTAAACTGTTCTATTTTTGGATTGTAAGTTTAAAGGTAACTTGCAATAAAAACTAAAAACTCCCTGTTTAGGAGTTTTTAGTTTTCTAGATTTGGGGTATATCTAAAAGAAGATTAATTTTTTTAACGATAGCAACCATTTGCAAAGATTCTTGATTATGTTTTCTTAACTTTTTTAAATTTTGATCCACTTTTTCGAGTAGGCATTGCCTAATGAGCATCATTTCTTCATATTTAAACATACTGGTGAGATATTTGGTTTTTACATTTTTGTAAAAGTAGAATTTATTAATTTATCAACTTTGATACTATTACAAATTAAATTGATAAAAAAGCAACTAATACAAATAAAGCCAAAAACACCTACAAAATATTATGACGGTTTTACGCATGTTCCACAACTTAAACTATCTGATTTTTATACTATCTATTTCATAAATAATGTGGTTTTTGACCATCCATCGATTTGTGAAATTTTTCATCAGCATTTTATCGCAGAGAATTTAAAAAATACGATTTAAAATCGTATTTTTAGAATAGTAATATGATTTAGCACTGAATACATATTCAATTTACTAACTAAAATATTTATTAATTTAAACAATAAATTATGAAGAAGAAATCGATAGGCATTATTGTAGGTTCCATTAGAAAAGATGCCTACACAAAGAAAATAGCAGATTTTTTAATATCGAAAGCACCAGAAGGCTATAGTCTTGAAACTATCAACATTGCAGATCTGCCATTATATAATCAAGATTATGATGAAGCGGACGAGCCTGAAAACTATTCAAGTTTCAGAAAAAAAGTAAAAGATAAAGACGGTATTATATTTGTAACCCCAGAGCATAACAGGTCTGTACCTGCAGCATTGAAAAATGCACTGGACGTAGGTTCAAGACCTTATGGTAAAAATGTATGGGATGGCAAACCTTGTTTTGTGATATCATCATCGGTGAGCGGTATAAGTGGTTTTGGAGCCAACCACCACTTGAGACAAACACTTACCTTTCTTAATATGCCCGCGCTGCAACAACCCGAAGTATATCTGCCAAACGTTCAGGATTATTTTAATGAAAAAGGAGAACTGATTAAAGAAGATACTGCTTCTTTTCTAACAGAGTCATTAAAAACCTATCTGGATTTTGCTTCAAAGTTTATAAAATAACTCCCTAATAAATAGTAACAAGACTGGTACTTTTTTAAATGAAATACAATTAGACCTGTACAATGATCTGCAATTTATTTTTTCCACGATTTTAAAATTTTTGAATTTTCATCGCTGTGATTGCGACTCTTTTAAAATCTATATTGAATTTAGTAGTCCATATCCGCATTCAATATATAGTGAAAATATTTTAAGCACAGAAAATTTACCGATCAAAACAATCTCTACAAAAAATGTTATGATAACCCGACCTATGTCGTTAAGCTGCATTGTCTTTTTAATTTTAAATGTTTATTTTTATGTACGAAAATTGAAAACGTATTGTCTTTAAAATAGCTGTACTATTAACGGTTTAACCCTTATTAGGCAGTTGGAAATAAAACCAACAATGCGACTTATTGATGAAGTATGACCGATTTAAACGACTCGCAAAGAAGAGCAGCGACATTTGAGGGCAAGCACCTTCTAGTGCTTGCTGGGGCCGGCACTGGCAAAACAAAAACCATAGTTGCGCGTGCAAAGTACCTTTTAAACAATGGGGTTGAACCCAATAAAATAGCCATTGTATCTTTTACACGAAAATCTGCACGTGAAATTGCGGAACGCCTGAAACTGTCTGTATCAGGCAACATGAACAAGAATGCCATTACGGGAAAAACGTTTCACTCATGGTGCAATGAAATAATGCACCAGTACCCGGAGCACTTTCCGCACCATTCTTTTACACCCTTGGACGAAGACGACCGGCTGAGTGCCTTTGCTTTGGCAATAGGCAGGAATTTAAAAGACAGTACCACTGAAAAGATTAAGAAGGAAACCGTTGCGGCAGTATACTCTTACGCGGTAAACACTCTTTGCAGCCTTACGGATGCCATTTTTCATATACGCTATGTGAATTCGGATAAAGACGACGAACAGATAAAAAAGCGTGTTGAAGAAGACAAGCTTATTATTGCGCCCATTATTAAAAAATACATAGAGTATAAAAAAGAGCGCCGCTACATGGATTACGATGACATGCTAAATGTTGTTGCGCAGGTATTGGAAAAAAACGAAAGCGTAAGAACGACCGTAACCACACGGTATGTTCATGTGCTTGTTGATGAAATGCAAGATACGAACCCGTTACAATACAAGCTATTATGCTGTTTCACCGAAAAATCGCATTTGTTCTGTGTTGGCGACGATGCGCAGAGTATTTACGCATTCAGGGGCGCCGACTTTAAAACCATACATTCGTTTGTGGACGCAGTACCGCAATCTGAACTGCAGAAACTTGAGCTGAACTACCGTTCTACACAGGAAATTTTAGATTTAAGTAACTGGGTATTGGCACAGTCGCCACTTAACTATAACAAAAACCTTACAGCCGACAGAGGAAAGGGCGAAAAGCCGCAACTGATACATATAGAGGATGACTGGGAAGAAGCCGACACCGTTACCGACACTATATTGCAAACACTTGCCGATGGAGGAACCTACAGCGACAGTATGGTATTGGGACGATCGGGATGGTCATTATCAAAAGTGGAAGGTGCCTGCCTTACCAAGAAGATACCGTATGTAAAGCTTGGAGGAACATCGCTGATGCAGAGCGCTCATGTTAGAGACGTGGTATCGGCGATGCGGATTGCAGCAAATATTTACGATGAAATTGCCTGGATACGCTACCTGCAGCTATGGCAGCACATTGGTACTGCAACCGCCGCAAAAATAATTACCGAAATTATTACGCTTGACAATTTTGAACAAATGATGGACAGGCTGCAATTATCTGGTTTCAAGGGGCTAAATGCTGATGTTTTAAATACGCTTAAAAATATACGGAAGTTTATAAACAATCCTTCCAAAGCGATGCATGAGGCTGTGAACCATATGAAGGAAACACTTGAGAAAAAATACAGTGAAGAGTGGAGTTACAGGGCAGCAGATTTTGAAGTACTGCAGGAAGTAGCAAAAGGCACCGGAACAATTACCGAATTTATTACAGAATATGTGCTTGACCCCAAAGCAGAGACTACCTTTAAATTTGGAAAGGAGACTGAGGAAGATGTGGTAACGCTGTCTACGATACATTCGGCGAAAGGACTGGAAGCAAAAACAGTACACGTACTGAACGTTAATCCATACAACTACCCTTCGCCCAGAACCATAAAACAAGGAGGAGATGCCGTAGAGGAAGAGCGCAGATGCCTGTATGTTGCACTTACACGTGCAAAAGACCGTTTATACCTGTACCGATTTATACGGTCGCTGCACACCCAATCATCAGAAAACGATAAAGAGCAAGCCAACCTTTACTTTCTTAACGGTTTGCCTACTGACTTGGTAACTATTAAGGTAAACGGAAGAGAGCAAAAGGATTTTACAGGAAACAATGAAGCAGATTTGTCGGATTTTGACTTTCCGGATTTTGATTTTGATTAATATTTTATATTTTTTTAGGGAAAGACCTGATGAGATTTTAAGCTGATACACGAAATTTTGTACGATGGTGGGTCAATTAATAATATAAACGCCTGAACAAAAGCAACATTGTTGTATGTAACGATAACAGTTGTGCGGGAACAGCGTGTTTAAGAATTTATAGCATGTGAAGCAATTGAGGGACAAAGATCCTCTTAAACCCTAATTCTGTATGTTGCACGACGTACCTTATTTTGCTTTTAACTCTCGAGGGGATCAATGCGTCCAAAAGGCACAGATAAAAAAACGGAGCAAGCTATAAGGCCTACCCCGTTTTATAATTATAAATATATTATGTAATTCTGTGACTTACAAATCAATTTTTGTTTCGTAAGCAGCTTTGTACACCGGATCCTCTTTGGGATCTATCTTTTCAACTATATTACTTTGTTTTTCCGCTTTCATTTCAGACAATTTCTTTTCCAAAACACTGATGACCTGTTCTGTCTTATCTGCTGCTTTATCAATCATGGAAGTCAGCGTGCCTTCGAAATCGCCCTTGTTGGACGAAGCCAATGCAGATACGAAATCTTTAAAAGTATTCCTTGAATCTTTAAAGGATTCGGCTCCGGACTTCAACTGATGTGAAATTCTGTTTCGGACTTTTTTTCCTTTTTCCGTTGTAATCAACGCGCTTATTGCCGCACCTACCGTTGCACCCGCCACGATAGCTCCAAATTTTATCAGATTTTTCATAATACTTAAAATATTAATTATACATTAAGATTCATAACATTTAACATACCAGAGGGATGACAATAATTATACCTTAAAGTAAAGTTATAACCTAACATACTAAAGTTAACAACCTTTAAAAAAAACAGCGCCCAGATATGTACATTTAAACCTTATTTGAGACTTAATACAAATATTTAAGCGATGGAGCATAATTCTACGTTATTATTTAATTGCAAAGCAACTGTGAAAAATTCCCCATAAAATGTAAATTATATACAAGTAGAACCCGATATGCTAGATTTAACAGAAGGTATTAAAAGGAAAGCAATTACATTTTTTACCTATTTTATATTTTAATAGCGCTATATTTATATACAGACAATTAAAACGATAAACTTGGAAACAATTATAGGAACAATTGCGGGGATATTAACTTCGGTATCTATGCTACCACAATTAATTAAGGTACTAAAAGAAAAAGATGTTGAAAACCTTTCGGGCGGAATGATCGGGGTTCTTTTAACGGGTGTGTCGCTATGGGTAGTATTTGGCTTTATGAAGAATGAGCTACCGATAATCCTATCGAACGGTTTTTCTGTTATTGTTAATTCCATCCTTCTTATTTACTACTTTAAGTATAGGAACAATTGACCTGATTCTGGATATTAAAATTAGAAAGCTTACCGTGCGGAAATGAATTAGCGAAACTATTAAAAGAAACAATAGCTAATAAAAAAGCTAATTAAATTTAAGCGAGAGGCCTATAAAAACATTAATTGAAACTGAACAGTATAACATCTAACTGTACGTCTTCAAACTAATTTGGACATATTTCTGAAAGTAATCAATTAAGAACTGAAAAAACTTATTGAACTAAACAGTTTTGTATTATATGACCACAATTCCGATATCAGACTAAAATTTAAACTTTTAGAATACAACATGATTATAAACCCATGATGAAGATGTAGTTAAAAAAAACAATTTTATATGCATGCATACAAAGTTACTATCTTTGTACTTCATAAGTGTTTTTTGATTATTAAAGAGGTTGCAAGTATTATACTGCAACCTCTTTTTTTAATTTTATTTTCTTATTAAAAGTGGAAAAAACGGTCAAAGTGACCACCTAATTCCAGTGCAAAGTGACCACCAGTTTCGGATGAAAGTGACCACCTAATTCCGGAGCAAATTGACCACCTAAAAAAAACTACTTTTTTCCATGTTGTTAGACCTTAAATTCGTTAAAAAAAACGGCGGATTTATGGCAAACAAGTTAACAGACATGAGTAAAATTAGAAAAGTAATTAAATACCATTTAACCGGTAAGAGCAAGCTCTTTATTAGCAATTATCTGTCGCTTTCCAGAAATACCGTAAAGAAATACATCAGTTTGTTCGATACTTTTGGGATGAATCTTGAAGATATTGCACAAAAAACAGATGCAGAATTAGAAACTTTATTCTCTCAAACTACAGTAGAAACCACAAATCCTACCTTGGAGAAGCTTTACAGTTATTTTCCTAAAATGGAGCGTGATCTTAAAAAGGTGGGCATGAGCGTGCAGCATCTGTGGGAATCGTATTACAAAGAAAACCCTGATGGTTTAAAGAGTTCGCAATTCAGACATCATTTTAGGATATGGAGTAACCGTGTGAATCCG
>JAVXSC010000025.1:0-21352 GCA_036643355.1 Myroides sp.
TAAAAAAAAGTCTGAATATTAATTCAGACTTTAAGTTATTTAGAAATTTGTTGTTAGGTTTAATGTAAGACCGTTTGACTCTGGTACATATCTACATACGCCGCCTACACACATTAAGCCACCCCGTTGACGACCATAATTTACGGCTACACGAGTTGCACCTTTAGAAAAACTTCCGCCAACACTATAATAATGAATTCGCGTTTCAGGATGTGAGTTTCCATAATTATACATATCTGTAACATAAATACTAAACATAGTGTTAGGAACATACTCTAACAAAGCTGCTCCCCAATCGCCTTTATCTGCAGACGCCCACATGTTTTGCACTTGTAAACGCACCGAACTTGTTTCAGAAAAATTATACAAACCTTCAACACTTACAATATCTGTTTTAACATCATCAAACTTTCCTTCTAAAACAGGAGCGTTGTAATATTGATTCATGTACATTGTTATTGTTTGAAAAGTAGGTGACCAATTTTTTCTTACCTCTACAGCAATATCAGAATAATACTTCTCTCCGAATTTCAAAAACTCATCCTCTAGTTTATTATCAGCAAAATCATAGGTTGATTTCAATCCTCCCCAATAAGATCCATTAACCGCCAAGTGTGTTCCGTACTTACCTCCCAATGCACTTCCTTCCACGAAATCATAGTAAAAATCATATTGTCCGCCTATTTCGCCGTTTCTTTTTTCAAACCAATTAACTCCTCCTTGCGCTTGGTACACGTAAATATTTTGTAATGAAAAATCGTATTGCTTTGTTAATGCCGGAATATAATTGATGACACCTTTATTGTATTGATTTCCAGCTAACTTTCTATCTGAATAAAACGTCATGTTTTCCATTCTTCTAAGGTTAACACTTGATCCAAAATTACCTTTGTTATAACCCAGGTTAACCAATAAAGCATTTCCATCTAGAAACGTTCCATCTACATAGTCTTCATTCGAAATAACAATATCTTTTTGCTTGTGAATATATTCTGTACCAAAATTAAATCCGCCAATTCCTAAATTAAAACGCGCCGAAACAGCACTGGTTAAATCATTTACACCTTCGTAAATAACTTCTTTTTTTTCATCTAACCTACCTACGTAACTAGCTCCAAATCTTAAATCGGTATTTTCTAACTTAAGTGCATCTGCAGCATTAAACTCCAAATTGGTTCCTAACACATAACTTTCAGAAAAATCGAACCCCATTCCTACACGTTGCTTACCACCTAGAGCGGTTAAATCAAGATTTTTTGTTAAACGAAATTTAGCATTCATACCAAAAAGCGCATTGTTTACTCCTAATGCACGATCTTCCCATGAACGCAAAATTAAACCGCTACCAAATTGCTCGTAAAAATGACCTAAGGTAATATTAACACCGTTTTCAATATCGTTATATTTAGCGTAAATAGTACCTATACTAATATCTTGTAAATCCGGATTATAATTAATTATTGCTTTTGGATAGTATGATTCTATCTGTGTACCAAACTCCCATTTATTTTTAAAATAGTCAACTTTTATATAAGTATTAGATCGCAACCTATCTTCAGCTTCTTTTTCGTCGATTTTAATCTTATCATCATCAAGATAATATTGATTGTTTGATTCAATCCCAACGCGCACTTGCGCATAAAAGAAAGACGACGTTAATAACGTCGCCGAAAGAATTATCTTTTTCATTGATTACTTCTTACTAATTTTTTTTAATTCTTCTTCGATTTTATTTTCGATTCCAGGAGTGTAATTAGAATGTGTAAACATAACCTTACCTTTATAAAGAATCATTGTATAAGGTACATTTACCACATTTAAAGCTCTTTTAAGCTCTTGATTTGTATCCAATAAAACTTGGTATTTCCATCCTTTTGAAGTTACCATAGGTTTTACACGGTTAATAGTTTTAGAATCATCAATAGATATCGCAACTAATTCCACACCATAATCTTTTTGCCATTGGGCATATTTTGTTTTAACAGCTTCTAACTCTTTAATACATGGTCCACACCATGTTGCCCAAAAGCTAACAATTACAGGTTTAGACGAGCTATTGTAATTAGCAATATTGATAGATTTATTATCAAGTCCTTTTAATGAAACATTAGGTAATTTGTTCTGACCAATTGCAAATGTTACAAACATCAAGCAAAAAGCTACTAATGATAAACGTAATTTCATGATATATTATCAGTTCTTTAAAAATTTAGTTCCAAAATTAAGGATAAAATAATTATCGAATAATTTTTTTATGATATTTTTTTTTTATTATTTTACATCATATTAACTATATATTAACAACATATTATGTTCAAAAAGAAATTTTTACCAGTTTTGCTATTAGGAATAGCATCATTAGGTTTTGTTGGGTGTTCTGGTTCAGATGATTCTACCGAGCCTCAAAATACTGAAGTTGACTTTACAAAAGGAGAATTCAAACAAAAAGTATTAGTTGAAGATGTAACATCTGCAAGTTGTGTTTGGTGTCCCTTGGGTACAATTGCTATTGAAGGATTAGAGAAGTCGGATTATAAAGACAGAGTAATTGGCGTAGGTGTGCACGGTGATTTCAACCCAGGCAGCATAAAAGATCCTTTTGTATTACCAGGTCTATCAAAACTTACAAATGCACTTAAAATGTCAGGATGGCCACATTTAAGTTTTAATAGAAACACTACTATAGCAGGCACAAAATTTCAAGAATTTATTCCTGAAACAGCTTTTGGAGCGTATACATTTTCACCTACCGAGTTTGAGAAATTCCAAAAAAAATATAATCTTTTAAATGAGGGCTCACCAATTGGTATCAAAATCGAATCAAACTTAACTGCTACTAGCGGTAAAGTTGATGTTAGTTTAAAATTTAGTCAAAACATCAATCAAGAGCTTAAATACGTTGTTTATCTACTAGAAGATGGATTGGTATTCCAACAAGCACAACACAATAGGCTGTTTGGAGAACAAGGAAATGGGGGGAAATGGGTAATGGATTTTGTTCATGACCACGTAGTGCGTGCTACTAACAACTTTTTAGGAGAGGCTATTGCAGCTGGACAAACAACAAGTGCAAACGAGTTTAAAGCTACTGCTAATTTAACATATACAATAAAAGACCTTTCAAAAGCTAGTGTGGTTGTTGCGGTTTTAGATAAAGATGGTAATGTATTAAATGCACAAAAAACAAAAGCTAATACAACACAAGATTACGAGAAAAAATAAATAATTTATTATTTATTTAGAAAACTCAAACCTTTCGGTTTGAGTTTTTTTATTTCAAAACCTAAACTTCAACTGCACGTATTCTGCTTTTTTCTGGTTAATGTTTAAATTACTTACCTGAACACCAATTAAGCGTACCGAAGTTTTTAAATTACTTTGTTGCAACAGCTCCAAAGAAGTATCCAACAACAAATCAAAACTGCTTATGTAATACGGCAACGTTAAACTTTTTGTCTGTAAATTAAAATCGCTATATTTTATTTTAAGGGTAATTGTTTTGCCCGAAAGATTTCGTTTTTGCAGTCGGGTTGAAACTTCTTCGCAAACATCGGTTAGTTTTTCTTTTAAAGGAATGATCGATGTGAAATTTTCTTGAAACGTTCGCTCTGCGCCTATTGATTTAGGTAAACGATTTGGTACAACCGCAGAATTACTTATACCTCGTGCCAACTGATAAAAATGAACACCCGAATTCCCGAAATGATGTTCTAAAAAATCTAACGATTTTTGGCGTAAATCGGCACCCGTGAAAATACCCAAGTGATACATTTTTTCGCAGGTTTTTTTTCCTACACCAAAAAAGCGTTTAATTTCCAATGAGTCTAAAAACGGAATTATCTCGTCGGGTTTAATTGTTTTTTGTCCGTTTGGTTTGTTGTAATCGCTTGCTATTTTTGCGAGAAACTTATTGATTGAAATTCCTGCTGACGCTGTTAATCCTGTAGTTTGAAAGATCTTTAAGCGAATTTCCTCTGCCATTAAGGTGGCACTTTTCAACCCTTTTTTATTAACGGTTACATCTAAAAAAGCTTCGTCTAAAGATAACGGTTCTACCAGATTGGTATATTCTAAAAAGATTTGTCTTATTTGGTTTGATATTTCTTTGTATCGACCAAAACGCGGTCTTACAAAGATTAATTCCGGGCATTTCTTTATCGCGAGCTTACCACTCATCGCACTTCGAACTCCAAATTTTCTGGCTTCGTAACTTGCTGCCGATATCACACCTCGTTCTTCAGATCCGCCTACAGCAAGTGGTTTACCTCTTAATTCAGGAAAATCTAACTGTTCTACCGAAGCGTAAAACGCATCCATATCTACATGAATTATTTTGCGATGCGTCTGATTTATTTCCATTATAATCTAAATCAATTAATAACAGCTTCTTTTCTTTTGCGCGGTGGAAAAAAGAAATGCAACGGCTGTTTTTTAAAGTGTTTCCAAACCGATTTCTGCAAAGAGAAAACTTCTGTCCACGGAATATTTCTTGATCGGAATGCCAAACCTAACGACAAACCAAAACTTACGATAAAATTCATAAATCCTACAAAAAACAAACCTAAAAGGCACCACATCCAAGTTATCCATGGTAGTTGAAAATCGGCTCCGTAAGCACCTAATGCAATATTTCCACTCACAAAAGTAATATGACGGATATCCAAATTCAAACCTAAAAAGATTCCGATGGAATGTGTGCTTCCCATAAAAACACCAAACCAAAGATTAGAAATAATTCCCGGCCATTTTTTTCTAACCAGCCAGCTAATCTGTTTGCTTTATAAGCACCGATGGTCGATTTTAAAAACGGATTTTCCTGTATGCGGTAATACACCTGATTGTGCTTGTTTTTGTTTGATACATTCCCCGAAATAATTCCCGACAGAAAAAGAAAAACTCCCGCAATAGCCGCATGAAAAATAGCCAGCGAATGTGCCGGACTTGAATCTTTTAACAATGTATGCCATTTGGTATCGGTAATATTTATGCCGGTAATGCTGTCAATTATCCAAATTAAAAGCAATGCCACGGCAAAAGCCATTATAACGTTGCCTACAAAAGCAATGAACTGCGAGCGGAACAAGCGCGCAAACAATTTGGCAAAAGAACTGTGTTGTTCGGTTGTTGATGTCTGATTTTTTCTACCTTCTTCAATTGCCTTTATAATGGTCGATGCTGTCATTGCAGGCTGTTTTGTTGCCAGTGCAAAACCGCATAAGTAAATTACAATGAATCCGAAAGCGTAATTAAGACTATACAAAAAGGCAAAGCCAAAATCGCTGGTGTTTGCTTTAGATAAAAGCACTTTAAAAATACATAAGAAGCCAACCACGAGCCCTGCACCCATTGATGCTTTAAACATTGAAAAATATTCTTTGGCGGTTTCGGTAATGTAATGCTCGCCTGTTTTGGCAGTGTACTGGGTAATTTCGTAAGATACAACCTGCGTACTTTCTGCAATTAATTTGCTAATATTGTTTTTATAACAATTGTATTCTATTAATCGCAATGACAGTTTTACGGTATTTTCGATTCGATCTTTAGGATGATCTACAACCATAAAATTCATTAAAATTTGAATTCTTTCCAATTGCTGTCTTATACGCAGTAAACTTTGGTTCACTTTAAGCGTAATACCAAATGTCGCACTGTTTTTGTAGGCATGTTTAACCAGATCTACGCACTGGTTGTACAAAATAACCATTTGTCGGTAGTTTAAATCATTGGAATCTACAAACTGTATTTCGCCTTTTCGCAAACGGTTTTCAATCTCTAAAAACTCGTTTTCAAAACCTAAAAACGGACTTCCCAAGTGGTTGTATTTCGGTATCATGTTCAAAATACTGGTTTCCATTGAACGTCCGCTCATTCGTTGGGTTAAAAGTCCCATGGCATACAGTATTTCAGACAAAGCACCATCATCGGCTTTTTCAAAACTATAAATATCCTTGATCTGTAAAATTTCAACCAGTTCAATTAATTCGGCTAATGGAATTTTATTGATCCACACAAAATCGTTTTCCTTGTAAAAAACCTGATTCAAGGCATATTCTAACGTATCTCTTTGCGGTTGATAAGGAAGTATTTTTGCCGAAATACGCTTTCTGATCTCATACAAAAAATCTGAATCCTGCAAAATACCGGCATCTGAAACCATTCTATGGAACGATCTTTCCGATAAAATATTTTTCAGATAATTAGCAAGAATTACACGGTGTTTATCGAATTCAATCAAATGATCCAACAGC
Organism: Myroides sp.; assembly: GCA_036643355.1. GTDB lineage: Bacteria > Bacteroidota > Bacteroidia > Flavobacteriales > Flavobacteriaceae > Flavobacterium. Next base: position 6,249 of record JAVXSC010000025.1, read on the forward strand.
TCGCGCAAGGTAATATTGGCAACTGCTTTTGGATTTCTTGGACGGTAATATCGAACCAAATCGTATAAAAAATACAGTCGTTCTTGCAAAACCACCTGATCATCTACAATGTATTTTGTAAATATTTCATTGACATTTTTATAGGTTAACTGTTTTTTTATTAAACTCATAAATTCTTTTTTACGATATTTGATTTCGAAGAAAATCCAGAAAATCAATGTTAGAAATTGAAAGAAAATTCAGCGTTAAAAGTACTACTTTTTTGGCGAATGCTAAAGAAAGCTACAATATAACTCAAGGGTATTTGAATACCGATAAAAACCGAACGGTTCGCGTACGTACCAAAGGAAATAAGGGATTTATTACCGTGAAAGGCATAAGTTCTGACGATGGTTTATCGAGATTTGAATGGGAAAAAGAGATCGACATTAAAGATGCCGAAGCGCTTTTATTGCTGTGCGAAGATTTTGTGGTTGATAAAACCCGGTATTTAATTCCGTTTGATACTATTGTTTTTGAGGTTGATGTTTTTGAAGGTGCAAACAAAGGACTTATTATTGCCGAAGTAGAGCTTGAAACAACAGATCAGCAATTTGAAAAACCTGATTGGCTAGGCAAAGAACTAACGGGCGACGAACGTTATTACAATGCGTATTTAAGCAATGTGCCTTTTACTTCTTGGAATCGTTAATCAATTCTAATTTAACCTGAAGTTTGCCTGCTTTTTTATCGTGCGAGATTTGATCGAATGCCTTTTTGCTTAAATCAATTTCCAAACCTTTTGTAAATGGTCCGCGATCGTTAATTTCAACAATTACACTTTTATCGTTTTCTATATTGGTAACTTTAACTTTAGTACCAAACTGCAGTGTTTTATGTGCTGCGGTTAATTTACTGTTAGAAAATACGGCGCCGCTTGCTGTTTTTCTACCGTTAAATTTATTGTGGTAATAACATGCAAAAACCTCATCTTTATACAATGAGGTTTTTTTGTTTTTTGTAGGGTTTGCCGTTTTACAACTTGCAAAACACAATATTATTAAGATACTAAAAAGGCTATAACGCAAATTCATGTAAGTCTAAATCATTTGGAACCGAAGTTACTACATTCAATTCTTCTTGTATTTCGATTTTCTTATCTTCGTAATCTTCCGGTAACACTTCAACTTTAACGCTTAATGTACCGTGATTTCGGTTATGGGTTAAATCCATAAAAGCTTTTTTGCTTAAATCTAACTGACGTCCTTTAGAGAATGGTCCGCGATCATTGATTTCAACAATCACTTCTTCGTCATTTGTAAGATTTGTTACACGCACTTTAGTTCCAAAAGGTAATGTTTTATGTGCTGCAGTGTATTTTTTGTTACTAAAAACCTCGCCGCTTGCTGTTTTTTTACCGTTGAATTTATCGTGGTAGTAAGATGCTTTGGTTTCTTCGTGAACTGTTTCAACTTCGTTTTCTAAAGCTTCTAATTCAGCATTTAATTTAATTAATTCACTTTTTAATTCAGCTTCTTTTTCGTTTATTTTAGAAGAATCTTTACTCAAATTATTAGCTGTTGCTATTTCTGCATACGCTAATTCCTTCCCTACAACTTTTACATTGTTATCCGTCTCATTGTTTTTTGTTACAACACTAAATCCAGTTACTACTGTAAGTGTTACTAATCCTGCTAAAATTAATGAAAAATGCTTCTTCATAAATTGTAATTTAATTAAACTTTTTTTTTTCTTGTAAAGACAAGAGGATTCTTTTTCTTTTTACAGATTTAAGAATCGAATATTATAACCAAGCGCTCCAAGGAATTCTTGATAAAATCAAAATAGTTCCTAAAGCAAACATAATTCCAATTGATTTGAATTTTGCTTTGCTTGTAGTCATTTTTTTATGACGCGACCAACCAATGGTAATTAAGATTACTGCTATAATATTAATTAATGGATGTTCTATCGCATACAATCTTAAATCGGCATTTTTCATTACTTCTCCCATTGGCAAATTAAAAGTTTGAACCATTAGCGAATTGAAATAAAGTATTAAACCAATTAACAATTGTGTGTGTGTAAAAATTAAAGCGAATAACGATAATTTACGATCGCCGTCTTTAAATTCTTTGTTTGATGACATTCCGATAATTGCGTTTATCGATGCCACAATCAACAAAATTAAAGCAGCAAAAGCAATGTAAGAATGCGCATGTTGTAAACCTGTTTCCATAGTTATATTTATTGTTGTTTGCGGGCAAAGATAGGCTTTTTTCGTTGTAAAAAACCACCTTTAAATTTTCACACAAAAGCAAATATATTGAATTACAACAACATAGCAAAATTAATTATCAAAATAGTTTTGTTTTTAACATAATATTAGAAGTTGTATCGCACACCAAAAAACGTTCTTAAGCCTTGGTTTGGTGCGTAAATATAGGTAGGATCAAACACTAAACCGTACGGATTTTCGGGTGTTACCAAAGCCGTTCCGTTGGCATCATATTGCACATTTTTGTTAAACGGATCGTTAGATCTTGCAATTAAAAACGGATTATTCTTATTGGGTGTCCAATTCAATAAATTTTTAACGCCGCCATATAATTCAAAATGCTTAAAACCTTTATATGTTAACTGAATATTCTGAATACTGTAGGTTTCAGAATACGGCAAACGCGGATCTAATTCGCTAACCAAAGGCAAACGCATGGGTCCGTACAAATTTCCAGAATAATCTGCGGTTAGGTTTAAGCGGTTAAAGGTGTAAGAAACAACCCATGTTCCCGAAAACTTTTCGGTAAGCATTTGTTGTGTTCGTACATTATCTTCTACCTTGCTTACATCTTGCAGTGTTACACCCATCATTATTTTTAGGTTGTTGGCATAAACGGCATCAACATTTAGGCTGATACCTTTAGTTTCGGCAAATCCTTCTAAATTTTTATAGATTATTTGGTTAGGATTGCTGTCGTAGTCCGGAATTATGGAATTGGTGAAGTAAGTGTACCACGCAGCAGCTTCGGCTTGAAGGATAAAATCATCTTTCAACATCCAGGTTTTTAAATAATTTACATTTACGTTGTACGATTTTTCGGGTTTTAGATCTTCTAAAACAATCACATCGCGAGCACCTGAAAGTGCTGCATGTTCTTCGGTAAACAAATTTACAACCCTGAAACCTGTTCCGGCATTTAAACGTAAGATATCTCCTTTATCAGATTCGTATCTAAACGCAAAACGTGGCGTAATAATGCTTTTATGATCTTTATGATAATCATACCTTAATCCACCCAACAAACTAAAACGCTTGTTTATTTCGTACGAATCCTGAACAAAAACACTCGGAATAAACGTTTCATCGGCTGTTGGTGTGGCTGCACTGTTGTCATCGTACATCTGATATCTTGCGGCTGTTCCAACCAATAAATCGTGCTTGCCGTAGGTTTTATCCCAATAAAACTGCGTAAAAGCAATGTTTTGTTTTGCCATAAACGGCGTATCGCCATACATTGAATTCTGATCGTGTGCCGTAATAGAAAACTGACTAGTAATTTTTTCGGTAAATGGCAGTTCATATAAACCAAGCAATTCAAATCTGTTCGTGTAAATTGATTCCCCGTAAACATCGGTTCCGCCACGGTGACTTCTGTTCCAATTCATTTGTCCGCCCCAACGGTCTTCGTAAAAATAGCGGGTTGCCAATGCAAATTGTTTTTTAGATTTTCGATCGAAAGTAAACTTGTTGAAGATCGAAATACGATCTTGAAGTGTAACATCGGTAAATCCATCTTTATTTTTATCGATCGGATTGGAATAATTGAAATAATTCACACCCATTAACCAGTGAACTTTATCTGAAACTTTTAAAGACAATCCCAAATCGGTATTAATTTCGCCCCACGAAGTCCCAAAAACGTCAACCGCATATTTTGATGCATAAAGCGGATTTTTTGTAATGATGTTGATCAATCCGCCCACAGCTTCACTACCGTACAACGACGAAGCCGGACCTTTCACAATTTCGACTTTTTCTATCAAAGAATTCGGAATTCCCGATAAACCATAAACCGTTGACAAGCCGCTTACAATAGGCATTCCATCAATCAAAACAAAGGTATACGGACCCTCTAATCCATTAATATGAATGTCGCCCGTATTACAAACACTGCAATTTACCTGCGGTTTTACGCCGTTTACGTTTTGCAAAGCTTCAAAAATATTAGGCGTTGGGTTCTTTCTGAAAAAAGTTGGCGTATAAACCTCAACCGGAACCAAACTTTCCGATCGAAGCACGGGTTTCATGGTTCCAGAAATTACAATTTCGTTCAATAAATCGGTTTGCGAATCTTCGTTTGATAAAACAAATTCAAATTGTTCTTCTGGTTTTGTTAGATTCAATTCAAAAGTCTGAATGAATCCACTGCTGTTTTCAATATTGATATGATAAATACCTGTATTTTCGAATTGATACGTAAAAGTTCCATCTGCATCAGTTTGTACTTCCTGATCGGGTTCAACAATATAAACCGCGGTTTGTACGGCATTTTTATTATCGGTTACTTTTCCGGTGAATTGTACTTGTGCCGATAAAGTGGAAACACTTAAAAGTAAACTGAAAAATATAATTAGTTTCATCTGAATTAAATTTTAGACAAATCTAAAAATATTTTTTAAACAACTTAAATTAAAACTAGATTATTTAATTATATTTGATTTTTATTTGAAACTATGCTTACCCATACCGAAGAAAATTACCTGAAAGTGATTTATCATTTGTCGCAAACCGAAGATGAAGGAATTTCAACCAATGCCATTGCGCAGAAAATTGATACAAAAGCATCGTCTGTAACCGATATGATTAAAAAACTGAAAGAGAAAAAACTGATTACCCACGAAAGATATCAAGGCGTTTTTATAACCGCTTTAGGTTTGCAATCAGCCAAAATGATTATTAGGAAGCACCGTTTGTGGGAAGTTTTTTTGGTTGATAAGTTAAATTTTAACTGGGACGAAGTGCATGATGTTGCCGAAGAATTGGAACACATTAAATCTGAAAAGCTGATTAATGCCTTGGATGCTTTTTTGGGTTTCCCGAAAGAAGATCCGCATGGCGATCCTATTCCAAATTCTAAAGGCGAAATTCCGTACCGTGAAAAAGAACTGCTTACCGAAACCAAAATCAATCATAAATATATGTGTGTGGGTGTAAAAGATACGTCGGCTGCTTTTCTTCAATATTTAGATCGACAAAAAATTGCCTTGGGAAGCACTTTTACCGTTTTAAAGCACGAAAATTTCGATCATTCGGTAACTATTCTGTTTCAAGAAAACGAGCTCACCTTATCTAAAGTAGTCGCTCATAATTTATTTGTAAAAAAGATCTGATATGTTTGATCAACTCATAGCCTTTTTTGAATCGGTTGACCCGGTTTGGGCAGCACTTTTCGCAGGATTATTCACTTGGGCATTAACGGCAATTGGTGCTGCTTTGGTATTTGTTTTTCGAAATCCGAGTAAAAAATTATTAGACGGAATGTTAGGTTTTACCGGTGGTGTAATGATTGCAGCCAGTTTTTGGAGTTTGCTTGCACCCGCTATAAATATGAGTCAGGGCGAAGGTTTTACCAAAGTAGTGCCCGCAGCTATTGGTTTTGCGTTAGGTGCATTGTTTTTGTTTGTATTAGATAAAATTTTGCCGCATTTGCATTTAAATCATCCCGTATCGAAAACCGAAGGCGTTAAAACCAAAACTCCCTGGCAAAAAACCACCTTATTGGTTTTGGCAATTACCTTACATAATATTCCCGAAGGTTTGGCAGTTGGTGTTTTGTTTGGCGGTGTTGCAGCTGGAATTCCCGAAGCTACTATTGCCGGTGCTTTAACGTTGGCAATTGGAATTGGTTTACAGAATTTACCCGAAGGTTTGGCGGTTTCATTTCCATTACGAAGAGCAGGTATGAGCAAAGGCAAAAGTTTTATGTACGGACAAAGTTCTGCTTTGGTTGAACCTATTGCGGCGGTAATTGGTGCGTTGGCTGTCGGTTTTTTCACGCCGATTTTACCTTATGCGTTGGCTTTTGCAGCCGGAGCCATGATTTTTGTAGTAATTGAAGAAGTTGTTCCCGAAACCCAGCAAGGCGATAACGGCGATATTGCTACACTTGGTTTTATTGGCGGATTTATTGCCATGATGATGTTAGATGTAGCTTTGGGGTAATTGAAAATAAGGAATATGACAGATAATTTTAATATTGCTAAAGACAATTTGTTTATAAAAGGTTATTCAATTGTTAATGGAATTTATAATGATTCAGTAATCGATAGAATTCTTAATTCGATTAGCAATGCCGACCAAACAAATACTACTTTTCGTAAATCGGCTGATTTATTCGCGATACGACAAGTTGTTAAAGAAATTCCGGAAATACTTCCAATTATTTTTAATGATAATCTTCAAAATCTAATTTCAAGTGTTCTTGGTAATGATTATTTCATTGTGAAAAGCATCTATTTTGATAAACCTGAAAATTCGAACTGGTATGTTGCTTATCATCAAGATCTGACCATTTCGGTAGATAAAAAAGCGGAATGTTAATTGGACTAAAAAGCAAAATCAGTTTGCTGTTCAGCCGCCAATTTCAATTTTAGAAAATATTGTAACCTTACGAATTCATTTGGATGAAACAAATTCAGAAAACGGCGCTTTAAAGGTTATAGAAAATTCTCATTCAAAAGGAATTTACAGACCGGAAACCATCAATTGGGAAAATGAAAAAGAAGTAACATGCAATGTTAATAAAGGCGGAGTCATGCTTATGAAACCATTGCTACTGCACAGTTCGGGCAGAACAACAAACAGTAAAAAACGAAGAGTAATTCACATAGAATTATCAAACATCGATCTTCCAAAAGAAATAAACTGGTCTGAAAAACAAGAAATATAAAACGTTTCGACAGGCTCAACGTCCGAAGAATTTTAATATTTAAAGATCTCACCCACCGGTCATTGAGCTTGTCGATGTGACAAGTTATACATGAAAGACGTTTCGACAGGCTCAACGTCCGTAATCATCACACTTCTAACCACAACCACAGTTATTATCATTACCGCAACTGCCTTTTTTCTTCTTTTTAAAAACAAACTTTTTCAGTAAAAAGGCAACTGCCATACACAACAATATATAAACAACAACATTCTGCATACGCTTTATTTTAAAAGTTGATAAGCAATTAACGCTGCAACATACGCAACGGCTGTCATAAACACCAACTGAACAAACGTCCATTTCCATGAATTGGTTTCCTTTTTGGTTACCCCGACTGTTGATAAACACTGCATTGCAAAAGCATAAAACAACAATAACGAAATTCCGGTTGCGAAAGTGTAAACAGGTGTTCTGTCTGCTCGTTTTTCATTTGCCATTCGGTCTATAATCTTTGTTTCATCTTCGGCAGCTTCTTCGCCTAAATTGTATAAGGTTGCTAAATTTCCAACAAAAACTTCACGTGCGGCAAACGATGTTAAAACGGCGATACTTATTTTCCAATCGTATCCCAACGGACGGAAAACTGGTTCAATTGTTCTACCAATAATTCCTATGTACGAATGTTCTAACTGATAACCCGCTATTTCGCTTGCCAATTGTTCTTCGGTCAATCGTTCGTTCATCTGCTTTTCAGCAACCATTTCTTCAGCATTTCCAAAAGTATCACTCGGTCCGTGCGATCCTAAAAACCATAAAATAACCGATAACGCCAAAATAATTTTACCGGCACCAACAACATACGAAATCACTTTTTCGTACATATTCAAGAAAACATTTTTTAAAATAGGTGCTTTGTAAGTAGGCATTTCAATCACAAAAAATGATTTTCTATCGGCTTTAATAATCTTACTTAAAACCAAGCCCGACAGTAACGCAGCCAAAAATCCTAAAACGTACATCATGGTCATTACAAAAGCCTGCAACGGTACAAAACCTAAAATATATGTTTTTGGAATGATGAGCGATATGATGATAATGTACACCGGAATACGCGCCGAACAGGTTGTGAAGGGCGTAACCAACATGGTGATTAATCGTTCTTTTGGATTTTCGATATTACGCGCACTCATTATTGCCGGAATGGCACATGCTGTTCCCGATACCAACGGAACCACCGATTTTCCGCTTAATCCAAAAGGTTTCATGATGCGATCCATTATAAAAACCACTCGACTCATGTAACCGGTTTCTTCTAAAATCGATATTAAAAAGAATAAAATGGCAATTTGCGGAACAAACATCAACACGCCGCCCAAACCGGGAATAATACCATCGGCAAGCAATTCGGTTAATTTTCCTTCGGGAAGATTTGCGCTTGTCCAACTTGATAAATCAGCAAATAAACCATCAACAAAATCCATTGGGAAAGCAGCTAGTTCAAAGATTGATCCGTAAATCAACAGTAAAACAAAGAAAAAGATAATGTAGCCCCAGAATTTGTGCGTTAAAATTCGATCGAACTTCATGCGGATATCCGTTGCTTTTGAAGTATCAATTTTATATGTATCCTTTAAAATCTCGTTAATAAACTGATAACGCTTTATGGTTTCGCGCTGTTGTAATTTTTTGAGTTCGGTTTCTGATTTTTGAACAGTAGAACTACTTGAAACAACCGGACTTAATTGTTCGAAATGAAAAACACCTGTCTGCGTTAACCAAACTTTGTACGGATTTTGATTTGGATATAAGTGCCCTAAAAGCGTAAAATAGTTTTCATCGATCGATTTTAAATCGAAAACACTATTGGTATTGTAGTTTGAATAATTTAAAACGGCTTGTTTTAAATCGTCAATTCCTTCTTTTTTCCTTGCTGAAATGAGAACAATTTTGGTATCCAAGGCTTTTTCCAATGCAGGCACATCAATAGAAATTCCTTTTTTTTCCATTTGATCTGCCATGTTCAATACCAAAATGGTAGGGAAACCTAAATCTTTAACCTGCGTAAAAAGCAACAGGTTTCGTTTTAAATTTTCTACTTCGGTAACCACAACAATTACATCAGGAAAATCTTTGTTCGATGCATCGAAAATGGCGTTTAGTGCAATTTCTTCGTCTTTAGAATTCGGATTTACAGAGTAAACACCCGGTAAATCTATAATATGTGCTTTGGTATCTTTTGCTAAAGTTGCCGTACCAATTTTACGTTCAACGGTTACACCAGGATAATTTCCTACGTGTTGGTTTAAGCCTGTTAACGCGTTAAAAACGGAAGTTTTACCAACATTCGGGTTTCCAATTAACGCTACTTTTAGTTGTTTCATTAAATGTTATATCAGTTCAACTTCAATTTCTTTTGCCAGATCTTTACGAATGCTTAAAAACGAATCGTTTACTTTTATATAGATCGGATCTGATAAAGGTGCAATTTGCAAAACCTCGACAATATTGCCGGGTAAGCAGCCCATTTCAATTAATTTTAAGGGAACATTGTCTGCATTTATAGCGATGATGGTTCCTTTTTGGCTCTTTTTTAAAAAATTAAGAGTCATAATCTTTTTATTTAGATTGATTTTAGATTACAAATCTACTTATTAAAAAAGGAAATCCGAACTTAATTTGAATTTCCCTTCTTTTTTTGATCTGTTTTATAAATATTTTAACTTTTTAATTCCTTTCACTCAACCATTTAATATCTTCTAACAATTGGATCACATTCTTGGTATCATCGCCTTTGACTTGATCTAAATTGGTACCGTCGTAAAACCCGCGAATGCGTCCGCTTTTATCAACCAGAATAAAATTTTCTGTGTGGACCATATCGTACAATTCGCCAGTGGTTTCTGTTTTCACCGCCAAAAACGATTGTCTTGCCAAATAATAAATAGCTTTTTTATCGCCTGTAACCATATTCCACTTGGCATCAATCACTCCTTTTTTATCGGCATATTTTCGTAACACTTCAGGTGTATCAATATCGGGCGTAACAGAAAACGACAATAGTTTTACGTTAGGCATATCTTTAATTTTATCTTGCAGCCACACCATATTATCGGTCATAATGGGGCAAATAGTCGGGCAGGTTGTAAAAAAGAAATCGGCAACATAAATAGTGTTTTCGTAATCTTTCTGGGTAATGGTTTTGTTGTTTTGATTCTGAAAAGAAAAATCGGCAATTTTATGCTCCATTTTATTGTTTTTGTGCTGAACCAAACTGTCAACCAACTCCGGATTTACCATTGCAGGCGTGTAAATAGGCAGTTGCTTTTCAGGTTTTAAAGCATTGTAGAAGAGCGATAAAATAATAACCGACAATACTCCAATGGTAAGAAACAAGTAGCGGTAACGATAAAAAAGATCTTTCATTACTTAAATTTTGTGCAAAATTACAAAACGTTTCAGCTAAAAAGGGTTAAATAAGTTATAAAACAGTCTTTTAATTACGTTTAGTTTTTATTTTTGTAAGGATATACCTAATCTATTAAAAATGAATAAAAAATTTATGTTTTTACCTGTAACCTTGCTAATGATTTTTTCATCGGTAAATGCACAGGATAAATCTGCAGAAAGTCACGGAATCAACTTGGAATACATGGATAAAAACGTGAAACCGGGCGATGATTTCTTTAGATATGTAAATGGTGAATGGTTTGATAAAACGGAAATTCCTGCCGACAGAACGCGTTGGGGAAGTTTTGACGAACTGCGTCAGAATACCGATATTGATGCTTTGACTATTTTAAAAGAAGCGGTTAACAATAAAAAGTTAGATCCAAAATCGGATCAAATGAAAGCGGTTAACGTTTTTAAAACGTATTTAGATTTAGATACCCGCAACAAATTAGGTATTAAACCTATCCAGTCTACGTTAGATCAAATCAACAAAATTAAAAACGCTAATGATGTTGTTGCATTGTTAAAAGAAAAAATGCCTGAAGGTAGTTTAGGATTTTTTGGATTGTACGTAGGTGCAGATGCTATGGATTCTAACAAAAACACTATTTACGTTTCACCAGGAAGCATTGGTTTACCAGACCGCGATTATTATGTTTCTAAAGATGCCGATTCGCAAGATAAAAAGCAAAAATACGAAGTACACGTTGCCCGTATGTTGCAGTTTTTAGGAATTGATGAAGCGTCGGCTAAAAAACAGGCAGCGCAGGTTGTTGCTTTAGAAACCAAAATGGCAGAAGCACGTTTAGACCGTGTAGAACGTCGCGATCGTAGAAAAACCTACAATCCAATGTCGGTTGCAGAATTGCAAAAACTAACTCCGTCTGTAAATTGGAACAATTATTTAACGGCAGCGGGATTAAAAAATGTTGATCAAGTAGTGGTTTCTATGCCTAAATACATGGAAACTTTAGAAAATATTTTTAAAACTGCAAGTGCCGATGAATTGAAAGCGTATTTACGTTGGATGTTGATCAACAAAAACACCGGCGTTTTAACCACAGCTATTGATGAAGCAAACTTTGATTTTTACAGCAAAACTTTAACCGGAGCCATTGCACAACGTCCAATTGAAGAACGTGCATTGCAGGTTGTAAACGGAACGGTTGGCGAAGCGTTGGGTAAATTGTATGTGGAGAAGAAATTCCCGCCAGAAGCGAAAGCAAAAGCAAAAGAAATGATCGATTATGTTTTCTTGGCGTTTGAAAACCGTATTAACAATTTACCTTGGATGACACCTGCAACACGTCAGGGAGCTATCGAAAAATTACGTAAATCAACCGTAAAAATCGGATATCCTGACAAATGGGAAGATTATTCAAAAGTTGAAATTAAATCGCCAGAAAACGGAGGAACGTATTACGAAAACATGAAAAACGTAGCGCGTTGGGGCTTTGCAAAAAACATTGCAGAATACGGCAAACCGGTAGATAAAACCAAATGGGGTATGTCGCCACAAACGGTAAACGCTTATTTTAACCCAACAAACAACGAAATTGTGTTCCCTGCTGCAATTTTACAACCACCTTTTTACGATTATAAAGCCGATATGGCTGTGAATTTTGGTGGAATTGGCGCAGTAATTGGTCACGAAATTTCGCATGGATTCGATGATTCTGGTTCTCGATATAATGCCGACGGTAACTTGGTGAACTGGTGGACAGAAGACGATTTAAAACAGTTTACAGGATTAGGTGGAGCTTTGGCAGATCAATATTCGTCTTTAGAACCGCTTCCGAATACGTTTGTAGATGGTAAATTTACGTTAGGCGAAAATATTGGCGATTTAGGTGGAGTAAATGCAGCTTACGATGGATTACAGTTGTATTTAAAAGATAAAGGTCGTCCGGGATTAATCGACGGATACACGCCTGAACAACGTTTCTTTATTTCGTGGGGAACCATCTGGAGAACAAAAATGCGCGATGAAGCCATTAAAAATCAGGTAAAGACTGATCCGCATGCTCCGGGAATGTATCGTTCGTATGTACCGTTGCAAAATGTTGATTCTTGGTATAAAGCATTCGACATTAAACCAGGCGATAAATTATACGTTTCACCAGAAAACCGAGTGAAGATCTGGTAAAACAATTCTTAAACTGCAATGTAACAATTGCAGTTTTTTTGTACTAATTTTAGAAAATTAACTTTTTGTACTAATGAAAAAAATAACGCAACTAAGTTTGGTGGCTGTTTTGGCATTGGCATCTTGTAAAAAAGACAAGCCAGAAACAGACAACCAAATACATGGTATCGCTTTACAGTATATGGATACTACCGTTAAACCGGGCGATGATTTTTACCGTTTTGTAAATGGTAAGTGGTTCGATAAAACCGAAATTCCTACAGATAAATCAACTTGGGGTAGTTTTGACGAACTGGCTAAAAACACCGATTTGGATGTTTTGAACATGTTGAAAGAAGCTGCCAACAACAAAGATTTAAAGTCGAGCTCTGATGAAGGTAAAGCGGTAAATCTTTACAAAACCTATTTAGATACGGTTTCGCGTGCCAATTTAGGCATTAAACCTATCGAAGCTGATTTAGCAAGAGTTGCAGCCATTAAAACGATTGATGATGTAAATGCATTGATTCAGGCTACTATTTTTGAAGGTGGAACAGGATTATTCGGCACGTATGTAAGTGCTGATGCTTTAAATTCAAACAAAAACGTGGTTTATGTTTACGGAACTTCAACCGGATTAGGCGAACGCGATTATTATTTGTTGAAAGATGCCGAAACAACAGAAATTCGTAAGAAATATGAAAAGCACGTTGCCAGAATGCTTAAAGCAGTAGGCAATAGTGAAGCAGATGCTACGGCAAAAGCAGCGAAAGTTTTGTCTTTTGAAACAAAAATTTCTGAATCAGAATTAACCAAAGTAGAAATGCGTGACGATCGTAAAACCTACAATCCAATGCCTGTTACCAAACTGCAAAGTATTGCTTCAAACATTAATTGGACAGCTTATTTTGATAAAACTGGTTTAAAGAGTATAGATTCTGTAGTGGTTTCACAGCCAAAAGCATTGGCTAAAATGAACGAATTACTTAAAACCACACCAATCGAAGACTTAAAAGCTTACCTGACATGGAACGTGATCAACGGTTCTGCTTCTATGTTATCCCCTGAATTAGAAAGAGCAAACTGGGAGTTTTTCAGTAAAGTTTTATCGGGTGCACAAAAGCAAAAACCAATCGAAGAACGTGCTGTGAACATTGTAAATAGTTCGCTCGGCGAAGCTTTAGGAAAACTATATGTAGATAAAAAATTCCCGGCTGAAGCGAAAACAAAAGCACAGGAAATGATTGAAAATGTAGTAAAAGCATACGAAAACCGTATTAAAAACCTTCCTTGGATGGCTCCTGCAACGCGTCAGGGTGCGTTAGATAAATTGGCGAAATTGAGTATCAAAATCGGATATCCAGACAAATGGGAAGATTATTCAAAACTTACCGTTAAAAGTCCGACTGAAAAAGGAACTTATTACAACAACATGAAAGCCATTACACAATGGAACATTAAAAAGAATTTTGACGAATACGGAAAACCAGTTGATAAAACCAAATGGGGTATGCCGCCACAAATGGTAAATGCTTATTATAACCCGGCTTATAACGAAATTGTTTTCCCGGCTGCGATTTTACAACCGCCTTTCTACGATTATAAAGCAGACGAAGCTGTTAATTATGGTGGAATTGGAGCAGTTATTGGTCACGAAATTTCACATGGTTTTGATGATTCTGGTGCACGATACAATGCCGATGGTAATTTAGTTGACTGGTGGCAACCAAGCGATTTAACACAGTTTACCAAATTAGGAAAAAGCTTGGCAACACAATACAGTGCGTTGCAACCTTTCAGTGGTATTTATGTTGATGGCGATTTTACTTTAGGAGAAAATATTGGTGATTTAGGTGGAATTACTGCTGCTTACGATGGTTTACAGATTTTCTTAAAGAAAAATCCACAAGAAAAAATCGATGGATATACTCCGGAACAACGTTTCTTTATTTCGTGGGCAACCGTGTGGAGAACAAAATCTCGTGATGAGTATGTGAAAAATCAGGTTAAAACCGATCCACATGCACCAGGAATTTATCGTTCGTACGTGCCTTTACAAAATTTAGATGCTTGGTACGAAGCTTTTAATGTTACACCAGAAAACAAGCTGTACATTAAACCAGAAAACCGAGTGAAAATCTGGTAAGCAAGCACTAAAATAAAACATTAAAAAAACTCTGCCAAAGTTTAAAACTTTGGCAGAGTTAAACATAGAGTTTTAAACAAAAGAAGCTGTTTCAAATTGAAACAGCTTTTTTTTATAATGATCTTTTTATTAAAAACGGTAACCAATATTAATACCTGCATTTAATTCAACTCCCATAAATTCATCAGAAACTTCTTGACTAAAATTTCTTCCAATATTTACAAAAGGTGAAACTGTAAAAGCATCGTTTTTAACTAATTTGTATCCTGCACCTACTCCAAGAATAAACGCATTCATATCTACTGTTTGTCTTTGGTAAACACTTTTAGCGATTTCTACATCGTGTTCATAATCACCAAAACGGTATTTTAAAAATGGTTGTGCGTAAAAGCCCGATGCATGCTCGCCTTCTTTACCACCAAAGTAAAAACTGTAGTTTACGGCAATTGCGTTAGTGTTAAATTGCTTAAAC
>JAVXSC010000026.1:0-5032 GCA_036643355.1 Myroides sp.
GGTTGAATTAGATGGAAACACGAACTATTATTTAAATCTAAATACCGATTTTGAAAAATTAGGGAAAGAAAATGATATTCGATCTGTAGCATTCAACCAATGGCGATTTGAACCACAACAAAAAGAAACCGATGAAGAAATTAAAAAGCGCTTAATTTTAAACTTAAAATATATCGCTGCTTATATGCGTGTGCACATGTACGGCGGGTTTAATCAAATTCATACTGCGGGTATTCATTCACCTTTTCTGTATGCAAAAAATGGATTGTTTTTGTATGAATGGCAGCGTGTACCTTATTTTTGGAAACATGTTTTTTATGATGAAAAAGATGCAGAAAAAGCCTTTAAACTTTTACACAAAACATTTAGTGACGCAGAAGCACCAAAGTTTATTGACAATTGGCTGGCTTATAACGAAAGTTGTTTGCAAACCGTAATTAAAAAACTTGAAGAAGAAGAATTATAATAAATTGAAAAACTAAAATTCTATTTTATTGATTAGCTTTTTGTTACTTTTATAAAAAGTTGTTTTACATGAAATATATAAGCATTCTATTCTTAATTTTTACTTTAGAATCTTTTGGGCAAGTTACTTTTAAAGACATTGAATATATGGCTGATTTTTCGGATTCTGATGTTACTTGGTATCGAACTAAAAGCGGAAAAAGTGGTCTTATAAGTAAAGATAGTGTTTTTATTACCGAACCTATATTTCAGTATATTGCAATTATTAAAAATAGCAATGAAATAGCTGAAGCTGGTGTAAAAAACGGAAAGAAGTTCTTACGTGGGTTTATAAATTATAAAGGGGAACAAATAACACCATTTATTTACGATTATGTTTACCAATCTGGTGATTATTTAATTGTAGAAAAAGATAAGAAATATGGTATGTTAGATAAAATAGGAAACTACATTTTATCTTTAGATTACGATTTAATTAGAAATTATGACGAGTTTACATTAGTTCAAAAGAATAATAAACTAGCGCTTTTTATCGAAAACCATGGAATCGTAAGTGATTTTATTTACAACGATTTATTAGATGTTTTTTATCCAAATTATGTCTTACTTACAAACAATCAAGGCGATTTTCTTATAAATAATAAAGGCGAAACAGTTTATACTGTTAATAAAGATGAGGAGATTAAAAACATGAAAGATTCTTTATTGATTGTTTTAAATAAAAAATCGAACAAAATGTTTCTTCGCGATTTAGATAACAACAATCTTTTTGAATCAGATTACAATGAAATAGAATTTGGAAATGATTTTTTAAAAGTATCAAACAATAAAAAAACGGGAATTGTAACTTATCAAAACGACACTATTATTCCTTTAGATTTTTCTAGTATTTATCAATTTAAAGAACATTATTATATTGTTGGTAAAGACAATTTAAAAGGCTTGTATAAACAAAGCAATGTGATTTTGCCTTTGAAATATAAGCATATGACAAATTTTTTGAGCGATTATCTATATGTTGTAAACGATAATGATTTAAGCGGCTTGTATGATTCTGAACTAAATGTTGTTATTCCCGAAGAATATAAAATTTACGAATATTACAAATCGTTTTATTTAGTTGAACAGAACAATCAATTAATGATTTTTAATATTGATGATAAATCAACTTTAAAAATGAATTCAAACTACAAATTCCGTGATAAAAATCATTTTTGGATTACTAAACGAAATTATTTTGTATTGCAAGAAGGTGATAAATATGGCGTTGTAAATTGTAAAGGTGAAATTATTATTCCGTTTGAATACGATTATTTGGAACCTATTTATGCATCGAATAAATTTATTGCCAAAAAGAACAACATGTACGGATTTATTTCTAGTAAAAACGAAATTATTAAAGAATTTAAGTTTGATCGTGCACAATTGGTTAAAGAAGCTGTTTTCTTTTATTTAAAAGGGAAACTTACCGATAGTTATGCTGCTGAATTTGATTATCAAGAATAAAAAAATCCCAAACTCTGTATGATTTTGGGATGATATTATTACTTTCTTTTGAAACCTTCTGTAGGAATCTGTATATTGTATGTTTTATTCTGCTGAACAATCAAAGAAGTATCAATTAACCACGGATTGTACAACTTTAAAAGTTTGTAGTTAATACCTTGATCTAATGCCCATTTTTGCAGATCATCAATGTTGGAATTTACAGCAACAGTTTTGGTTTTCACAGGCTGATACAATTCATCTTTACCAAAAACATAACCATATTTATCTGCATTGGTCATAATTTCTTTTAAAGCTAAAATCCTGAAAACGTAGCGAGATGTTTCTTCCGTTAAATACAAATCGTAATAATCGGTAACGCCTTGTGCAATCTGTTGGCGTTCAACACCCGCCATTCCTCTGTTATATGCAGCCGCAACTAAAGTCCAACTTCCAAATTTGGCATACGCTCTTTTTAAATAAACACAGGCAGCTTCGGTAGCTTTAATCACATCATAACGCTCATCAACCGTACTGCTTACTTCCAAATTATATTCTTTAGCCGTTTCGGGCATAAACTGCCAAAAACCTTTTGCACCCGCAGTAGATGTGGCGTTTGTTAACGCACTTTCAATTACGCACAGATATTTAAAATCGTTCGGAATACCGTTGCGTTTTAAAATAGGTTCTATATCAACAAAATGTCTGTTTGCCCTTTTAATAATCAGACTTGTTGCTGAATGCAGATTGATGTTTACCATCATTTCACGATCTAAGCGCTCTCTTACATCGATGATTTCCAAAGGAACACGTTCACCACAGAAATCGGCAGTTTTTATGTAGAAGTTTGTTTCAGATGCATTTTTATCGACAGTTGTAAACTGATAAAATCCAGCCGACAATGCAACTACACCAACAATTAAAGCAATTTTTTTATACGTCTTTTTCATATTTATTTTTCTAAAATTTCCAATAGCTTTTTATTGATCCATTTTGCGTTTACAAGCACCATAACATGCGTTCCGTTCTCAAGAAACTCGGCATTTTTAATTCGTTTATGTGGAAAAATATGATCTTTTGTTCCGTGTAAATGATACACGTTTTCAACCGGATTTTTGTTTTCCCAAGAAATTACAGATTTAAATGCCCAATCCAAGTAATTTACCGAACGAATAGACAGGTATCTATTGTACATATCGATACGCTGATGGATTTTTTTTGAAGATACTATTTTTTTTGTTACATTTTCAATTAAATTGATATATGATGTTGGAAAAAAACGATACAGTTTCCATTTTTTAGCCCATTGTATTCTAACCGGAAATTCCGACGGATCTTTTACACTCGATATTATAATCACTTTTTCAACAGCTATAATTTTAGCAATTTCCTGCACAATGATTCCACCGAACGAAACACCAATTAAAATAGGATTCTCTAAAGTAATTTGCAAGGCAATGCGCTCGCTGTATTTTTGCAGTGATTCTTCTTTCTCTGGCTCAAACCATTCAATAAAATGAAGTTTATATTTTGAATCATCGAGTTTAATATTTTCAAAAATGTCACAATTGGCAGCCATTCCGGGCATAAAGTAGATGTTTTTCATCTAAAATAAATTTGTAATTACAATAACTGTTTTGCATTATTAAAAACTATTTCATTAATTTGCAATCAAAATAAATAAGAAATTATATTTTAATTTTTAATAATGCTTTATTTTCATTAAAATTCATTTCTTACCGAAAGAACCTTTGAAATATATAAAATTAGAAAAAAATGTTATATGGAATTTAAAAACAATGAACTGTTACGACAGTTTGAGTGCAGATGTGGTGAAAGACTGATTATTATTGAATATTCTATACAGGAACGAAAATTGTTTTTAACAAAACTAAATCCTAATGGGTGCGAGGACGAGGTTTTAATCAACGATTTTATTAAAGGAATTTTAGATCAGGCAGAAGAAAAACGTTTACGAATTGTTCCGGTAAATTCTGGTATTGTTGCATTTTTTAAGAAAAATCCAAGCTATCGCGAACTGTTAGCAGCAGGTATAAAAATATAAAGAATAAAAAAATCCCTTTAAAATATTTTAAAGGGATTTTTGTTATTTTAAAAAATTGCTTAAAAGTCAATTTTAATTTTTCAGTCTTTTATATTCTTTAATTAATTCTTTAAGCTGTCTGTTAGAATCAACATCGATTTCTTTATCAGACAAATAATGTTTAAACCTGAAATTTCCCGATATCTTTTGTGCAACCAATTCTTTTTCAATAGCTGTAAGTTTTTCTCTTAAAAGTATTTTTTCATCTTCAAAATCTTTTAAGCTGGCAAATTTCTCTTTAAAATCTCTTCTGAAGGTGTTTGAGCTGAATGGAATTGAATTTAGTATTTGCATTTGTTTTTTAGATTTAAAATCTAAAAGTGCAATTACTTCCGTTGTAATACTTATAAGTTCTGCTTTACCTAAAGAATCAATATTTAAAGGCAGTTCAGAAACGCTCTTCAATTTCTTTTTTTCAACCGATTTTTTATCTTTTTGGTTCGAAGATTTATCTGCGGTTAGGGATTTCACATAACCGCTTCCAAAGCACATTTTACAGTTAGAATCTAAGCCTTTGCAAGAACAAATTTGAAATGTCATATATTGAATTTTTCGTGTTTTAACTCACTTATAACGAAAGTTCTTTCTGTAGTTCTTTGTTTAAGTTGTAATTATTTGCAAATGTATGAAATATTTATACAAGAAAAGAGAAACTATAAATCAGACTTTAAAAGATCATAAAAAAAGCAGTAACTAAATAATTACTGCTTTGATGATATATTTGATTTTTTAATTAAACGGCTACATTATGCTCACGCAACGCATCGTTTAAAGAAGTTTTTTTATCGGTACTTTCTTTACGTTTTCCAATGATTAATGCACAAGGAACCTGAAATTCGCCGGCAGGAAATTTTTTAGTGTAAGATCCTGGAATTACAACCGAACGCTCTGGAACGTATCCTTTAATTTCTACAGGAGTTTCGCCTGTAACATCAATAATTTTTGTTGAAGCAGTTAAGCATACATTAGCCCCCAGAA
>JAVXSC010000026.1:5042-21161 GCA_036643355.1 Myroides sp.
CTACAACAATACAACGAGATCCTATAAAAGCATTATCTTCAATAATTACCGGAGCAGCTTGTAAAGGTTCTAAAACACCTCCAATACCAACACCACCTGATAAATGTACATTTTTACCAATTTGTGCACAAGATCCAACAGTAGCCCAAGTATCAACCATAGTGCCTTCATCAACATACGCACCAATATTCACGTACGACGGCATTAAGATTACACCTGCAGAAATATACGCTCCATGACGGGCAACTGCATTAGGAACTACGCGAATACCTTTTTCGGCATAGTTACGTTTTAAAGGCATTTTATCGTGGTATTCAAAAATTCCTGCTTCTAATGTTTCCATTTTTTGAATAGGGAAGTACATAACCACTGCTTTTTTAACCCATTCGTTAATTTGCCAACCGCCATCAACTGGTTCTGCGGTTCGCAATTGTCCGTTATCAATTAAATCGATAACTTTTCTAATAGTATTTTGTGTAGCTTCTTGTTGTAACAATTCACGGTTTTCCCAAGCTTGCTCTATAATGTTTTTTAATTCTTGCATGCTGTTTTTTATTTTTACAAATATATTAAATCTTTCTGTTTGATATAAATTCAATGTTGAGATATAAACAAAAAAACCTGCTTTAAAGCAGGTTTTTTATATATGTAAGTAAGATAAACGGGTTTTACAAACGTTTATTTAATTTTATTAACGATAGCTGTGAAAGCATCTTGGTGGTTCATTGCTAAATCTGCTAAAACCTTACGGTTTAATTCGATGTTGTTAGCTTTGATTTTCCCCATGAATTGAGAATAAGACATTCCGTGTAAGCGTGCACCAGCGTTGATACGCATAATCCATAACGCACGGAAATTTCTTTTCTTTTGTTTTCTGTCACGGTAAGCGTAAGTCATTGCTTTCTCTACCGCGTTTTTAGCTACTGTCCAAACGTTTTTACGTCTTCCGAAGAAACCTTTGGCTTGCTTCAAAATTCTTTTTCTTCTTGCTCTTGATGCTACTGCATTATTTGCTCTTGGCATAATTTTAAATTTTTTTTGTAGTAGGGCGGATGCAAAACACATCGCTTTTGATCGAAATTTTTAATGATCAGCCCACTCCAGGGTTATTAAATTGTTTTAACCGAAAGAACGATTACATTATTCTTAATTGTTCTTTGATACTTCTTTCGTCTGCTTTATGTACTAAACCAGAGTGAGTTAAAGCTAATTTACGCTTTTTAGACTTCTTTGTTAAGATGTGGCTTTTAAAAGCGTGTTTTCTTTTGATCTTTCCAGAACCTGTAACGGTAAAACGTTTTTTGGCACTAGATTTAGTTTTCATTTTAGGCATTTGTTCCTAGGTATTTATGTTATCTTACTTAACAATATTTTGCAAAAATACTAATTTTTCTTTTTAGGTGCAATATACATTGTCATTCTTTTACCTTCAAGAATTGGCATAGCTTCTACTTTACCAAACTCTTCAAGATCTTGTGCTAAACGCAACAATAAAATCTGACCTTGTTCTTTATAAATGATCGAACGACCTTTAAAGAATACGAATGCTTTTAATTTTGAACCTTCTTTTAGAAATTTCATAGCATTTTTCTTTTTAAACTCGTAATCATGTTCGTCTGTCTGTGGACCAAAACGAATCTCCTTAACAGAAACTTGAGCAGTTTTAGCTTTCAACATTTTGTCGCGCTTTTTTTGCTCGTAGATGAATTTCTTGTAATCGATGATTTTACAAACCGGAGGCGTAGCGTTTGGAGAAATCTCTACCAAATCTAATCCTTGAGCATCGGCCATAGCCATTGCTTCGGTTGTTTTAAAAACACCTGGTTCAACATTATCGCCTACTAAACGAACTTCCGGCACACGGATTTTATCGTTTATTCTGTGTGCATCTTCTTTTTTCTCAAGAGGTCTAAAGCCTCTTCTGTTATGTACTGCTATGGTAATATGATTTAATGCTTGTTAAAAGCGGTTTAACTAAAATTGTTTTATTGTTTTACTAACTTCTTCTTCTATTAAAGATATAAAATCTTCAACTTTCATAGAAATGTTTGATTTTCCTGATTCTCCTTGTTTTCTTACAGAAACGGTTGCGTTGTTCTCTTCATCCTCACCAATAATCAGCATAAACGGATACTTTTGCAATTCTGCTTCACGAATTTTTTTGCCTATTGTTTCGTTTCGATCATCAAGCTTGGCGCGAATTTCGTGATTTTCTAACAAATCTAAAACTTTTTTAGCATATTTTTCGTATTTCTCACTCAAAGACAGGATAATAACTTGTTCTGGCATTAACCATAACGGGAAATGACCACCTGTATTTTCTAATAAAATAGCTATGAAACGTTCCATTGAACCAAAAGGCGCACGATGAATCATAACAGGGCGGTGCATTTTATCGTCAGATCCTTTATAAGTCAATTCAAAACGTTCCGGTAAATTGTAATCTACCTGAATAGTTCCTAACTGCCAACGGCGACCTAAAGCATCTTTCACCATGAAATCTAATTTAGGACCGTAAAAAGCTGCTTCGCCAGATTCTACTACATAATTCAATCCTTTATCTTTTGCTGCACTAATAATGGCATTTTCTGCTTTTTCCCAGTTTTCAACCGATCCGATATATTTTTCTGGTTTGTCTAAATCGCGAACAGAAACTTGTGCTGTGAAATTATCAAAACCTAATGATCCGAATACATAAAGTACCAAATCGATTACTTTTTTAAATTCCTCATCTAACTGATCGGGTGTACAGAAAATATGCGCATCGTCTTGTGTAAAACAACGAACACGAGTTAATCCGTGTAATTCGCCCGATTGTTCGTAACGATAAACTGTTCCAAATTCTGCATATCGCTTAGGCAAATCTTTGTATGACCAAGGTTTTGCATTGTAAATTTCGCAGTGGTGCGGACAGTTCATTGGTTTTAATAAATATTCTTCTCCTTCAACAGGTGTATGAATTGGCTGGAAACTATCTGCACCATATTTTGCATAGTGACCCGATGTTACATACAATTCTTTATGACCAATATGTGGCGTTACAACTTGCTCGTAACCTGCTTTTTTCTGTGCTTTCTTTAAAAATTGTTCTAATCTATCACGTAAAGCGGCACCTTTTGGTAACCATAACGGTAAACCTTGACCTACTTTTTGAGAGAAAGTAAACAATTCTAATTCTTTACCTAATTTACGGTGATCGCGGCGTTTTGCTTCTTCGATCATTTCTAAATATTCGGTAAGATCTTTTTGTTTAGGGAACGATATACCGTAAACACGCGTTAACTGCTTGTTTTTTTCGTCACCACGCCAGTAAGCACCCGCAACAGAAAGAATTTTTGCAGCTTTTATAATTCCTGTATTTGGAATGTGCCCACCACGACATAAATCTGTAAATGTAGCGTGATCGCAGAAACTAATGGTTCCGTCTTCCAAATTCTGAATTAATTCGGTTTTGTATTCGTTATCCTTATATAATTCTAAAGCTTCTGCCTTTGATGCAGATCGCATTTTAAATTCGTGCTTTTCTTTAGAAATTGTTAAAATTCTATCTTCAATCGCCTTGAAATCGTTTTCTGATATTTTGTTCTCTCCAAAATCAACATCGTAATAAAAACCATTTTCAATTGCAGGTCCAATAGTTAATTTAATACCCGGATACATTTCTTGCAAAGCTTGCGCCATAACGTGCGACGTTGAGTGCCAGAATGCTTTTTTACCTTCAGCATCGTTCCAAGTGTATAACGTTAAGCTACCATCGGTGGTTAAAGTCGTAGTCGTTTCAACGGTTGTACCGTTAAAGTTTGCTGAAATTACGTTACGTGCTAAACCTTCGCTTATACTTAAAGCGACATCGTGCGGAGTTACGCCTGAAGCGTATTCGCGAACCGAACCATCTGGTAATGTTATTTTAATCATCTTACTATTGAAATTTATCACGCAAATATACTAAAGAATTATTTTACGTTAACAAAAAATAGTACGCTTTCATTATGAAATGTTGTAGTTTTTGTTTTATTTCGTTGTTGTAATGGTTAAGAAGCATTCTATTAAAGTTATCAGGTACGAAAATCAGTTAAAAAACAACTGGGATGGTTTTGTAAACGAAGCAAAAAACGGCACTTTTTTGTTTCAGCGTAATTTTATGGAATATCACAGCGATCGTTTTGATGATTTTTCGCTTATGTTCTTTTCCGATAACGAACTAGTTGCTTTGTTGCCGGCTTGTAAGATAGATACTATTTGTTACAGTCACAAAGGATTGACTTACGGTGGGTTGATCGTAAAAAAAGAATGTAAATTTCAGTTGTATAAAGATATTTTTGCAGCCCTGATTGATTTTTTAAGCGAACAAAAAATTACTGAACTGATCATAAAGACAATACCATCAATTTATTGTGAAGCCGGGAATGACGAATTGCAGTTTCTGCATCAGTTTTACGAAAGTTCGGTAGAAATGAATATAGGATCGGTTATTTACAACAGAAAAGAAATTGTTTTTTCAAAATCGATTGTTCGAAATGCAAAAAATGCTCAGAAGAAAGGGATCGAAATAAAAAGATCAAACGATTTTACAACTTTTTGGAGCGATTTGTTACTGCCCAGATTAGAAGAACGTTTTAATAAAAAACCAATTCATTCGTTAGATGAAATAATTTATTTAAAAGAGCGTTTTCCTAATGAAATTGAATTGTACGCAGCTTTTTTAAACCACGAAATGATTGCAGGAACCATTTTATTCAACAATAAAAATTTTGTAAAATCGCAATACATCGCAAGTAAATCAAACTATAATAAATTAGGCGGTTTAGATTTACTTCATTACGAAATCATTAAAAATTTAAAGACAGATTATTTTGATTTCGGAACATCGTCAGAAGATTTCTCAACTGCCGAAAATTCCAATTTATTAGCGTGGAAAGAGCAGTTTGGAGCACGAACAATTGTATTTCCAACGTATACTTTTAAAATTAACCAACCAAAAATATGATTCCGTATTTAAATTTAAAGAAATTGAATGAGCCTTACCAGGAAGATTTTCTTGAGAAAACGAAACTGTTTTTTGACAAAGGACATTATATTTTAGGTGACGAAGTGTTGAAGTTTGAGGAAGAATTTGCCGATTACTGCAATGTTTCGCATTGTATTGGCGTTGGTAATGGCTTGGATGCTTTGGTTTTAATTTTTAAAGCGTATTTAGAATTAGGTATTTTAAAGGAAGGAGATGAAGTTATTGTTCCAGCAAATACCTATATTGCCAGCATTTTATCCATTATTAACGCAGGTTTAACTCCAAAGTTAGTTGATACTAATTTACTGAACTACAATTTAACGTTAGATGTTTTACAACAGCAAGTTACACAGCATACAAAAGCGGTTTTAATGGTGCATTTGTACGGACAAGTGAATGATGCGTTGAGAATTAAGACTTTTTGTAAAGATTTTGGTTTATTGTTGATTGAAGATGCTGCACAGGCGCACGGCGCAACTGCTGATAATATGAAAGCTGGATCAATTGGCGATGCTGCCGGATTTAGTTTTTATCCCGGTAAAAATTTAGGATGTATTGGCGATGGCGGCGCTGTTACAACAAATAATACCAAGCTGGCGAATTGTATTCGCAGTTTACGCAATTACGGATCTGAATTAAAATACCATAATATTTACAAAGGAATTAATTCAAGATTAGATGAATTACAGGCGACTTTTTTACGTTTGAAATTGCCCGATTTAGATTTTGACAATAAAACACGACAAGGAATAGCAAAAAGATATCTTTCTGAAATTACAAATCCGTTGATTGCTATGCCTTTTGTAATGGATTTTGAGTCGCATGTTTTTCATATTTTTCCGATAAGAGTTGAAAATAGGGCAGATTTTCAAAATTATTTGCTACAGCACGATATTCAAACGCTGATTCATTACCCAATTGCTCCACATAAACAAGAAGCTATGCAGGAATTTCATGAATTACAATTTCCAATTTCAGAACTAATTCATCAGCAAATTGTAAGTATTCCGCTAAACCCATCGTTAACTGTAGAAGAACAAGATTTCATCATTGAAAAAATAAACGGGTTTTAATGGATGTTTATATAAAATCGTTTAATCGTGCCTATTTATTGCATAGAACAATAGCCAGTATCTATCATTATTTAAATGGTTTTGATGGAAGAATTATTGTTTTAGACGATGGTACTCCGCAAAAATATTTAGATAAAATTGTTGAATTATTTCCTGATATTCAAATTATAAAATCACCATATTACGAACAGAAAAGTAAAGATGTTTCTTTAAATGAAGTACCTGAAAAAGTTATTCCTGCTGATTTTTGGCGCGATGAAGTTTTAAAAGGATCGGAATGTTTTATTCTTTTAGAAGACGATATGTGGTTTATCCAACCAATAAATTATAAAGATTTTACAAAAGAGGTTTATGATTTAAAAATGGATATGATTAAATTTTTATGGTTAAAAAATAATAGGTTAATTTCTGATAATGTTGTTCAAAAAACAGAGTATTTCAATATAGTTCAACCAAGAGTTCTAACTAAAAATCCTTTTTTGTTCGATGCCATTTTTAGAACAAACAAATTCAAATTAGGTAGTTTGACTATTAAATTATTCAATCATAAATTAGAACTTTTAAAATATTACCATTTATATATGGTTGCCGGTGGCGTTTTTTCTAAGAGATATTATCAGACTTGCTGGAAATCTAACCAAAATAATGTGGATGAATTAAAACAAATTAGTCAGTTGCTACAAAGTAAAATTAATAGTAATATTGGAAATTCTAACACAGAAATTTTAAGAACAACATTAAAGACTACTGCCACACTAATATCAAAAGAAAATTTAGGAACCACTGTTGATATTTTCAAAATTAATGAAATATTAAACGAAGAATGGTTAGTTGGAAATACTTACAAAATAGATGATTTTAATTCAGACATTTCTACTGATTGGATTAAAAATTGTATTTTAAAGATTATTAATAATAAAAGTTTATATTCTGCTTGGGATAAATGGTATGAAGCATTTAGGTTATCATATAGAAAAATTGGAAGTGAAATATAATGAGCGATTCTAATTACAAATCTTTATTTAAAGCAACTGGACTATTTGGCATTGTAGAGCTTATTAGAATTCTACTTCGTGTAATAGTGAACATGTTCGCGAGTAAATTTTTAGGACCTGTTGGGGTAGGTTTAATTGGATTTGTTGAAAATACTACACAATTAATAATCTCTTTGACTAGTTTTGGTTTAAATTTTACTGGTATTAGAGAGATTGCTTCTAATAAATTATCAAATGAATTACAGTCTTCTATTAAATTTATAAATCTATTTTCACTTGCAACGGGTTTTTTAGCTGCAATTATTTCAATTTTATTTTCCACTTATTTAAGCAGAGGAACTTTTGGAACAGATAAATATTCTATTTGGTTTGTATTTTTGGCAGTTTATTTTGTGTGCACAAGCTTTGTTCAGAGTAGAACTATCATTTTAGAAGGTTTACAGGAAATTAAAAAGCTACTTGTATTGAATATTATTACCAACGTTATAAATGTTGTTATTATAATAAGTTGTTATTATTTGTACAATATTCAAGGTATTATTTTATCAATGATTTTAACTTCGGTGATAAATATGATATTTTTTTGGCGAGGTACGAAAAAATACAATATAAGTTCAGTGAAAATTCCTAAAGAGGAATTAAAAAACAACTTTAAACGATTTACAAAATCTGGTAGTTTATTGGCATTAAATACCTGTATTGGATTGTCAGGTTATTTATTAATCCGTTATTATTTAAAACCTATTGATGAGGGAGTAGTTTTAGGTTATTATCATGTAGGTAATATTTTAATGGTTTCATATGTAGGTATTTTATTCATTGGAATTAATAAATTTTATTTTCCAAAGTTGACACAGTCTTTAAAAACTGATAATGAATTTGAAACCAATAAATTAATAAATAATCAGCTTGAATTGTGTTTAATAATTTTGATGCCTGCAATATTTCTTTTATATTTTTTAGGTGATATTTTTATTAAGTTATTGTTTTCAGTGAATTTTTTACCAGTATATGAGATTTTAATTTTTGGTCTTGTTTCAATTTTTTTTAGAGGTTTTAATTATATTGTAGGATATATCATTTTGTCGCATAATAATTTTAAACAATATTTTTACATCAATGCAATAAGCGATATATTTAATATATTATTCACGATTGTATTTTATAAATACATTGGACTCTACGGAATAGGTTTGGCTATAACAATAAACTATATTTTATCTGCTATGTATACTTATTATTTTGCGAAGATTAATTATAGTTTTAATTTAGAAAAACAATCCAAAAAACTTTTACTTTTTACTATTATTTCATGTTTAATAATTATTTTATGCTATTTTTATTTTAATGAATTAGCCTACCGTTTATCTACTATCCTGTTTTTTGTATTATCAATAATTTATAGTGGTTTCAAATTAGATAAATATTTATTAAATGAATTATTAATGCGAAAAATAAAATCTATACTAAATAAATAACCAAAAAAAAGTATGAGCAAAATAATTACACTACCAAAAATTGAAGATCCTCGAGGGAATTTATCTGTAATTCAAGGAAATACCATTCCTTTTAAAATTAACCGTGTTTATTTTTTATATGATGTACCAAGTGGAGCAGAACGTGGCGGGCATGCACATAAAAATCAGCAGGAATTTATAATTGCTGTTTCGGGTAGTTTTGAAGTGGTTTTACATAATGGAACCGAAGAAAAAGTATACCATTTGTTTAAACCTAACGAAGGTTTATATGTTCCTGTAAATACTTGGAGAGAGTTGCGAAATTTTTCATCAGGATCGGTTTGTTTGGTAGTTTCTTCTGACGAATTTGATGAAAGCGATTACATACGTGATTTTAATGATTTTACGAATTATCTAAAATAATCGAATTCTACACTTTAGTTCAATTACAGAAAACTTTAAAAATTCTAACCATTGTTTATTTTTAAAACATTGTTCCATGCTGTAATGAATTCTTTTCAACAAGGCTTTGTTTTCTATTTTAGATGTGTTTCTTAGAATTGATTCATTGTAAATCTGTCGAAGCGATTTATTGATCTTTCTCGAAAACTCATCGTTTTTATGAAACTGATTTCCCAAAGAGTTCTCTACAAATCTTTTTTCGACCAAAAAATCGTCTAAAAATTTAATTTTATATACTTTAGAAAGTCGCAACCAGTAATCTAAATCTTCAAAAAACAACTCTTCATTATATCCTTTTAATAATTCAAAATGCTTTCGTGTAAACATCGATGAAACCGAGCACATAACAATTCCAGTTGAAAGCAATCTAACGTAATCTGTTTTGTGTAATAATAAATCGGTTACTTTGTCTTTTTGATCAACTTCAAAATACGGTTTTGTTCTGATATCATGACTATTAATATGATATGCATTTCCAAAAATTAAACCAACATTACCATTCTGTTCTGCAAAGAAATTTACCTGTTTTTCAATACAATTTTCAAGCAAAATATCATCTGCAGACAAATCAATTAAATAAGTTCCTTTAGAATGTTTAAAGCCATGATTAAAAGCTTTTGTAGAACTTATGGGTTCAGTAAATTGAATATATTTTATTGATGGATTTTTATCTGTAATTTCTGTAATAACATTATGAGAATTGTCTGAACTTGCATTGTTAATAACAATTAATTCTATATTTTTATAAGTTTGATTTAAAACCGAATTTATAGCTTGTTGCACAAAAGCTTCGTGGTTAAAACAAATACAAATTACAGAAACAATAGGTAAAGACATTTTTTTAATTTACAGCAAAGATATTGGAAAAAAATAAAATAGCATTGGTTACTTATTCTTTATCGTCTGGTGGTTTAGAGCGGGTAGTAGCAAATAGTACTTTTTTGTTCGAAGAAATGGGCTACGATGTGCATTTGTATGTTTTAGAATCGAAAGTGGATTATCCTTTTACTGGAAAACTCCATCAGTATAATATTGATCAATTAGGATTTTTCTCCAAAATCAAAGCTTATTTAAATATTAAAAAATCAATTAAAGAAAATAATTTCACTTTGATTGCTGACCACAGATACCGTTTAAATTGGATTACTGAAATTATGTGGCAAAAACTTATTTACCACAAACAAATGGTTTTTAATCACATTCACAGTTCAGATATTTACAGTTATCTATTTAATTCTGATAAATTGAATAGGTTGTTGTTTAAAAAACGGCTGTTTATTTGCGATTCATTGGGAATTGAACGAAAAGTTAATAGAGAATTTTCATTTTTAAATGCACAAACCATTTATAATTTTACAGATTTTAAAGCAACTGAACAAAGCGGATTAAATATTGGAAACTATATTTTAGCTATTGCGCGCATGGATCATGAAAATGTAAAACAGATAGATGTTTTACTAGAATGTTATGCAAAAAGTATGCTTCCAGCAAAAGAAATCCGATTAGTTATTTTGGGTGATGGCGTTTTATTAGATGAAATGAAATCTTTAGCCAACAAATTAAATATTTCAGATTTTGTGGATTTCAAAGGGTTTATACGCGACCCTGAAAACTATTTAAAAAATGCCTTATTTACTGTTTTAACAAGTAAATATGAGGGTTTCGGGATGGTCTTAATAGAATCTTTAATAATGCATACTCCTGTAATTTCTTTTGATTGTGAAACCGGTCCCAATGAGATTATTACAGATCGATTTAATGGTTTATTGATTGAAAATCAAAATAAAGAGAAAATGATTGAAGGAATGAATGAGTTGATAATTAATAATGAACTTTATCAGTTTTTAAAGCAAAATGCTTACAAATCAGTTGAGAAATTTCAAATGGAAGCAATTAAAAAGCAATGGGAAAAAGTTATTAATGATATACTGTAAAATCTATACCGTAATTACGTAAATTTTGCTTTATTCTTAGCATTAATCTTAGCATAAAAGATGGTAATTTGAATAGCACTTTTGTTTTAAAATTCATGTTTTTAGGATCAACATATTTTAAATATTCTAAAGATTGATCTTTTAAACCCAAAATATGATAATTTAATCCATATTCAATTCTGTAAACATCCAAAAATAATTTTAGACTTTCATTACTTTTCTCAATTTCAACATATTGGTTTAAATCAGTTAATTTTTTGAATTTCGATTGATCTTTAGATAAACTTTTATTTGCATTGATAAAATTATAAAACATTGTATTTTCAGCAGTTATAGCAACTTTATATTTCAATGCAATTTTAATCCAGTAATCTAAATCTTGGTCGCTCTTTAGTGTAGGATCAAATCCACCAATCTCATTAAAAATATCCTTATTTATGCAAACTGCCGATGTTAATGCAACTCTGTTTATTAAACTACTTTTAAAAAAATCGGTTACATAACCTTCGTAATTTCCAGGAATATCGATGAATTTATTCTCAATAAATGTATTTTTTGAAATTTGAGTAACGTATCTGTTACAATACATTTTCGCATCGGGAAATTTAGTAATTGCATTATGAAATGCCTGCAAATGATTTGGTCTCCATGTGTCATCGGCATCTAAAAAACAAATATAATCAGCTTTAGCATTTTGCATTCCGGTATTTCGAGCGACAGAAACTCCTTGATTTTTTTGATGGATAATTTTTAATCTCTCGTCAGAAAAGTCCTCTAAAATTTCTAAACTTCTGTCAGTAGAACCATCATTAACAACAATAATTTCAAAATTTGTAAATGATTGATTAAAAACACATTTCAACGTATTTTGAATGTATTTTTCTTTGTTATAAAGCGGAATTATTACTGAAAAGAAAGGTGTCATTTATAATTGGCTGAAATATCCTAAACGGTAAATATCATAAATAAATAGGGAAGGTTTGCTACTCAACAAGTTTTTTTCAAAACTATTTTTTTGCATTTTGTAGATTTTTTTTATTAAAAACAATAATTTTGTTTGATTTAATAAATTAAAGACAGCACTTATTTTTGCGTAATCGTCTGGTAAATAGTTTTTTGACAAAAGAAATTTCAAGCCTTTTAGCGAATCATTTGTTTTTTCCATAAATACATGGCTGGTTTCAATTCCATTATGCACTACCTGATTGTTTATATGCTTTAAATCTATTTTATTCTTCATTAAATCGAATGAAAACAACAAATCTTCGTAACGTAAATTTGGAATGTCTTCATTAAAACGAACAATGCTGAAAATTTCCTTTTTAATTAAAAAGTTAAGCGTTAAAAAGGAAACATAAACATTTTCATTTCGCTTTTCGGCAGACAATGCTTCTCGTTTGTTTCCGTAAATCCAACGCAGTAATTGGTTGTCGTTAGGTTTACTTTCCTGATAAACAATTCCACCATAAACAACACCGTAATTTGAATTACTTCTAATGAAATTTATATAGTTTTTTATAAACTGATTACTAATTATTCGAACATCGGCATCTAAAAAAAGTAAATTATCAAACGATGCTTTTGTAGATAATAAATTTCTAATAGCACTTCTTCCAATGTTTTGATTTAAAATAGAATACAAA
Source organism: Myroides sp. (assembly GCA_036643355.1). Taxonomy (GTDB): domain Bacteria; phylum Bacteroidota; class Bacteroidia; order Flavobacteriales; family Flavobacteriaceae; genus Flavobacterium. The sequence continues at coordinate 17,615 of JAVXSC010000026.1, forward strand.
CAGTTATCTAAACTATTAATTTCATTGTTTTCGTTATGAAAATTTTGAGAAGCATCATCTAATACAATTATTTCAAAGCTGATTTTTTCAATAATACATTGATCCCTGACTTCTTTAACAAGAGGAAAAACATTGTAATTATATGTAGGAATTAATATAGAAAGCATTTTATTTTTTTTGATAAAATCCGATTAAAAAATCGGGTTTGTTTTCTTTTAAATAATCATCTTCAATTTTAAACAAATTATTCAAAATAGTCTGCTTTTCAGCATTTAAATCAACAAAATGATAAGCGATATCTTTAAATACACTCATTAAAATATTTCCGCCGAACGATCTTTCTTCAACCACATTAAAATACTTGTAAACGGTATCTAAAATATCAGCAGACGAAACACTTTCTGAAGGATCTGCTAAATAAACGCGAAATAATCCGTTGCCGTAGAATTTATTTTTTACCAGATTAGTAGCTCCTCTAACTTTATATTCTTTGGGAATTGTATTTAAGGCTTTATTAATGGTTTGGATTTGATTTTGAGGAAACTGAAACCTGTTCGCGCCAACATATTCATTGATAAACAAGCATCCGTTGCCTTTTAAAGCTGGAATTATTTTGTCTTTGAATAATTGGTCTAAATTCGAAAAATGATGTAATGATGCATGAAAAACAACCAAATCGTAATAATTTTCTTTAAAAGTGGTTTTGTAAATATCTTCGCATTTAAAATGAATATTGTTTAATTGCTTTTCTTGTGCGATTTTTTGAGCTTTTTCTATGTTGTTTAAACCTAGATCGACACATAAAATCTCACTGAAAATAGTACTGAAGCTCGCATAATAAATTTCATGCTGACAAGTGCCTGAACCTAACGAAAGAACTTTTAAATCTTTTTTATCTTTTAAATGGTGGTTGATTAAGTAATCTCTAAAATCGGTCTTTTCATCGCCCGAAATCATTTTATTCCAACGTGTTTGTACAGCAGGAATATCCCACCAATTGGTGTTTTCTAATCTGAAAGTATTAAAGGCACTGCTGATTCTTGATTCTTTTTTTAAAGAAAATTTTGATGCAATAAAACCCAAACCCCTTTGGTTTAGCTTGGTATAAACATCGATAAAATCTTCTTTTGTAAGTAATCGAATCATTTTAAACAGTTTTCTGCACTACTTCAAAAACTTTTCCTTCATCACATTTCAACGTTTTAGCAGGATATTTCAATAACAAAGCATAATCGTGAGTTGCCATTAAAATTGTACGTCCGTTTTGATTGATTTGCTGTAAAACCTCCATAACTTCAACACTTGTTTGCGGATCCAAATTTCCTGTTGGTTCATCGGCTAAAATTAACTCCGGATCGTTTAACAAAGCTCGGGCAATTGCCACACGTTGCTGCTCACCACCCGAAATTTGATGAGGCATTTTACGAATATGCTGTAACATACCTACACGGTCTAAAACATCTTCGATACGTGCATTCATATCAACTTCGTTTGTCCAGCCGGTTGCTTTTAAAACAAATAGTAAATTTTCGAAAATATTTCTGTCTGGAAGTAACTTAAAATCCTGAAAAACAATTCCTAATTTACGTCTTAAAAAAGGAATGTCGTTTTGTTTCAAAGTGCGTAAATCATAATCAACAATAACACCTTCGCCTTGTTTTAAATCTAAATCGGCGTAAAGCGTTTTCATTAAACTACTTTTACCTGAACCGGTTTTTCCAATTAAATAAATGAATTCACCTTTCTGAATATCAATATTAACATCGGCTAAAATAGGCTCGGTTTCTTGAAAAATGGTTGCGTTATGTAGTTTTAAGATAGATGCTGACATGGATTTTTTTTGTAAAAATATCAAAAGTTATGCGTTAATAAAAATTCAATATCAAAAAAGGGAGTTTAAATTTTCTTAAAGTCGGTTTTTAGAAAAAGTAAAACCAATTTTAGTCGACATAAAGTTGTAGTTGTTCATGTATTTTTCCCAGCTTGGATGCGTTTCTGTCCGTATTTTATTAAACGAGTATTTTAATCCAAAAGTTACATAAGCTCTGCTACCAATTTTATGTTGATAATCGATACCTAAACCTAATCCGTCACTTTCAAAATCTAATTCTTTACTACCATATCCGGTTGATGTATATTTTGTATAATCGTATGAGACATAAGGTTCAATTAAACTTTCTGCTGTTATTGGCTGATAATAACTTAAATAAAACCCAGGTGTAAAGGCTGTTGTTCTATGAAAAAAGCCAAAATAGTTATTGTTTTTAGTTTCCATTCTATGTAAAGATGCATGAATACCAGCAGTAAATCGACTATAACTAAAAATTCCTAACCGTGCCGCAATTAATGGAAATGCTTCGGAATGCGCATCGCCCACCATACTTTTATTTGGAGCTAAATTTGAAAATCCAAAAGTAAATTGAAAAGTATCAACAAAACCAACTTTTGATTTTTTTTCATCTTGTGAATAACTTGATAACGAAAGTGATACGCACATTAAAATGATTATCTTTTTCATAATTAATAGTTTAAAGTGCCTAAATTAACGTAATAGTTATTTGTGTTATAGAGAGATACGTAACCGTAATATTTACTATTTTTACCACGTGTTATTTTTACAATATATACACTTGTGTCTTCATTTCTGGGGATAGAAATACTTATTTTACCTGATACATCAGTTGTTGTTTTAGAAATGCTTATAGGCTCATCTTGATATTGGTCATAAACTATTTCATTAGACAATAATTCTGCTATTGTTCCATTTTTAGGTTTGTTGTAAACTGGATAAAAATTAACTTCAGCATTACTTAAAGGAACATTGTTGTATACAACTTTTCCTTCTATTACTGTTCGGGTATCACCATCGTAAAAGTCGTTCGTACAACTTGAGAAAAGTAGAGGCGTAAAAGCTAAAAAAAGTATTTTTTTCATAAGATATCGGTTAATTCAAGTTTCATTGCGAAACAAACAATTTCGTCTAATTTAATATAAAAATAGATTTTCTTTCCATTAATTAAAGAATAAATCGCGGCTTTTTGGTTAAAAGTTACTTCTTTTAAGTAATTAATGTCGATTGCTTTGATAAGGTTTTTCTCAAGAATATCAATAGGTAAACAATCTAAACACCATTCAATGTACTTTACGTTGTTTACATGATTCAGTGCATCTAAATCTGAAAATACGACTTTATGGTGACTGACTAATTCTGCATTTTGCGATAGATCAATCTTGCCGAATTTTTGTAGTGTAGCTTTCTTTTCAGGATATTTCTCTAAATGATCGTGCGAAATTGCAATAGCTTCGGGTCTGCGTTTTTCGGTATTTAAAACTACCCAAAGACTGTTTCCTCCAATTATTTTTTCATCGTTTAAAAACACATCAAAATCTCGAATGGTTTTTATGCCCGCAAGTGTTTCAATCCAAGTTTCAATTTCAATAGTTTCGTGCCATTGCGGTAATTTTTCAATTTCGATACGCATACTGCTCAACACCCAAGCCTGATTTTTTAGCTGCATATCAAAATAACTCATTCCGCCTAAATCTG
>JAVXSC010000027.1:0-20543 GCA_036643355.1 Myroides sp.
TATAGGATCTATCATCGTTTCGATCACTGCTCAGTTTGTTACTTTTACAAAAACGGTTTTTGTAGAGCCAATTCCGGTTGAATATTTTGTGAACGATAATGAAAATGTTTTTGTTAATGAAGTTGTTAAAGAACAATCTTTTCTAGAATCTATCGATTTACAACAGATTTCAGTTTAACTGATTCTTTTTATAAGTTCTGTTTTAATAATCAGAAAAATATATGCAGTTGCAAAACTGTATCGTTCTATAAAAAAACTGCCGAGTTTAGGTGCTTCAAACATTAAAATTACTGCAGATAACAAACCTGTTTACTCTTTTTATCAATGGATTGTTGTTCCGGAAAACTTTTTTCAATGGCAAAACCACAAAATCATTTTAGACCATGAAAGCATCCACTTAAACCAAAAACACACATTTGATCTCATTTTAATTGAATTGGTTGCTGCAGCTTTCTGGTTCAATGCGTTGGTAAAAGTAATGCAGCGTGCTATAAATACAAATCTGGAATTCATTGTAGATCAAAAAATGATTGAAACCACAGAAAGCGTGTTGTATCAAAAAAATCTGTTACAGTTTCAAACACAACACGCCATTCAATTTGTGAATTCGTACAACGCAAGCGAAATTAAAAACCGCATTTTACAACTAAACTCTAAAAAATCAACCAATATGAAAAAACTTAAATTTTTATTAGCAACACCGGCTTTAGTGGCTTTCTTTGCCTTGTTTCAGATTGAAACGGTAGCCCAAATTAAAGAAACTATTGAAGTACAAGAAGTTTTTGAAAACGACGAAGTAGAAGATTCTTTTTATGTAATGATTCACAGTAAATACGACGATGAATATTACAAAAGAATGGTGAAAATGCTTCGCGAAAAATATAATTTAAATGTTACTATTGATAACCTAAAGCGAAATAAAGATGGTGAATTAACATCAGTCCGTATTTTACTACCTAAAAGTACTACTCCAAATATTATAGGTTCTTATAAAAAAGATGAACCTTTTTCACCTTTTAATCTTCGTGTCCATAAAACAAACAATGAATATGACATTAAAATTGTTCATAAAGGCGAAGTAGGATACAGCGAAGTTATATCAGATGAAAATAATAAAAACCTAAATAAAAATCAATTATCAGAAAAAGAAAAAGACTTTTTCATGCTCTTAGATACTGTTGAAAAAGATTTAGATATATTGAAAAATGACAGAAAAAAGTTTGATAAAGTTGCATCAAAATTTCCAATTGTAATTGATGGGGTTTTAATGAATAAAAAAGAATTGAAAAATTTCGATACTTCAACAATCAAATCGGTTCATATTGATGCTGGTAATCCAGAGAAAGGCACTAGTGTAAATTTATCAACCAATGATGATGATAATTCTGGCAGTCGTATGTTTACTTTTAAACTTGCAGATGATAATTCTCAATCAGCGAATAATAAAACTCATAGCAGTATATTCATTAACGGTAAAGAATCAACTGAAGAAGAATTAAGAAACCACATTAATAAAATAAATCAGCAAAGAAAAGACAGTCTTTCCTCTTCAAACAAAATACAAGTACAAAAACTAAATGATAAAGACACGCATGTAACCATTAAAGGTATAGGTAGTTCATCAAATCAAAAAATAATTTATATTGTTGATGGTAAAGAACTGAATTCTGAAGATTTCAGAAAAATTCACCCCGGTGATATTGAACGTATTGATGTTTTAAAAGATAAAAAAGCAATTAAAAAATACGGAGATAAAGCAAAAGATGGTGTATTATTAATCACGACAAAAGCTAAAAAAGAAGTTTCGTTACAACAAAAAACACAAGCTTTAAAAGCACGAGAATTAGCAATGAAGCAAAGAAATGAAGTTGCTGCAGAAAGAAAAGAGATTATTTCACAAAGCAGAAAAGAAAGAGAAAAAAGTCGTCAGCAACTTTTAAAGAAAAGAAACGAAATTTCAGAAAAAACACAACAACGCAGAAAAGAGTTGGAAGAACAACGAGAAAAACTTTTAGCAAAAAGAAAAGAAACTGTAATTGTTTCAAACAAAAATTCAGATAAAAAGCAACTAGAGGACGATTACAAAACCTTAAATAATATTTTCAATGATCTTAATAAGACGGTTAAAGAAATCGAAGATGAAAACTTTAAAATCACATCGGTTAGAGCTTCTATTACTCGAGAAGACGGTACAAAAGTGGAATTAGCGGAAGTTTATTAAAACAAAAACCCTCTCGAATTGAGAGGATTTTTATTTTATAAAATCAATCTTATTTCAATCCTTTTAAAGAATGTTCAATTGTTGCGATTTTTGATAAAGCATCGGCTTCTTTTTTGCGCTCGTTTGCAATTACCTGTTCTGGTGCACCGCTTACAAACTTTTCGTTTGATAATTTTCCTTGTACCGAACGTAAAAATCCTTGTAAATACTTTAATTCTTCTTCTAATTTCTTCACTTCTTCTTCGATATTTACCGAACCTGAAATCGGAATAAAATATTCGTTAGAATTTACACGATAAGATAAAGCACCTGAAACTTGTTCGTTTACATATTCTAAACTTGCAACATTTCCTAGTTTTTCAATAACGGCATCAAAAGTTTTAGAAGCATTCTCGTTGTTCAACACTTTTAAATCGATTGTTTCTTTAAACGAAATATTTTTGTCTTTACGAATAGTTCTGATTCCCGCAATTACTTCGCTTGCAAAATCAAAATCGGCAATCAACTGTTGATCGAACGATTTAATTTCTGGCCAAGTTGATACAATCAACGCATCTTCTGTTGAACGCTCTGCAATATGCTGCCAAATTTCTTCGGTTAAAAACGGCATGTACGGATGCAGCAATTTTAAGTTCGCTTCTAACATTTCTGTCGCCGCTTTAAACGTTACAGCATCAATTGGTTGTTGATATCCCGGTTTAATCATTTCCAAGAACCACGAACAAAAATCGTCCCAAACCAATTTATAAATCGCCATTAAAGCATCAGAAATTCTGTATTTTTCAAAATGATCTTCAATTTCAGCTAACGTTTTTTGCAATTTGGCTTCGTACCAAGCTACCGCAACTTTTGATGCTTCGGGCTGTGGAATTGTTTCCGATACTTCCCAACCTTGAATCAGTCTAAAAGCATTCCAAATTTTGTTTGTAAACGCTTTTCCTTGATTGCACAATTCTTCATCGAACAAAATATCGTTTCCTGCAGATGATGATAACAACAATCCGCAACGAACACCATCAGCTCCAAATTTCTCGATCAAATCTAACGGATCAGGAGAATTACCTAATGATTTAGACATTTTACGGCGTTGGTTATCACGAACAATTCCGGTTAAATATACGTTTGTAAAAGGTTTTTCGCCTGTAAACTCGTATCCAGCAATAATCATTCGGGCAATCCAGAAAAATAAAATATCCGGACCGGTAACCAAATCGTTTGTTGGATAATAATATTTGAATTCTTCATTTTCCGGATTCACAATTCCATCAAAAACCGACATTGGCCATAACCAAGACGAAAACCACGTATCCAAAGCATCAGCATCTTGTGTAAGATCAGACGCTTGAAGTTGATTGTTTGATGTTTTGGTTCGAGCTAATTCAACTGCTTTTTCAATGGTTTCAGCAACCACAAAATCTTCTTTTCCGCTACCGTAATAATACGCCGGAATTTGATGTCCCCACCATAACTGACGCGAAATATTCCAATCGCGAATATTTCCCATCCAATGACGGTAGGTATTGTTGAAACGGTTTGGGTACAGTTTAACTTCTTCGGTTTCAAGAACAGCTTTTATGGCAGGCTTCACCAATTCGTCCATTTTAAGGAACCATTGATCTGATAATCTTGGTTCGATAACTGCTTTTGTTCGTTCAGAAGTTCCTACATTATTCAAGTGATTCTCCACTTTTTCTAATGCTCCGATTGTTTCTAATTCTTTAGAAATTTCTTCGCGAACCACAAAACGATCTTTACCTTTATAATGTAAACCTAAATCGTTCATTGTAGCATCATCGTTAAAAATATCGATGATTTCTAAATTATGACGCTCACCTAAATCTTTATCATTCACATCGTGCGCAGGCGTAACTTTTAAACAACCTGTACCAAATTCCATATCAACATACTCGTCGAAAATAATAGGAATTTCTCGGTTTGCAATAGGCACAATGGCATTTTTTCCACGTAAATGTGTGTAACGTTCATCGTTCGGGTTGATACATATTGCAGAATCTCCCAAAATAGTTTCGGGACGCGTCGTTGCAATGGTAATGAAATCGTTTGTACCTTCGATCTGATATTTTAAATGATATAGTTTCCCTTGGCGTTCTTCGTAAATTACTTCTTCGTCAGACAACGTTGTTTTTGCTTCCGGATCCCAGTTAACCATGCGGTAACCACGATAAATCATTCCTTTATTATATAAATCAACAAACGATTTTATAACGGCAGCAGACAATTCATCGTCCATTGTGAACTTTGTACGTTCCCAATCGCACGAAGCACCTAGCTTTTTTAACTGCTCTAAAATAGTTCCACCATATTTATCGGTCCATTCCCAAGCATGCTTTAAAAACTCTTCACGCGATAAATCGTTTTTATTAATTCCCTCTGCCTTTAATTTGGCAACAACTTTAGCTTCGGTAGCAATAGACGCGTGATCTGTTCCCGGAACCCAGCAAGCATTGAAACCTTTTAAACGCGCACGACGAATCAAGACATCCTGAATGGTGTTGTTCAGCATGTGCCCCATATGTAAAACCCCCGTGACGTTTGGTGGCGGAATTACAATTGTATAAGGTGTTCTATGATCTGGTGTTGAACGAAAATAATTGTTTTTCATCCAATAGTCGTACCACTTGGCTTCAACTTGTTTTGCATCAAACTGTGCAGGAATTGTCATATATTTTACTGTTTAAATCGTGTGATAAAAAAACAAAAATACAATAATCTTTAAAATTTAGTTCACTAATTTTAAATTTGTTAAGTTTGGCACAGGTTTTGAAAATATCATAACGAAATGCAAAAAAAATCAATATTGTTTGGATTTCATTTGAAACTATTTAAATTTACATAATTAAAATTAATTGAAACAATGAAAAAATTTTTAGGAATAGTAGCGATGACATTAGTTGGAGCTACTTCATACGCACAAACTGGTCCAAAAATTGAGTTTAAAGCTGAAAACAACACAATCGATTACGGTACTGTTGTTAAAGGTGTTGACACAGGCGTTAGAACTTTTGAGTTTACTAACACAGGAGATGAGCCTTTAGTTATTACGGCAGCACGTTCTTCTTGTGGTTGTACAGTACCTCAACCTCCAAAAGAACCAATTATGCCAGGGAAATCTGACAAAATTGAAGTAAGATACAACATGAACCCTGGTCCGATTTCTAAGATCATTACAGTGGAATCAAATGCAACGAATGTTCAGGGTGGTATAGTGACATTGACTATTAAAGGGAAAGTAGTAGAAAGTTAAAAAATTACTTGTATAAAAAAGGTTGTTCGTTATGAACAACCTTTTTTGTTTTAATACCCTGTGGTATCAAATATTCTTTTTTACTCGATAATATTATCAGTTCTGCAATACTGTTACTGCGCAATTATCAAATTACTAAATCTTACATCATTATCGGTTTACAATCAAAAAAATATAAGTGTATTTATTATATTTGTAAACAAAATTAATTTCGACTTTAATAAATCTTACAATAATGTCAAAATCTAAGATTATCTACACATTAACAGATGAGGCGCCAATGTTGGCAACTTATTCATTTTTACCTATTGTTAAAGCTTTTACTGCACCAGTCGGTATCGAAATGGAAACACGCGATATTTCGTTGGCAGGAAGAATTTTATCAAACTTTCCTGAATTCTTAAAAGAAGATCAAAAAATTGGTGATGCCTTGGCAGAATTGGGTGAATTAGCAAAAACACCTGAAGCTAACATCATTAAATTACCAAATATTTCAGCTTCAATTCCGCAGCTTGCCGCTGCTGTTTCAGAATTGCAGGCACATGGTTATGCAGTACCAAATTATCCTGCAGATCCAACAAACGACGAAGAAAAAGCAATTAAAGCTTCTTATGCAAAAGTATTGGGATCTGCAGTAAATCCTGTTCTTCGCGAAGGAAACTCTGACCGTCGTGCTCCAAAAGCTGTTAAGAATTATGCAAAAGCAAACCCGCATTCAATGGGTGCTTGGTCTGCAGATTCTAAAACAAAAGTGGCTCACATGGAATCAGGTGATTTCTATGGAACAGAAAAATCTGTTACTGTTGAAAACGCTTCTCAGTTTAAAATAGAATTTGTTGGAACAGACGGTTCTGTAAAAGAATTAAAAGGATTAGCACCATTAAAGGCAGGCGAAGTTATTGATTCATCTGTATTAAGCATTACTGCGCTAAAAGGCTTTGTTGCCGCTGTAATTGCAGAGGCTAAAGCAGCAGGCGTATTATTGTCTGCACACTTAAAAGCTACGATGATGAAAGTTTCGGATCCTATTATTTTCGGAGCTATTGTTGAAGTGTATTTTAAAGATGTTTTTGCACAATTTGCAGACTTATTCAACGAATTAAATATCAATCCAAACAACGGATTAGGCGAATTATATAGTAAAATTGCAGGAAACGCACAAGAAGCTGACGTTAAAGCGGCGATTGATGCGGCGATTGCAAATGGTCCGGCTTTGGCAATGGTAAATTCTGATAAAGGAATTACCAATTTACACGTACCATCTGATGTTATTGTTGATGCCTCTATGCCGGCAATGATTCGTACATCGGGTCAAATGTGGAACAAAGAAGGTAAACAACAAGATACATTTGCATTGATCCCAGATCGATCTTATGCTGGAATTTACACTGCAGTTATTGATGATTGTAAAGCAAACGGTGCATTAGATCCAAAAACAATGGGATCTGTTCCTAACGTTGGATTAATGGCTCAAAAGGCAGAAGAATACGGTTCGCATGATAAAACATTCCAAGCAGATGCAGAAGGAACAATCCGTATTGTTGATGCAGAAGGAAACGTGTTTATGGAGCAACCAGTTGCCGTAGGCGATATTTTCCGTATGTGTCAAACTAAAGACGCACCTATTCAAGACTGGGTTAAGTTGGCAGTAAACCGTGCACGCTTATCTGCAACTCCGGCAGTTTTCTGGTTAGATGAAAACCGTGCGCACGACAGAGAAATCATTAAAAAAGTAAACAAATATTTACCAGATTTTGATACCACAGGATTAGACATCCGCATTTTGGCTCCGGTTGATGCTTGTAAATTCTCTTTAGACAGAATTCGTAAAGGCGAAGACACTATTTCGGTATCAGGTAACGTATTACGTGATTATTTAACCGATTTATTCCCTATCTTAGAAGTTGGAACATCGGCTAAAATGTTGTCAATTGTTCCTTTAATGAACGGTGGCGGATTGTTTGAAACCGGTGCAGGTGGATCGGCTCCAAAACACATCGAACAATTTATTGAAGAAGGTTATTTACGTTGGGATTCGTTAGGTGAATTTTTAGCATTGGGTGCTTCTTTAGAGCATTTATCGCAAACACAAAACAATCCAAAAGCATTAGTTTTGGCAGATGCTTTAGACGTTGCTACTGAAAAATTCCTGGCTACAGATAAATCTCCGGGAAGAAAATTAGGAACGATAGACAACCGTGGTTCTCATTTTTACTTGGCAATGTATTGGGCAGAAGCTTTAGCAGCACAAACTAAAGATGCAGATTTAGCAGCTTTATTCGCTCCAATTGCACAAGAAATGACAGCAAACGAAGCTAAAATCAACGAAGAATTAATAGCATCGCAAGGTAAAGCGCAAGAAATTAAAGGTTATTACCAACCAAATTTTGATTTAACATCAAAAGCTATGCGTCCGTCTGCAACGTTAAATGCAATTGTTTCTAAATTAGGATAATTTCATAATTTACATACTTAAAAACCGTCGTAAATTCGACGGTTTTTTTATGCAAATAGTTTTGTATTTTAGTAATTAGTTTCATAAGATTTTTAATGGACAAAAAAGAAAATATTTTATACGATCTTCATTTAAATTACGATTCCGAAAATCGTGAATGCACATTTCCTACATACTTTCTACCAAATGAAGAAAAACATATTGAATACTTACCAAGTGTAAATGATATCAATATATTTATAGGTAGTAACAATAGTGGCAAAAGTCGTTTTATGAGAGAATTGATTAAATTAGATAATTGGTTTTATTCTTCTGATCTTATAAACACTATTGGTGAATTTAATAATCAAGCTGTACTTCTAACCGAACGATATAACAAACTAAGACAATATAACACTATCGATGCAAATGATTTCAAGATTAAACTAAATTCTATTATAAATTTTGAACCACATTTACGTCAAGTAAATGAAAAACTTAACTCTATTCAATATTTTAGAAGTGATCGGCTAATTAAAGATTTGTTAAATAGAATAAATGAAAACTTACCTCAGAAGTCAAAACTTTTTAGTAAAACATTTATACCTACTTTAAGGTCTGCACATTCATTATTCCAAGTAAGTACCAATTCAAAAAAAATTGAAGAAGATTTTTTCAAGGATACAATTGAAAAGAATTATAATTTAAAAAACTCAAGAATCGAAATTTTTACGGGTTTACATCTTTATAAAAATATTTTAAACGCCCGAAATTCGGGTAAAGAAAATCGTAAAAAATTTGAAGAGTTTGAAAAATTTATTGGTGAATATTTTTTCAACAAAAAAACTATAGATATTGTAGCTGAATATAACTTTGACAGTAATACTAAAGGAGACAATACAAATAACAATATTACTATACATATTGAAGGAGAAACGGATAGAAAACTTTATGAATTAGGAGATGGAATTCAAGCCTTAATAATTTTGATGTTTAAAATATACATGGCAGATAATAACTCGTATATTTTTATAGATGAACCTGAAATCAATTTACATCCAGGCATGCAGCGCTTATTTTTAGATCAAATATGCAACAACAAGATTCTTAAGGAGAAAAATTTAAAGTATTTTATATCTACACATTCCAATCATTTTCTTGACTTGAGTATAGAAAAAAATAATGTTTCTATTTATGCCTTTTCGCAAAGGAATTCGGATAATACTAAAGAAAAACAATTTGAAATTAGAAATGTAAATAAAGGCGACAACAGTATCTTAAGAGATATTGGAGTAAATAATTCATCTGTTTTCTTAGCAAATTGTAGTATTTGGGTTGAAGGAATATCTGACAGAAATTATATTAAAGCTTTTTTAAAAGCCTATATTGACGATACTTCAAACAACGCTGAAATTTTAAAAGAAGATATTGATTTTGCATTTTTCGAATATGCTGGTTCAAATATAGATCATTATATTTTTGAGCAATTAAATGCTGAAATGGAAGATGATATTAAGAAAAATATTAATGCATTAGCCTTAAATAATAAAATTTTTCTTTTAGCTGATTCTGATAATATAAATGTGGGTTCAAAAAAGTATGAAAGGATAAAAAGTTTAGAACAAAACAACAATATTGATACATATATTATTAAAAACATTAGAGAAATAGAGAATATTCTAACCAAGGAAATATGGATAAAAACAATACCTTTTTACTGTAATAAAAAACTTTTAGATACAAATGAACAAGACATTGTCGATCAGCTAACAAATTCTTTAGAAATTATAAATCCAAAAAATTATAAAAAAGAATATATAGGTAAGTTTTTAGATGACTTACGAGTAAATATAGGTAAAATCAACGATAAAGAAATCATCAATAAATCTGTTTACAAAAATAACAAAGGTGTTCTAGGCACATTAGTAAACAAAAGAGAACTAAGTGAATTAGTTCTTAATGAAAATATCTCCTGGGAGATTTATAAAAAAAGTAAAGAAATAATTAACCTAACAACTTCAATCTATAACTTCATAAAAGAAAACAAAGTATAGATACCTTCTTTATAAATTATCACCATGAAAACCTTACATATAGCATCGGTTGCCATTATCAATCCAAACAAAGAACTGCTTTTGGTTTGTAAGAAAAACTCAGAATTTTATCAGTTAACTGGTGGCAAAATTCAAAATGGTGAACAAGATATTGAAACCATAATTCGCGAAGCTAAAGAAGAAATTAGTTTGGAAATACAACCTCAGCAGCTAACGTTTTTAGGATCTCACCAAACAAAAGCCGTAAACGAACACAATACAATGGTACATGGTTACGTTTATTGGTTACATCTGCCCTACTTTTTTGAACCGGTAATAGCAAATGAAATTGATAAATTTGTGTGGATGAACAAAAATAATTATCAAGAATATAACTGGGCTCATTTAGCTAAAGAATTGGTTCAACCCAAATGGCTATTGCTATAGCTCTAAAACTTTATATAAAACTCTTTACCCAGTCTTGAAATTTTGTTTTATACGTATCGCCTACCGGAATTATTTTGTTCTGAATAAAAATACGGTTGCGTTCAATACTTTCGATCTGATCCAACCTAACAATGTAAGATTTATGTACACGCATAAAATTATTGGGTAATTTAAATTCAAAATCTTTAAGAGTATCTAAAACAATTAACTTTTCATTTTTTAAATGTAAGTACAGGTAATCTTTTAATCCTTCAACAAACTGCAAATCGTTTAAATTTATCTTAATTAATTTACCATCGGTTTTCACAAATAAAAAATCATCTGATTTTTCTTCGGCAGCAATCACATTCGTAAAGGTTTTCTCTTTAAAAACTTCCTGAACTTTTACAACAGCCTTATAAAAACGATCAAACGAAACAGGTTTCAATAAATAATCTATTACATTGTGCTCATATCCCTGCAAAGCATATTCACTGTATGCCGATGTAATTACAAATTTGGTTTTATTACCCAACATCTCCATTAACTGTATACCGGTAAGTTCGGGCATTTGAATATCAATAAATATAACATCCACAGGATTGCTATTGGTAAATTCCAGCACTTCAAAAGGATTTGTAGTAGCTTTTACTAAATTTAAGTTTTGAATTTTATCAACATATTTAGAAAGTAACGCTACAGACATAGGCTCATCGTCTAAAATAATGCAATTTATTACTCTCATAAATTAATGGTTAATTTAACTTGGTGTTTTTGTTCTTTTATATTGATTTCTAACGAATGTTTATCAGGAAAATACAATTGCAAACGTTTTTTTATGTTATCGATTCCTATCCCCGATTGTTTATCTTTTTTATATTGATTGATTAAGTTTTCTACTTCTAAAACAAATGAATTACTGTCTTGTTTTAATTTGATAGTGAACGGATGCTCTTCATTATTTACAATGCCGTGTTTAAAGCCGTTTTCTATAAAAGGAATCAACAATAATGGTGGAATTCGATATTGGTAATTTTCAATATTTTTTTCAAAAATGATGTTCGCTTTACCTACGATACGCATAGATTCCAATTGAATAAAATCTTCTATATAATCAATTTCATTTTGTATCGCAATGGTTTCATTTTGACTTTCATACGTCATATATCGCATTAATCCGCTTAATTGTTCTATTGCTTTTAATGATTTTTCAGACTTTTCAAAAACCAGATAGTAAATATTATTCAGCGTATTAAAGATAAAATGCGGATTGATTTGTGATTTAAGAAAGTTAATTTCTGTTTCGCGTTTACTTTCAATTAATCGAATTTGATCTTTCTGCAAACGAAACATATTCACAATAAACCATAATACAGACGATGCTACAATTGGGCGGCTTCCGTAATGAATGTTATCGTAAATATAATACGGAATTGATACTCCATCGTAATAATTATGAAATCCGAAAAGTTTTAAATATAAAAATTCTTCAATAAAATAGCGAAACCCAATAAAAATGGCAAAAAGTGATAGTAATGCCAAAAATATTTGTTTTACATTATTTACATCAAAAAAACGCGGCAAAGCAATTAAATAGTTTAAATAAAATATAAAAACATACAAAAAGGTAAACGAATACGTTATGGCTACTTCAGGGTTTGTAAAGGTAAACGAAAATAAAGGAATGCTAAGGGTTTGAGTACTTGGGTTTAAGGTTACCAATTCTTGTAAAAAGTAATATCCCCAAAACAAAATGTGCAAAGCAACTACATATTTCTGTTTCATATTCTTTGATTTATTTATCGTGTAAAAATAGATTTTTATTAAAAGTCAACCTTATTATTTCGACAAAATAATGTTTTTATCCGATGAACACTTTCGTCGGATTTTTTTTGTTATTGGTCGAAATAAAAATAATATCACCTACATAAAATCAAATTTTGCTAAAAAATAAACTATAATGAAAACAAAAGTATTTTTAGCATGTATCTTTTTTGTGTTTACTATTTCAGCATTTGCGCAAACACATCAATTAAAAGGTTTAGTAAAAGAAAATAACGAAGTCGCCGCTTTTTATGATATTCAATTAATTGCAAACGATACTATTTTTAGCAGCACAAACGAAAACGGTTTATTTGAAATTGAAGCTTCAGAAAAAAACTATAATCTGCAAATAACTTATTTTAATGAAATTGTTTATGAACAGGAAATTAACTTATCAAGCAATTTAGATCTCGGTATTATTAATGTACAGTCATCAACAAATTTAAATGAGTTGGTTATAGAAGCGAGCAAAAAACTTACCGAACGCAAAGCCGATCGTTTTATTTATTATGTAGAAAACAGCACAGCAACAGCAGGCGGAACGGCGTTAGATGCTCTTAAAACCACGCCCGGTGTAACTGTTACGCAAGAAAACATTGGTATTTCGGGTAAAAATTCTGTTTTAGTATTAATAGACGATAAGCCAACTTATATGGATCAACAGGAACTGACTAATTATTTAGAAAGTTTAAGTGCTTCTAACCTATCAAAAATTGAAGTTATTACAACACCGCCTGCTAAATATCAAGCCGAAGGTAATAGCGGAATTATTAATATAGTTACCAAACAAATAAAGCAAAACAGCTGGAATTCAACTTTGGGTGCTACTTATCAACGCAGTCGCAGAAACACGCAACAATATAACGCGGCTTTTAACTTGCAAAAAAACAAAGTTACATTCCAAAGTTCTTTAAACCTAGGTGAGCGTAGATCGTTTATTAACTGGAATAATGATATTTATTACAACGATGCTTTTTGGCAAAACGAAAACGCTTCTTATGCTAAAAACAAATTCGTTAGCGGAAAAATTGCTTTAGACTATCAGTTAAATAAAAACTGGAAAGTTGGTACTAAAGCATCAATCTATAATTCTAATTTTGCTGATACACAGCCACAGGTTACAACTATTTTTGATCATGAAAGCGGTTTTGTAAATCAATTTTTAAGAAATAACGCAACGTCAAGCGATAAAACTTTCCAGCAGATTTACACCATTTACTCAGAATACAAATTAGATACTTTAGGACGAAAACTAAGTGTAGATATTGATTTTGTAAACTATAATTCTCCAAAAACAAACGATTTCACGTACGCAGGGTTTACACCAACAAATGAACTGATTCCAAATTCAACTTATACAGGAATTAACGATATTGATATTAAAATTCAGAATATTTCTGGTAAAGCAGATTTGGAACTGCCTACTAAATTTGCCGATTTTTCAACAGGATTTCGTTTTTCACAATCTACATCAAAAAACAACATTTTAGCATTGAATAAAAACAACGATTATATTTTTGTAAACAACGAAAATTTATCGAACTATTTTAAATATACAGAGAAAAATCAGGCAATTTACTTTTCGGCAAATAAGAAAATTTCAGAAAAATGGACTTTTCAGGCTGGTTTACGATTAGAATCTACCCAAACAGAAGGTTATTCGTTACAAAACGATAATCGTCATAAAAACGATTATTTAAAACTGTTTCCTACGTTGTATGTTATGCACAATTTTACCGATGAAAGCAGTTTAGGCTTTAATTATTCCCGACGAATTAGCCGTCCTAGCTACGAAAGTTTAAATCCTTTTAGAACTATAAACAACGAATTTAGTTACAATGAGGGAAATCCGTTTTTAAGACCTTCCTTTTCACACAATTTTGAATTAACCTACACTTTTCAAAAACTAGACAGTCGAATATATCTTTCTAACATGAAAGACGGTGTTAACCAAGCATCGATGTTAAATGCCGAAACAAAACAAAACAATTACATTTGGATGAATTATGTTGATGCAACAAATATTGGAATTACAGAGAGTTACACAGCAAAAATAACAAATTGGTGGACCAGTGTAAATACTTTTAATTTTGATTATTCGGTTTCAAACATTGCAATTTCAGACCAAACATACAAAGGAACATCAGCATCTTTTTTTACCACAAATGATTTTACTTTAAACGCTAACGAAACACTGTTTTTCAGTTTAAGTTACTTTCAAAACTTTGGCGAAACATATCAAAATTTCGAACTAAAACCGTATGCTAAATTTTATGCAACAGTAAAATATTTAATGTTAGACAAAAAATTAGAATTTAGCATTAGTGGCAGCGACATTTTTAACGGACGTGAATACAGCAAACAAGAAATGTATGGTGTAACTCAAAAATTTAAAAATATTTGGGATGCACAACGTGTACGCTTTTCATTAGTTTATCGTTTTGGCAACAAAAACATACAAACAAACGAAAGACAATCGGGCAATTCCGAAGAGTTACAACGTATCTAATTTATAAAAAGACATTTATTTTGTAACAAATCAGAGAAATTAAAACATACTAAAGAAACCTTTCATTACGTTACTTAACTAGTTTAATAAAAAACTCATGAAAAAAACACTTTTAGTATTATCGTTATTTGTTACAAGTTTAAGTTTTTCACAAAGTAAATACAAACTATCGGGCAAAGTAACGCAAGCTAAAAACAATACGCCGCTAGCATCAACTACCGTAACAGTTGCTTTAAACAATGATGAAACTGTTTTACAGACCGACAATGCAGGAAATTACTCCTTAATGGCCGCAAGCGGTACATATCAGCTTTCGGTTTATGTGGAAGGATTTGAATACGTTTCGCAAAAAATCGATCTTACAAAAGATGTGGTTCAGAACATTTCCTTGCAGCCAGACGATCAGTCTTTAGATGAAATCGTTATTACAACATCGAACAAAAGTCCCCTTCGTAAACCCGAAATGAGTGTTAACAAGCTTACTGCTGCCGAAATTAAAAAAGCGCCGGTGGTTTTGGGTGAAACCGATATTTTGAAAACCATTTTATTGTTGCCGGGAGTTGTAAATTCGGGCGAAGGAACATCGGGATTTAATGTTCGTGGTGGCGGATCAGATCAAAATTTATTGTTGTTAGATCAAACTTCGGTTTACGGATCTTCGCATTTATACGGATTTTTCTCGGTTTTTAATAATGATGCTGTTAGCAATATCAAACTTTACAAAGGCGGAATTCCGGCTCGATACGGCGGTCGTGGTTCATCGGTTTTAGAAATCAATCAGAAAGAAGGTGATTATAAAGATCATAAGGCGACTGGTGGTATCGGACTTTTATCAAGCAGATTAATGGTAGAAGGCCCGGTTATTAAAGATAAATTATCGTATTTGTTTGCAGGTCGTGCATCGTATGCGCATTTGTTTTTAAAACTGACCGATATTGAAAGTTCGGCTTATTTTTACGATTTAAATACCAAGTGGAGTTATTTAATGAACGATAAAAATCAGTTGTACTTTACTGGATATTTTGGAAGGGATATTTTTAAATTCAATGATAGTTTTGATAATAAATTCGGAAACACGGTTGCCAATTTAACTTGGAACAGTAAATATTCATCAAAAATTAGCAGTGAAGCTTCGGTTAGATATTCTGATTATTACTACGGATTGACTTTAAATTTTGTTGGTTTCAGTTGGGATTCGGGTATTAAAAATTACGATTTCAATTATAAAATCAATCATCAAATCAACGATGAATTTTCTTTAAAATACGGAATCAGCAGTTTGTACTATAATTTCAATCCGGGTACAATGGAGCCTAACAAGCCCGATTCACAGATCAATTCGTTCCAAATTCCGCACAAATATGCATGGGAAAACGCAATATTTATAGAAGCCGAACAAGAAATTAATTCGTTTTTATCGGTAAATTACGGGTTGCGATACAGCATGTTTAATCGTTTGGGCGAAGAAAACATCAATTTGTACGAGAACAATAATCCGGTGGTTTACAATCAGCAGACCGATACGTATGAAAAAGCAGTTCCAATCGGCACACAGTATTACGGCAAAAATAAAAGCATAAGCAAGTTTGATAATTTTGAACCGCGTGTGGCTATTTCGGTAAAATTAAACGACGATCGTTCGGTAAAAATGAGCTACAACCGTATGGCGCAGTATGTTCATTTAATTTCAAACACCACATCGGCAACTCCGTTAGATATTTGGGAACCAAGTGGTCCTTACGTTAAACCGCAAATTGTTGATCAGTATGCCGTTGGTTTTTTTCAAAACTTAAACGACAATAAATATTCGTTAGAAATTGAATCATATTTTAAATTAGGAAAAAATCGCTTGGATTATATTGATGGTGCCGATTTAATAGGAAATCGTGCCATTGAGCAAGTACTTTTAAATGGAAAAACCGAAGCTTACGGTTTGGAGTTTTTATTCAGAAAAAACGAAGGTAAACTGACAGGTTGGGTTGCCTACACTATTGCTAAAAGTATGCAGCAAACCGCTGGTAGAACAGCAAATGAAACGGGTATAAACAATGGCGAATGGTACAGAACACCGCACGATCGTTTGCACGATTTATCAATTGTTGCCAGTTATGATTTCACTAAAAAATGGAGTTTCAACGCAAGTTTCACCCTTCAATCAGGAAGACCGGTAACTTATCCTGACGGAAAATATGAATTCTTAGGCGTGCAGGTACCAAACTACAACAAACGTAACAATTACAGCATGCCGGCTTTTCATCATTTAGATATTTCGGCAACATATTCGCCAACTAAAAACGAAAACCGTAAATGGCAAAGCGAATGGGTTTTTGGAATTTACAACGTGTATAATCGTAAAAACGCAGCATCGATTAATTTTAGATCAGTTGAAGATTCTAACAACATGACCGAAACTACCAAGCTTTCTATTTTTGGAATTGTGCCAAGTGTTTCTTATAATTTTAAATTTTAATATGAAAAAGTTACTATATATATTCGCTAGTATTTGCAGTTTGTTTTTTGTTAGCTGCGAAGAAGATATTACGCTTGATTTTGATAAAAACATACCGCGTTTGGTTATTGAAGGAAACCTTTTTGTAGGCGAAACCGATTACAACAAAATTCATCTTTCTACCACAACCGATTTTTATTCGGGCGTTTTTCCGACTGTTGATAATGCCGAAGTTTCTATTAAAGATAACGACAGCAACACAGTTTATCAGTTTGCAAGTATAGGAAACGGAGATTTTACCAACGAAATTTTTCAGCCAGAAATAGAAGGAAATTACGAATTAACCGTGGTGTACAATAACGAAACCTATACAGCAACTTCTACCCTATTAACATCGCCTGAAATTTTAAGTGTCGATCAAAAAGATGATGGTGGTTTTGGTGGAGATTCGTATGAAATAATGTTTAATTTCCAGGATAATGACAACGAAGAAAATCACTATCTCGTACAAATGATTTCGCCTGTTGATAATTATTTTGGTGTAACCGACGATCAATTCACAAACGGAAACATCATGAACGATCTGTACATTTTTGATAAAGAAGACTTAAAAACGGGCGATACGTTGAATCATTCCATAACATCTATCAGCAAACAATATCATCAGTATTTGTCAAAATTATTATCAATTTCCGGCGACAGCGGCAATCCTTTTTCAAGCCCAATGGGAACAATTAAAGGAAACATCGTAAACCAGACAAATCAATCAAATTTTGCATTGGGATACTTTCATATCGCTAAAAGAAATCACTATACTTACACGGTAAAATAACTTATTAATATCTAAAAAAAATCAGCATTATAAATATTTTTTACGTTATTTGTGTAAACTACATTTTTTTATGCAAATTTCTGTAAAAGATACCGATTCCGGTATTTTATATAAATTATTGACAGGTTTGGTAATTCCGCGCCCAATCGGCTGGATTTCTACTGTTGATGAAAACGGAATTAACAATCTTGCGCCTTTTTCGTTCTTTAATGTGGTGGGCGAAGATCCGCCACATGTGATGTTTTCAACGGTTCGTACCGGCGATAAAAACAAAGACACCTTAAACAATGTTTTGGCAAACAAACAGTTCGCCGTTAATTTGGTTACCGAAGATGTGGTGGAACAAATGAACACTACATCTAACGCGGTAGAAAATGCTGTTGATGAATTTCAGCTGGCAAACCTTACTCCTATTTCGTGCGAATTGATTAAACCTAAACGAGTTGCCGAAGCCAAAGCCCATTTTGAATGCGAAATGGTGCATCATTATTTTTTGGAAGATCATAAAAACGGAGGTGCATGTATAGTTATCGGCAAAGTACTGATGATGCATATTTCCGATGAAATTCTTCTGGAAAATTACCGAATTAATTTAGACAAATACCAACCTGTTGCCCGTTTAGCTGGATCCAATTACAGCAAACTGGGTGAAACTTTCTCAATAAAACGAAATCTATGAAAATAACGGTTATAGGCGGTGGTCCGGGCGGACTCTATTTTTCAATCTTAACCAAAAAAGCAATGCCCCATTGGGAAATTAACGTGTACGAACGCAACAAACCCGAAGACAGTTTTGGTTTTGGTGTTGTTTTTTCCGATGAAACTTTGGGCGAATTTTTAAAACGCGATATGCAGTCGTACGAACTAATTCGAAGCAAATTTGCGTATTGGGACGATATCATTGTGGCTCGTGACGGACAAGAAGTAAGCATTGCCGGTAACGGTTTTTGCGGTTGTTCGCGTAAAACTTTGCTTAAACTACTGCATCAACGTTGCGAAGAAGAAGGTGTAAAATTACATTTTGAACAAAACGTTGATGATCTTTCACAGTTTAACGATTCAGACATTATTGTTGCAGCCGATGGAATTGGAAGCGGAATTCGTACCCAGTTTCAAAACGAATTTGGAACGAATATTCAATTAAAATCAAACCGATTTGTATGGATGGGATCTACCAAACCATTAGATGCTTTTACCTATTTTTTTAGAACAACACCATACGGAATCATCGTTGCTCACACCTATCAATACGAAGAAGGAATGAGCACCTGGATTTTTGAATGTACCGATGAAACATGGAAAAACCTGCAGTTCGAAATAGAAAATGAAGCAGATACCGTTGCCAAACTTTCCGAAATATTTAAAGACGAATTAGATGGTCATTCATTGATTACCAACAAATCGCAATGGCGGCAATTTCCGCACGTAACCAATAAAAACTGGCATCATAAAAATATTGTTTTATTGGGCGATGCAAAAGCAACTGCACATTTCTCAATTGGTTCGGGTACAAAACTGGCTATGGATTGCGCGATTGGTTTGTTTGATTCGTTAATGGCAAATCCAGATAATGTTCAAAATACCTTTCAGCAATACAAGAAAACCAGAAGAAATCCTGTAGAGATGATTCAGTACGCTGCGTCGGTTTCATTAGAATGGTTTGAAAACATGAATCGATACGATAAATATCCGTTCTATCAGTTTTCATTCGGATGTATGACGCGGTCTAAAAAAGTAACTTATGAAAACCTTCGATTAAGAGATCAATCGTACACCGATAAAGTTCTTCAGGAATTTAATCAAAAACATAATAACAACACAAATGCTGCCGCTTTTTCTACCTATAAATTGCGTGGTTTACAGCTTTCTAACCGAATTGTTATGAGTTCTATGGGGCAGTATTCGGCGAACAACGGTTTGGTTAACAATTGGCATTTTCAGCACTATACTTCACGTTCAATTGGCGGTTTAGGCTTGATTATTACTGAAATGACGGCTGTTGATGCTAACGGAAGAATTACTTTGGGTTGTGCCGGAATTTACAATGAAGAGCAAATTGCAGAATGGAAAAAGATTACTGATTTTGTTCATGAAAATACTTCTTCAAAAATCGGAATTCAGTTAGGACATTCAGGCAGAAAAGGTTCTGTTAAAAAACCTTGGGAAGGTACAAACGAACCAATTGATAATGCTTGGGAATTACTTTCGGCATCGGCAATTGCGTATAACGATAAAATGGCAGTTCCAAAAGAAATGACTGCAGATGACATGCAAAATGTAATAAATCAGTTTGCAAATGCTACCAAAAATGCAGAAAAAGCAGGCTTTGATATGATTGAATTACAGGCACATCACGGCTTTTTATTGGCATCATTCTTATCGCCTTTAACCAATAAAAGAGCCGATGAATTTGGCGGATCTATAGAAAACCGTTTACGTTTTCCGTTACAAGTTTTCAATGCAGTTCGCGAGAACTTCCCTGCTGACAAACCAATTTCAGTTCGCATTTCAGCAACTGATTGGGCAGAAAACGGCATCTCGCAAGAAGAT